>JAQYWO010000488.1 GCA_029379215.1 Rhizonema sp. PD37
CTTATACATAATTCAAAATGTACTATAAAACGTAATTAAATCCCTCAGTACCATCATTCTTGCTAGATTACGGTTTGAGAAAATTTTTTATGAATTTGTAGGGAATTTAGCAGCAGCAATCTATTGAGGAAATAGTAAACTATTCATAATCGCGCCACCATACATTTAGTCTCCTGGAGTCTATCAACCATATACTCTCTCGGAAAAAGAAAAAGTAATTTGGAGTTGAACATAACACGTTAGTCATGCATGATACATTAAAACTTGATGAAGTAGTTGAATTCGCTGAAAATCCTGAGCCGCGTTGTCCTTGCGTGCTGTTACTCGATACTTCTGGATCGATGCAAGGAGTAGCTATCGATGCTTTAAATGAGGGACTAGTAAGTTTCAGGGATGAATTAACTAAAAATTCTCTGGCCGCTAGGAGAGTTGAGGTAGCAATAATTACTTTTGACAGTCACATAAATGTAGTACAGGACTTTGTGACTGCCGACCAATTCAGTCCGCCGATGTTGACAGCACAAGGGCTGACGACTATGGGCGCTGGAATTCATAAAGCTCTAGATTTGATTCAAGACCGTAAAACTCAGTATCGCAATAATGGCATTGCTTATTATCGCCCTTGGGTATTTATGATTACCGATGGAGAACCGCAAGGGGAATTTGAAGATGTTGTAGAACAGGCATCACGGCGGTTACAAGTAGATGAAACAAATAAACGGGTGGCATTTTTTACTGTAGGAGTAGAAAATGCAAATATGACGCGTTTAAGTCAAATAGCTGTGCGTACTCCCTTGAGACTTCAGGGACTTAACTTTGTGGAAATGTTTGTTTGGCTGTCAGCGAGTATGTCAACAGTGTCTCACTCGAAAGTAGACGAACAGGTGGCATTACCGCCAATCGGTTGGGGGTCTGTTTAATAAAGAAAGAGCGTCACAGGTCATGCTTACACAGCTGTTAGAGGACAATTGACAATCAATGAAAACTTCAAAACAAGTTATGCAATGGAGGGTAGTAGCTGCATCAGTTTGTGGCACAAGTCATGTCAAAAATCAGCAGTTGTGTCAAGATGCCCATCATTGGCAAACATTATCAGATAATGTTTTGGTAGTGGCGGCTGCAGATGGTGCTGGTTCGGCAAGTATGGGAAAAATTGGGGCAATGGTTGCTGTGGAAACAGTAATAGAAAATATATCGAGTAAAGAAGTTACCCAACGAATTCTTGCTGATGATAGTGTTGTACAACTGCTGTTGACGGAAGCAATGCTAGCCGCTAAAACAGCGGTGGAGGAAGAAGCTGTTGCATGTGATACACAACCGTCAGATTTAGCAAGTACTTTAATTATTATGATCGCCACACCTGAAATGGTAGCGGTGGGTCAAATAGGTGATGGCGTGGCAGTGGCAAACGATGACATGGGAAACTTAATTGCACTTACCACGCCAGACAATGGTGAATATATCAATGAAACTTGTTTTTTGACCTCTCCAGGATCTGTAGATACAGCGCAGTTAAAATTATGGCGTCAAGCTATAGTAAATATTGGTGTTCTCACTGATGGACTGCAAATGCTAGCTATGAATATGGCAGTGGGTGTACCTCATAAACCTTTCTTTTTGCCACTGTTTGACTTCGCATCCAATGTAGAAGACAAGATTGTAGCAAAAGAGCAGTTGGTAAAGTTTTTGCGGTCTGATCGGATCGCGCAACGTACAGACGACGATTTGACTTTAGTTATAGCCACATTAGGCAAATAATTAATAAAAATCTTGACAAGGATGGTAATTCGCTTTTCACCCGGTAATTAAAATTCTATCATGCAGGTACTACGTAGTCTTCCCAACCAAAAAATTTCTAGTGTCAATCTGAGCGTGAGTTTGGGTCGTGGCGGTGAGGCATGTGTTTATACGGTGCCAACAGATACAGATTTGGTGGCAAAGATTTATCATAAGCCAAACAACGACCAGGCTCGCAAGCTAGAAGTTATGCTAGCTCATCCACCAGAAAACCCAACAGCCTCTTTGGGACATATTTCGATCGCTTGGCCAGTAGAACTGTTAAAGGCAGCAGATGGAAGCGATCGCACCATCGGCTTTTTAATGCCGCGCATTCGGGGAATGCGTCCGATCATTGATTTTTATAACCCCAGAACTCGCCGCCAACACTGTCCTTTATTTAGCTATAAATATTTACTGCGTACTGCCCGCAATCTGGCTGCCGCGTTTGCGGCTTTACATAACAGTGGGTATTGCGTTGGCGATGTCAATGAGTCTAATATTCTTGTCAGTGACACAGCATTGGTGACAGTGGTAGACACTGACTCGTTTCAAGTACGCGATCCAGACAATAATGCTGTTTATCGCTGCCCGGTTGGTAAACCAGAGTTCACTCCACCAGAACTCCAAAATAAAACTTTTTCTCAGTGTGATCGGGCGATCGCTCATGACTTGTTTGGGTTATCGGTGCTGATCTTCCAATTGTTAATGGAAGGAACACACCCCTACTCAGGTATCTATCAAGGCGTAGGTGAACCACCACCTTATGAAGCACGTATTGCTTCTGGTCATTTTACTTACAGTCAAAAGCGGCGTGTCCCTTACGTTTCCACCCCCATAGCACCAGCTTGGGAAATTATCCATCCGGGTTTACGGGAACTGTTGTTGCGCTGTTTTGAAGAGGGTCATAATAACCCTCTACTTCGTCCCAGTGCTCAAACATGGCTATTAGTGCTGGGTGAAGCCGAACATTCACTTGTCACCTGTAGTAAGAACCCTCAGCATTACTATAACAATCACCTGCACAGTTGCCCTTGGTGTGAACGTACTGTGCGCTTGGGCGGACGCGATCCCTTTCCATCACCTCAAGCAGTCGCCGCTCGGGAGCATTTACAAGTCCACTCCAAACAACTGAAAAGGCGTAAAGCTCCAACAACACAGTTACAACCGCTCAGTCAAGTTTCCCAAGTGAATCATTGGCTGCCAGTTACTCCTCAAAAAGCATCGTATTATAAACTTCCAAGGAAAAAATCTAAGTTTCTATTTGTTGTGATCTGTCTGCTTGGCTTTGGACTATTAGGGTATTTGGACATCTTGATCAAATTTACAAGCCCTGTTGTTTTCCAAAATGCTTACACCCAACAAAGGTTGATTCCTCAAAATCAAGACAATGTTGCTTCTCAGACTTTTGCTGACTACTATAAGCAAGGTCATGCTTCTTACAAAGTGCGGGACTACGAGCAAGCAATTGAAAAATTTACTCAAGCCATACAACAAAATCCCACATACGCAAAAGCTTACATCAACCGTGGTAATTCTCACTATAACCTGAAAGAGTATGAAGCGGCAATCTCAGACTACAACCATGCTCTACAGATTAATCCGGGGGAGGTTAAAGCCTTTGTCAACCGGGGCAATGTTCGCTCTATACTCGCCGAATACAGTAGCGATCCAGATAGAGAGTACAATCAAGCAATTGGAGACTTTAATAACGCTTTGCGTCTTAATCCTAAGGAAGCAGAAGCTTATGTAAGACGAGGTATTGTCCGTGCCCAACTTGCTAAATATAGCGGGGATTCTCAGCAAGACTATAAAAAAGCTATTAATGATTTTAATCAAGCTTTAAATTTTGACAGTTCTAAAGCAGAAGCTTATTTTCAGCGCGGTCTTATTCGTTATCATATTGCTCAATATAGCAGTCAATTTGAAAAAGATTATAAAGAAGCAATTGACGACTTTGACCAAGCCTTACATATTGACTCTCAACTAGCAAAAGTCTATCTGAAACGAGGCATTGTTCGTTATGAACTTGCACAGTACGGTGGCAGTGAGTCTAAACAGAATCATGCAAAGGCAGTTGAGGATTTGCAGACTGCTGCTAAAATTTCTCTGGAACAAGAGGATATGGATAATTATCAACAGTCATTAAGTAACATTTGTGTTGTTTTAGAAAATAAGTGCGATAGTTTCTTTCAAAAAACAAACTTGACATCTCACTAAAAACCTTAGAGATAGTTAATAGTAATTAGCCAATTGCTATTAGCTATCTCTAAGAAGTGGTGAAATT
>JAQYWO010000061.1 GCA_029379215.1 Rhizonema sp. PD37
GTTCTTAATCAACACTTGAACTTTTATTCAATAACCAGTTAAAAGATTTATAACGATGAACTCCAAACAAAAACTATGTTGGAATCTACAAATCCATTGAGCTTCTCTACCAGTCAGAGCGCATTACAATCCATTCAAACCTCAAATCTTTTTACAGATCCAGTTAATTTAAATACTTTTTCGAGCTATGCAAGCTCTCAAATAGAGGATGATTTAAATAGTTCGTTAGGCTATGGAAGCTCCTTATTGCCGGACGATTTAAATAACTCTTTGAGTTTTGGAAGTTCGTCAAACTTACTACAAACTGAATCGTTGACTTCGCCACTGGCTGCAGTCAACCCTAACCCTAATCCCTTTCTCACTAGTGCCGCAGTTTTTCCCGATTTCAACGGTGACGGAAAAACCGACAGAGTCTTCCACAATATTCAAACAGGTGAGAACACTATTTGGCTGATGGATGGCACAAAAGTTGCCAGCTCAGCTTCTTTACCGAAACTTAGTTCCGACTGGGATTCTAAGATTGCTGATTTCAACGGCGATGGTAAGACTGACTTCCTCTTACACAATAAATCAACGGGGGAGAACCAAGTCTTACTAATGAATGGCACAACAGTTGCAGGTCAAGCTGCTCTGCCGACGCTGGATGGGAACTGGACACCTAGCATTGGCGATTTTAACGGCGATCGCAACACCGACATCCTTTGGCACAATGGAAAAACGGGTGAGAACGCCGTTTGGTTGATGAATGGTACGAAAGCAACAGCGTCTGCGTTACCAACACTTGACCCTTCTTGGACACCAACTCTTGCCAGTTTTAAAGGTAATGGCACCACCGATATCCTTTGGCGCAATGGAAAAACAGGTGAAAACACCATTTGGTTGATGAATGGTGCAAACGCAACTGGAGCGGCGCTGCCAACACTTGGCACATCTTGGGAACCGACAATCACCGATGTCAATGGCGGTTTGACTAGCGACATCCTCTGGCGGAATAAGGACACGGGTGAGAATAAACTTTGGACATTCAATGGCACGACTCCCAGTGAGTCTGCCCTACCGACACTCAGCACAGCTTGGAAACCTCTAGTTGGTGATTTCAATGGTGATGGCAAAACCGATGTCCTCTGGCGCAATGGTTCAACGGGTGAGAACTCTGTTTGGCTAATGAATGGTAAGAACGTTACCAGTGCTACTGCTCTACCAACACTTGGTTCAAGCTGGCAGCCAAGTCTTGGCGATACCAACGGCGATGGTAAGACTGACATCACCTGGCGCAATAACGACACGGGTGAGAACTCTTTGTGGCTCATGAATGGCGCTACCCCCTCTGGTTCTAGTCTCCCAACACTTAGCAAAGAATGGGTCAGTATATACTGAACTTTAGACTAAGACAACGAAAATGACCTGATCGCCAGCGTGATAGTCTAAATTTTAGTGTTGGGTGTTGAAAGTTGGGGAAGACACTTTCTCTCTTACCGGAGACGAGTAGCGCTACGAGCGTCATTACAAAATGCAACTGGGGGCACTCATTCTTGAGAGCGGGATGAGAAGATAGCGTAAGTGCCGTCATTTGTCATTAGTTATTGGTCAAAGATTATAGTTTTGACCAATAACTAATAAGGCGAATTCTCACTCCTTTTAAGGATGGGATGAGCTTAATGCTTCAATAATCGCGGACGGGTGAAGCCTACTGCAGGAGAACGCTTCCAGTTCCCTAATCCGTCGTGCTATTTATTTTTATGGATCATTCTTAAAAACCCGGTTTCTTAAAGAAACCGGGTTTATCCATTCTCATCAATTATCGTCAGATATTAAATTAAACTTTGAGAAAAAAGGAGATGTTAATCTTTAACAGAAATATTGAAAAAAAACAGTTAAAAAATTGATAAATACTCTTTGAACGACTAACATGATGTTTACCTCTGAAAACCCATTAAGCTTTTCTACAGGTCCTAGTTCAGCGCTATTTTCCAAGATTTCCAATAGTTTTCTAGACAACTTTGGTTTAAATTCTTTTTTGAACTTTGGCAACTCGTCTCAATCATTACTAAACCAACAGTCTGTAGGGACAGTTAAGGCTGCAAAAAATCCTAATCCCAATGCAATATTCAGTAATGCTGCGGTTTATCCTGATTTCAACGGTGATGGCAAGACTGATAAATTATGGCGTAACCCACAAACAGGTCAAATGACCATGTGGCTGATGGATGGTGATAAACAGACAGTAGCAGCTCTTCCTCAGTTGGATTCATCTTGGCAATCTGCTTTTGCCGATTTCAACGGCGATAATAAGACTGACATCTTCTGGCGCAATACAAAAACGGGAGATAATGTCATTTGGCTGATGGATGGCTCAAGAATTGCCTCTCAGGCTTCTGTACAGACAATTGATCCTTCTTGGACTTCTAGCATTGGTGATTTCAACGGCGATGGCAAAAGCGACATTTTGTGGCGTAATGCTCAATCAGGGCAAAATGCCGTCTGGCTGGTAGATGGTACAAAAATTAATACTGCAGCTTTTCTGCCTACAACTAACTCATCTTGGACTTATAGTCTTGGCGATTTTAACGGCGACAGCAAGAGCGATCTTCTGTGGCGCAATACAAAGACGGGAGAGAACACCGTTTGGTTTATGGATGGTACGAACTCAAAAGCATACTCTCTGTCAAAATTAGATCCTACATGGCAACCTAATATTGGCGATTTTAATGGCGATGGTAAAAGCGATATTTTGTGGCGGAATGGCCAAACCGGAGAGAATGCCGTTTGGCTAATGAATGGTGTCTTCGTCACAAGCGATTCTGTAGCCAAACTTGATCCATCCTGGAAGCCCAGTATTGGCGATTTTAACGGCGATGGTAGAACCGATATCTTTTGGCACAATGATACATCGGGTGAAAACACTGCTTGGCTGATGGATGGCACAAAGGTTTCCACTGCAGCTTTTCTACCAAAAACTGACGCACCTTGGAAACCTAGTATTGGCGATTTCGATGGCGATGGCAAGACTGACATTTTTTGGCGCAATTCTCAAACAGGTGAGGATGCAATTTGGCAAATGAATAACACCACAGCTAATGGGACTTATTTGCCTACAGTTTCTAAAGAATGGTCCCTTGTCTAAGATGAGCCTTTTTAATCTAAAGGAATTCTAAATGATTCGTAAATTGCAACGTTTTAACAGTTGACGGTTGAATGTCAACTGTTAATCGTTTACGACTACTTGATGAAGTTTTTCGCATCTCTAATTAAGACTGCCATAGATCAGTCTTATCAAAGACAGGATGAGGGCAAAAATTTCTTCCAAGCTTATTTATCGAACTCATCCTGAGCCAAGAGGGCTTTTGTCTTCGGATGTGCGATCAGCATAAAAGAGTTGTTTAAGGCAATGGTGTGTCTGCATATCCTTAATAATTCTTTTCATTCTCAGTCCACAGAATTGTTTATTTGTCAATGCGTAAATCCTACTTCTTTCCTGCTGCTTGCATTATCTGTTAAAGAAAACATGAGGTAGTCAAAGTAAGTATTACCGGAGGCATCCCATAAGGCTTTAAGGTTGCTACATAGAGGAATAGACTAAATGTGCCATACAGATGTACAGTAGCTGACAGGTCAGAAAAAATATTCAATTTATGCAAAATATTATGCATTGTACTCAGGCATAATGAGTTGTAAATTTATCTTCAGGTTCAGAATTTGTCATGAGTAATAAATATAAAACTCTGTCACAAACTGTTTCTTATTAAGGGTACTGGCATTTCGTTTAAAAAATAATGAAAGTATAAAAACAAAGTCAAGCCACACTCAGCAAGTAAAATAAGGCGCATTTGAATTACACATCTTATTGAGTTAGTCCGACACTTACTTACCTCAGCTAAGAGCAACGTCTAATTACGAAAAATTCATAGGAGTACGGGCAATCGCCTTTTAAAAAAATATTTGTATCTCTGGGTTTCCCCGACTTAAGCTCACTGATATTCATTAATACTTTGTCAGGATTAATGAATGTGTAACCCCAGACATTAATCAGCAAAGTCATTCGAGATTTACATCAGGGCTGGGTGCATTTGTCATTCGCATTACAATAGTATCTACATATCACAACTGTCAGCGCTCATAGCAGAGCAATTCACAACGCGCCTAGGTGAGCCTAAATAAACGTGCGTAGGCGTTAAAACTCGTAAAGAAGGTTGCTCCTCGCATTTAAAGTACAAAAAGCAGCCTCATCCTTGCTGGCTCCTGATGACGAAGGACAGCTTTAGCCTGAGGAGTAACGCTCGTTTCAAGCCTGCTCTCTTTTAAAGAGGAAATGTGATCAGCCGTCTGAACTTGACTCACTAGTTGGCTTTATTTATACCCACCTATTTACGTATTAGCTGAAAAGGTGACAGTTGATTAAATTTATCGTCATTCACTATATACAACAAAGCTATGTCAGCAATTCCCAATCCTAGTCAGACATTTAATCAATCTTGGAATCTTACAGACTTCAACGGTGATGGCAAAACAGACATTTTATGGCGTAATACGAAAACTGGTGAGAACCTCATTTGGCAGATGGATGGCACAACAATTACCTCTCAGATTTTTGTGCAACAGCTTGATCCAGCTTGGAAACCTAGCTTTGGGGATTTTAATGGCGATGGCAAGACTGACATTTTCTGGGGCAATAACCAGACGCAGTACTCACCGCTTTGGCTGATGGACGGCTCGACAATTGCCACTCAAGGTTCTGAGATGTCATTTAACTTATCTAAAGATTCTATTGGCGTTGGCGATTTTAACGGTGATGGCAAGAGCGATATTTACTGGGGTACCAATCAACAGTATGTTTCACCACTTTGGTTGATGGATGGGACTACAATTGCCACTGAGAGTACAAGTCTGCCGAAAGTTAACTCCTCTTGGAATAGGAGCGTTGGCGATTTCAATGGCGATGGCAAAACAGATATGTTCTGGCGCAATCAGGAGACGGGTGAAAACGGAGTTTGGTTGATGGATGGTACGAAAATTGCCACTCAAACAACTTTTGCGAAGCTTGATACATCATGGACACCAAACATTGGTGATTTCAACGGTGATGGTAAGTCTGACATCCTGTGGCGTAATCAAACAACGGGTGAGAATGCCGTTTGGATGATGGATGATACTGGTACCAAGCCTACTGGGACTTTTTTGTCAAAGCTTGATACAGCATGGACACCAAGCATTGGTGATTTCAATGGAGATGGTAAATCTGACATTCTGTGGCGCAATCAGAATACAGGTGAGAACGCTATATGGACAATGGATGGAACTAACGCTTCTGGAGCTTACATACAGCAACTTGATACAGCATGGTCTGCTTTTATCTAGAAATGGTACTGGTGAGCGATCGCCAATATTTATTTAGATAGGTTTAAATTAAAAATATTTCTCATTTGAATCACATAAAAATGAGAAATATTTTTAGTTGGGGATAATTGTATCCAAAGAGCAGAAGCTAAGAGATATTCGTATGTGACTCAATCGATAAATAGCTCGGTTAATTCTTCTCGTCATGGCGGTATTCAGCCATTTTGAAAATATGGCGCAGTCGCTGGAAGTAATTTGGTTGAAAAGGTGCGTTGCCTAAAATCTTAATTGAAGCTAGACGAACTTGTTGGTTATCGATTTGATAGATTGTATCGAGTACAGTGAAACGCTTATAGTCACCGCCTTCTAAATAATTTTGTAATGCTGTTTCAACGGTTTCTGCTGAATCACCTCGTGCTAAAGAACGCAATTCTGGTGGTAGAAACTCAATAATTTCTGCCTGTAAACCAGCTTTGGTTTCCGCATCCGCAAGTTTTAGCCATGCTTCAAAAGCGATACGGCTGACAAAATCTGGACTTGAGGTATTTTGATACAGTTTAATGAGCGCGGGAATGGCTTCCTCACCTCCACACCAACCAAGTGACCAAGCAATGCAGTAATCTCTAAGAGGTTCACTTGTGCCAATAAGTTTGACTAGTAGTGGTGTCGCTTCACTGATTTTAAGTTCTCCTGCACGCCAAATTACTCTTTCCAATTTCCATGTGCTGGGTTGGTTATTAGCAAGGCGAGTGAGAATTGCTTGTTTGCGTGCATCAACAGTAGGGAGTTGTGGAGTTTCTGCTGACTTCTTGATTGCGGTAGTGTCGCTTTCTACTGCAACATCATGATATCCCTTTTTCATCTTCTCCCCTACCAGCTTGTCAAAGATTCGCTGTGCTTCAGATAATGGTATAGCTTGAGTGGTTTTTGTACCTTCTTTCAAGTTTGTCCCTTGGCGTCCGTAGCGAAAATTTACTACGTAACTTTATTCACCTATCTGACACAGATCGACTTCGTAGACTTTATCGGAAGTTACTTCTTGATATTGCAGGGTTGTGCGTTTGATTATCATGGCACTTTTTTTACCAGCAAACCATCTGTAATGACTTTCTATTATGGCCTGCTTTTATCGGAGTCGCCAGATGTCGTCAGGGGTGATCTGTCCCATTAATTTTGAGGGGTGCGTAGTGAGCGATTCATCGCTCAATTTTAAGCACTAAAGTGCTTACTACGAACTATTCTAACCCCTCAAAATTAATGACATGGAGTACTAGGTGTAAGGGTTGCCGATCAATCCATCTTTGTAACCAGTAGTTGCCACTCAGCTACAACATTGCTGGGAATATTAAGAATGAGTGCCTGTTTTGCCCTGATTGGCACGTAAAGTTTTAGCGAATCAGTAGTCGGTAGTTTATGGAAAATATCAGTCAAGTTATATTCGCCTACGTTTGGTGCGGGTGCATTTACATACACATCGGATGCACTCAGTAACTTACCACTTCCTGTGATGATTTCCAAGGGGCGGGGATGCGTTAGTTCAACTACACCAGGAAAACCTACCAAACGCAGTCTTAGATCTTTTTTGGCACTCTGATAATTCTGTTTGAAAAGCAGCACTTGCCAAGCGTATCCTTTTTCATCTTTGATAGATACCAGAGAGTGATAGCGCAAGACGCCTGGGGAATCGTGGTGTTGGCGCAGTACGGCGTGTGCTTTTTGTGTACCAAGACTTGCAGTAGTTAATACAATCATAACAATTAGAGCGCAACGCCATAAATATTGTGGAAATTTTCGCTTTAAATAATACATGATGATATCAATTTTATTTAATTGTCCCTTGAGTCTTGAAAGGGCAGATCGACTTATTGAATATCTCGCACTTGATTACTCAGGGGGCGACAAGCCCCTCCTTTGTCTACGCACAAAGCACTACAATTGATGTCGAGTGGTGTGAAGGAGAATTTCTCAAATAAAGTGCAAGAGCGCTATGATATTGCCTGCATTGGGATTCACGAGAAATTAGATGCGATCGCACTTCATTTCAGGATTGCTTCTCCTATGATATCTGTCCTTGTTTTTCAAATTAACTAATATTCAGTTGACAAAACTCAGAAATCCTGGAACTCCACGATGAAGTAATAATTGAGTTTCTATTTACATTTTGGGGAGAAAAAAGTTGAGAAACGAGATTTTCATCTCTTTTGATAGCTGGAGCGTGTTTTTTGTCGCTTTTGAGAGAAGCCTAATTAGTGGTACTCGCACTCATTCGCAATACACTCATATATATACAAATTTGTCAACACTTAAGTTTTAGCTATGTTAATTTTCGAGGAACACTTTCAAGACAACAGCAACGAATGGGTTACAAAGGATTCTGAGGAATGCAGCCTCTACGTAGACGCAAACCATTATTATGTATTTGAACACAAACGCGCAGGCAACGACTCATGGCTGACGTGGACATCTGCGGATTTCTTCTATGATAGAAAAGAGTTTCGCATTCATGTTGTGCTGGAGAAAGTCGCTGGTGTGTTCAATCATGGGTATGGTTTTATCTGGGGACTTTCAGATAATAATAACTTCTCTGAATTTGTCATTTCCGATAGTGGCTACTACCAAATATCCAGGTATAATAATGGCAGTGCGACAAAGTATGTTGCTTGGAAAGGTTGTTCGGAAATTCGCGGTTCCAACACTGTAAACGTGCTAGAGATTCGACGGAATGACGATATTGTAGAGTTTTATATTAACAGTGTACTTTTAGAAAAGCTCCCAGCAGATACGGTGATGCAGGTGAGCGATCAGAAATTTGGGTTTATTATCTACGACGAAATTAAAATCAAGGTGCATAGCTTGATTATTAGTGCGGAGGATTGCGAAACTAGTTCTTATCTAATGAATCAGTCTGATGATGCCACAAAAGCATCCTTTTTGCAGCATGAACCGCCCGCAAACGATACGCTTGAAAATGTATTCGCTGAGTTAAAAGCGTTGGTTGGACTGGATCAAATAAAGCAACAACTTTTCTCTTTAGCAAATTTTTTGAAGGTGCAGAATGAAAGAAGGGCACGAGGACTCAAGAGAGTCGATACTTCACTGCACCTTGTTCTATATGGCCCCCCTGGCACTGGTAAGACAACGATCGCCCGATTAGTCGGTCGTATGTACAAACAATTGGGTTGCCTCCAACTTGGACATGTCGTAGAGACTGATCGCGCTGGAATTGTCGGTGGTTACATTGGACAAACAGCGCTGCGTGTAGCTGATGCAGTCAAGCAATCGCTGGATGGTGTACTCTTTATCGATGAAGCCCACGCCCTTGTCCCCAAAGATGGAGCTTCTAACGATTTTGGTCATGAAGCTGTACAAGCTTTGCTGAAACGCATGGAAGATCACCGCGATCAGCTGGCTGTGATCGTGGCTGGTTACCCAAAAGAGATGGAGTATTTCATTGCGTCCAATCCCGGTTTGCAATCTCGCTTTAGTCGATTATTTTACTTCGATCACTATACAGTAGACGAACTCGTTTTGATTTTCGGAAAATTCTGTTACGACCACGGATATACAATAGATCTTTCCGCACGTATCGCTCTGCAAAAAACTTTTGAAACAGTTTATGAGAAGCGGAACAAAAGTTTTGGTAACGGGCGATTTGCTCGGACTATTTTCGAGCGCAGTGTTGAACAACAGGCAAACCGGATTATAAATTGTTTGGACAAAATGGACGACTCGGCAATTTCCCTGATTACAGCAGAAGACGTTATTGAAAAACACTTACCATCATTCGCGTGAAGGAAAAACTTTTTGATTTATTCAATTTCCTTACCTCTGTCCGTAAAGCGAACCTTTTTAATATTCCATTGAGTATTACTAACTAAGGTTTTGCGAAGACTGCCGAATAGCGTAAACTGTTCACAACTGGAAAGAGAAGTGAATTGTCGTCGGGAATTAGGAGCGGTTCGCAAATCTACTGTAGCTACACCTTTTTTAATACTTACGCGATACCCAGACAAGTCAAAGTCAGCAGTCTCCTGTTGTTGTATAATTTTACCTACAGCATCTGTAACTGGCTCTTTTGCTAACACTGACACTTTTTGGGGAATCAGATCTTGACATTGGGAATCACTTGTGTATATTGTAGCTTTAGCATTTTGAGTGGTAACCTCCCCAGACGTTGAGTTCGCTTTATTTTCGGGGAGAAATTCTTTCGGTAGCAACGGTTCAACACGAGTATATTTTTTAGCTCCTAGATCAGCCATGCTTGGTGCGGAGGATAAAGTACTATCGTTTGTACCAACTTTTAGTGTTTTGGTGTCAAGGTCTCGAGTAGTAGACATAGAATGACAACTGCTAAGGCTAGCAACGACAGCTATAAGAATAAAAGGATTTATAAATTTTTGGCTAGCGTTCATAATTGTGTTATTTATCTAAATATTTTTCTATTAACTTCCATGACTGCGGCTCTGTTATCCGTATGAATTTGTATGTCGATAGCTGTTAACAGTTAATCAAGAGAGTGTTAACTGTCAAAACGCTATATTTATGAATGATTCAGGATAACTAGATAAAAATAGAGTCATGAGAAAAAGGAATAGAAGATGAATTTGAGGAAGGGACAAGAAATTAGACCACGCAAGTCTTTTGCCCAACATTGGCTTAAAAGTGAACAGGCACTCTTAGAGATTATTCGTGCGGCAGAATTACTCAAAGGCGATCGCATTTTAGAAATCGGTCCGGGTACTGGTATTCTAACTCGCCGTCTCTTACCTTTGGTAGAATCTTTGGTAGCAGTAGAAATTGATAGCGACTTATGTACAGCGTTGACAAAACAACTCGGTCGTGAACAGAATTTTCTACTGCTCCAAGGAGATTTTCTCTCGCTGGATGTAGCATCTCTTTTGACATCATTTCCAGCGTTTAAAAATCACAATAAAGTTGTTGCCAATATTCCCTACAATATTACCGGACCAATTTTAGAAAAACTGTTGGGTACAATCTCTCAACCGAATCCAGAACCATATAGTTCAATCGTGTTGTTGGTGCAAAAAGAAGTCGCACAAAGGCTTGTTGCCAAACCAGGCTCAAGAACATTCGGGGCTTTGTCGGTACGGGTACAATATTTGGCAAACTGTGAGTTAATTTATACAGTGCCAGCCAGAGCATTCTACCCACCACCTAAGGTGGACTCAGCCGTAGTTCGGCTTGTACCATACCAAATTGAACCACCAGCCCAGAATGCTCAGCAGTTGGAGACTTTGGTAAAGTTGGGTTTTGGGGCAAAGCGCAAGATGTTGCGAAATAATTTGCAATCGTTTGTGGAACGCGATCGCCTCACTCACTTACTCGAACAATTAAATATAAATCCCCAAGCCCGAGCTGAAGATATCGGCGTCTCTCAATGGGTAACTTTAGCTAATCAGTTAGGAACAATAAAAAGTGAGGAGGCACTGAGTCAGGAATAAAACTATTACTCGCAATGGGAGCTCTTTCGCTCCTTAGGGTATGATAGAAAGCTACGTCTAACTAGTGACTACACAGAATTAAACTATCCTAACTCTTAATTCAAACTCTTAATTCCTAACTTTTAGAATGCGTTCTTACACCCTAATAGCCCCTGCTAAAATCAACTTGTATCTGGAAATCATTGGCGATCGCCCTGATGGGTATCACTCGTTAGCAATGGTACTCCAAAGCATTGACTTGGCAGACCACATTAATGTAAAAGTCAATAGTACTGATGACATCCGCATTCGCTGCGACCATCCACAAGTCCCAACAGATAAAACTAATCTGGCATATCGGGCAGCAGAACTGATAGTCGCAGAATTTCCCAATGCCTTTGCTCAGTACGGTGGTGTAGACATCACTATCGACAAGTTTATTCCTGTGGCTGCAGGGTTGGCGGGAGGTTCGACGAACGCAGCAGCGGTTTTGGTGGGAATGAATTTGCTGTGGAATTTAGGATTGACTCACACAGAATTAGAAGAATTGGGAGCAACTTTAGGTTCAGATGTGCCGTTCTGTATAGCGGGTGGAACAGTTATTGCCACCGGAAGAGGCGAACAACTTTCTCCACTACTCGGTTTAGACAATATATATATAGTATTAGGAAAATATCGTAGTCTGGAAGTTTCCACTCCTTGGGCATACAAAACTTACCGACAACAGTATGTCCGTTCTTATATTAAAGATACGGAAAGTTTGGCGGCGCGTGCAGCAGCAGTCAATTCTCTTGCGATGGTAAAAGCCATTCAAAAGAAGGATGCGCTCTTAATAGCTCAGGAGTTACATAATGATTTAGAGCGTGTGGTGTTACCAACCTATCCTCAAGTGTTGCAACTCAGGGAGGTGTTGGCAAGCGAGAAAGGCGTTTTGGCGGCAATGATGTCTGGTTCAGGTCCCAGCGTGTTTGCTTTGTGTGAGTCTCAACAGCACGCAGAACGAGTTATGCTTCAGGTTAGGGAGAAGATTCCTAATCCGGATTTAGACTTATTTGTGACTCGGATGATTACACATGGGATTCAGATAGCGTCATCGGTTTAAATAAATGATTAAAACACGTCAGTACCGCTTTGCGGAACTAAAAATTAAAAAGCTTTGATTAAGGGCTTTTTGGCAGTTTTTAATAGGAACTCTATTTCCGCTCTGAGGTACTAATACTACTCAATACAAAATCTAAAAACTAAAATCCAAAATCTTATGAGCGATCAGAATGTAAGACAAGTACCAGAGCAAAGAACACAGGTACCAACTCCATTTCGCTGTTTGACTGGGGCGATAATGTCAGGGGGATTGGGCTTCGCATCTTATTCTCTGATGATGGCGATCGCCACAACTTTTGCTAATAAACCGATTCATTCTGATAACCCAATGGTCGTGAATCTTTCCTCTGCTGTTCGTACCTTAGTTGTGGGTGTAATTGCTTTGGGAACTGGAATATTTGGGGTGGTGGCGATCGGGTTGCTAGCGTTAGCTGTGCAGTTGTTAATGCAGCAGTTGACAAAGCAGAAGAGTTAATGTGCAAGAAATGGGTTACTACAATAATTTAGCTCGACATAACTTCACTACATGCTCAGCCTCCTATGTCCGATCACTCACAAGATCCAGTAACTGAAGATGAATCGCTCACAACACAACCGTTGCTTATAAAACGCCACCGACGACAAATTCGCAATCTGATTCTAGATTACGCTATGGGAGCAGCTATTATCGGGCTAAATCCATTTCGCGGTATCCTGACGTTGGTATTGTTGATTGTTGGGGTGTTGATATTAAAAATGATGTGGGATATAGGCTCGAAGTGGGGCTATACTAAGGGTCAAGATCCCCTGGCGATCGCCGGAAACATCTTCGGTTTTCTGGGGGCATTTGCGATTGCCTTTATGGCTTGGGTGACGATTTTCTGTCTTGGGTTGTATGTACCACTGTTGTCTGGGTTTGCTATTTCAGCAGCTTTTTTTACCCTGACTTGGACACTGGGACAGATAACTAATCAGTTCTATGCCAGTGGTGATCAAGGAGGACGGTGATGAAGTTTGGACGTCGGCAAATTCTGCTTGCAGGACTGACATTTGGGGTGGCAGCAATTGGAACTCGTAATTACCATCGGTGGCAAACGAGGAGAAAGCTAGAGGACTTGGCGAGGCAAAGATATGGGACAGATCTTCAAGGTCTTCTCCAGAAAACTTTTGATACCGATGCGAAGCAGGTAGAGCAAGGAAAAAAGATTCAGGCATCGTTAAAGTTGACGCCGCCCAAGGTTCCTTATGAGCGCGACATGTCTAAGATCCTGATCCAGTGTAGCAAGTTAGGAACTCAGCAATACCTTGCAGGCAAGATCAATCCTTCCTTTAACGGGTCAATCAATTCTTTACCTGCATATACTCCTGCGTTAAATAGTTATACTCAGATCGCTTCATTCAAGGGTTTGGAAGATGCAAGGAGTTCGGAAACAGTAGAGGTTGATGTTCCACAGACAGATCAACCGCAAACAGCCACTAAAGATCCGGTGGAAAATGATTTGGACACTGCCCAAAAGGAGATTGGCGACACTGTTACACAAACAGTGAAAATCCAGCAACTTATTCCCGTTTACTTTGGCTTTGTTTTAACCTCCAAGACTGCCAACATCATTATTTTTCGCGGCACTCAAAGGACAACAGAATGGATTCGAGATATACTACTTTTTCAAAAGGATTATGAAGGTTTTGCAAATAGTAAAATCCACTCCGGTTTTGCTAGGATTTATCAGAGGTTAGCTCAGCAGACTCATGATATTGCCAGTAAATTGAATCCATCTGTGCCTTGTTATATCTCAGGGCATAGCTTGGGATCTGCCCTCGCTACTCTCGCTGCAGTTGATATTGCACAAAAGTTTCCCAAACTGAAAGAGCAAATCCGATTGTACACTTATGGCGGACCACGAGTTGGCAACCCCAATTTTGCACAAATACACAGTCAAATCGTTCCCAACAGCTACCGCATCTTTAATCTAGCAGATACAATTCCTCTGTCTCCCCCCACAGTATTTCGGAAAGATATCTACGTGCATGTAGGTCAAAACTGGTCTTTTTTAGCACAGTATGGCGATATTCTACCCAATCACGCCGTTGATACATACCGTGCTGCTATTAATAAGCAGGTTGAAACTGATAGCAAGCGCACATTTCCAAATGCTGGTCTAATGTAATCAAGATTATTTTATTTTTTCAGCAAATTATTATTAGATATTAAAAGAAATCTTGTAAGGGTTTTCATGAACGCACTCGGCAATTGCCACTTTATGTGTGTTATAATCAATGTGAAAAGATGATAACGCTCAAGTGTTTTCATCAGGTGATTGCCAGTTATGATACATTTGATGAAATCTGTGCAGACGACTATATAGACTTTTTATGGTTGAGTATGCTATTATACCTAATATGCTTATAATTGAGCAGACAATCTTCAATATATAAAACATCAGAGTGCTAACTCATAGTGCAGTAAAAGCTTCGTTATCCACGCAAATGGATTTCCATTTAAGATGATCCTTTTCAAGGGTAGCAGTAGTGCGACTGAGGAAGAAGCGAGGCATTCGTAATAGTTATTTCTGACTATTCTCTATGACTCATTTTCTAATACCATCTTGAGTATAGTTAAAAATTCTTGTTGAACGTAGGGTTTTGTCAAGTAGCTAGTCGCTCCTAATTGCATTGCTAACTGACGATACTTATTGCTACTACAGCTACTAAGCATAATGACTGGTACTTTTGTAAGTAATGAGTCTTGGAGACGATGGCCGAGAAACTCAAAGCCGTTCATCTGAGGCATTTCGATGTCGCAAATAACCACCTGAATGCTGGGATTTTGTAGCAACTGTGCGATCGCCTCTTGCCCATTGTTTGCTTGTAAAACTTGGTACCCTGCTCTTTTTAGTGTGAGAGAGATAATTTGTTGTATTGTCTTAGAATCATCTACGACGAGAACAACTGGTTCAATTGTCGTTGCAATTGCTGGCGTTAGGGAGTTGTGAGAAAATCCTGTAGAAATTATATGACTTCGATCAATCGTTTGGTCCAGCAGCGTCACAACGTCAATCACTGAGAGTGGCAAGTCTTGCCAAACAGTATAGCCATATACATAACTCGGAAGGGTTGTCTCAATTCCAAAAGGCTCAATTACTAACTCCGTGTCTGCGATTAAGTGTTCAATATCCGTTTTTAAGGCAATAGTTTGCTGACCTTGGTTTAAGACTAACATTAGTTCAGATAGATTCGGTGAAGACAAAACAGTTAAAGCTTTTCTAGGATTGACTTCAAGTAGTGGATTAGTGTAGCTGACTAACTCCGACACTTGGTAAACAGGGATTATTTGTTCTCGCCAGTGAAAAAACTGCTGTCTTTTAGAGTAGATAATCTGATCTGGTTCAGGAATTAAAATTCCTTCAACGCAATCTGAATTCTGAATAAAGACTGTAGAATTTGCTACCCAGACAAGTGACCTGGAAGTCTTTATTGTCAGATTTTGAATAGCAGGATGTTGGTATACTTTATTTTGTACACCAGAGTGAAGGACCATAACTAAAGTTCTCTATTTAAGTCAGATGTTGTGTATCTAGGAAAAGTAGAAGCACCTGTTGAAATATAAAACTGTGGAACTAATGCACACCCTTTTCTAGATCTTCTGCAAATCTTGCTAGCTTGGCTAATGAATCAGCTACTATAAAAGCCTGTTCTGAAGTCTGATTAGCAACATTAGCAACTTCCATAATAGATAGGTTTGCAGAAGTTGAAGTTTGTGATTGTAAGGCAGCTGCTTGAGCAAGTTGCGTTACATGTAACTTTATTTCGGTAATAAGAGCGATCATATCAACTTGTTGACGCTGAGCATCTACGACCACTTGAGTTCCACTAAGCGCCTGTTCAAGTCCAAACTCAAGCTCAGAAATAACTTCATGAGTTTGTGTCTGAATTTCTGTCGCTAGGGTTGGGATTTCTACGATCTCTGAGTCTAATTGCTGCACTAATGACAGTATTTTGTCAGCGATCGCGGTAAATTTGTGACCTGCTTCTCCCGTCCGAGATGCTTCAAGTGCAGTTTGCATAACTTGGAGCTTAATTTGAGAAACAATTTGACTGACAATATTTACTATCTCAGATAGTTTTTGGGAAGGTTGGCTAAGACATTGGACTTTTGTCGCTGCTGACAAAACTGTATCTTGGATAGCAGAGATACTATCTAAAAGTTGGTTCATGGACTCATGCTCGTCCTCTACCATCGTGCTGATTCGCTGCTCCTGGATTTCGACTTGTTGAGCAGAGGTAAAGATTTCTCGAGCGGAATCAGCCAGTGTTTGAATTTGATTATATGTTTGTGTGACTGATTCTATCTGGTTTATAGCAACCTCTGTGGACATGCTTTGAATAACTGTTTCACCACTTTTCAGAAGTTCTGATACTTGACGCTGGAGTTCTTGTGTATGCTGCTTCTGCTGAGAAGACGTAGCTTCAGCCGCGTGGTAAGCCACATCTGTTTGCTTAAGGAGCCTAGCATGGTCGAGAGCAAATCCCACCTGTGTTGCTATTTGGGTGAGCAAATTAATTTCAAATTGCTGCCAATTGCGCGGTCCAGAACACTGATGTGCTATTAATAAGCCAAAGAGTTGGTCATCTTTAATAATAGGCGCAACCAAATTTGCCTTAACTGCAAATGGTTCAAGTTGATTAATATAACAATCGGTCAAACCTGCTTCATAAATATTATTTATCGCTTGAACTCGACCTGCCTGATACTTTTCTACAAAATCCTCGGCGAAGCATGGATCTTTGATATTGGCTCGCAATGCTTTTGGAAAACCAGGAAGAACTGATTCGGCAATCACAGTTCCATACCATTCTGAATCAAAGCCATAAACGACGATTCTGTCAGCGCTAATTGCTTTGCGGACTTCTTCAACTGTAGCTTTGAGGACATCTTCCTCGTTGAGACTTCGCCGTATACTGCGGGTTAAATCTATCACTAAATAAGTTAGGTCAGTTTCAGCATCGCTTTGCTGTAGAAGTCTGGCATGATCGAGAGCAAATCCTACTTGCGTTGCTATCTGAGTCATTAAATCAATCTCAGATTGCTGCCAATTGCGCGGACCGGAACACTGATGAGCAATTAACAAGCCAAAAAGCCGGTCATCTTTAAGAATAGGTGCAACCAGATTTGCCTTAACAGCAAACTCTTCAAGTTGGTTAATATAACAAGAATTATAACCAGCTTTATGAATATTGTTTGTCGCTTGAACTCGACCTGCTTGGTACTTGTCTAAATAACCCTCTGCAAAGCAGGGGTCTTTTATTTTGGCTCGCAATGCTTTCGGGAAACCAGGCACAACTGACTCGGCAATCACACTCCCATACCACTCGGCATCAAAACCATAAACAATAACTCGGTCAGCACTCAGTTCTTTACGGACTTCTTCTACTGTTACTTTAATGACATCTTCTTCATTAAGACTTCGTCGAATCTGGCGGGTAATATCTATAAATACCTGAGCTATATCAGCTTTCGTATTTATTTGTTCTAGTAATCTGGTATAGTCAAGAGCAAATCCGACTTGCGTTGCTACCTGTGCTAACAAATCTATTTCCGGCTGCTGCCAATAGTAGGGTTTGGAACACTGATGTGCAATTAGTAAGCCATATAGCTGGTCTTTCTTGTGAATAGGCGCGACTATATGAGACTTGACAGCAAATCGCTCTAACAGCTCAATATAAGCGTTGCTGAGGTCGGCTTGATAGATATCAGCAGTAGCACGGACGCGATCATAGCCACCTTCAAGATAATTGCCGTCAAAATCGGCACTGGAGAATGTAGCCCACAACATTTTTGGTAAACCAGATGCCACTGATTCTGCTACATAGCTGCCATCCTTGCCTGAATTGAAGCGAAAGATGACTACACGCTCTACTCTTAATACTTCGCGAACTGCTTCAACGGTTGTTTTGAGAAGATCCTCTTCACTGAGTGAGTTTTGAATGCGACGATTAATATCTTTCAGTACTTGAGAACGCTCTACGTCAGCTTCTTGTTTCCACAACAAACTCAAAAACTGTTCTTTGATCAAGCCCATGTTTATCTCTAACACAAGCAGTTCATCAATACTCTGGCTCGCACTACTAGTCCCAATAATTTCTCCACCTAGCCTAGTCACTATATTAGTAGACAAAGCGGCGGCTTTCTGAAGTGAACGAATAGCTCTATGAGCAAGAATGGTAGATATACTACCCGCCAGTGCTGCCGTTATTCCCGTTCCTAGTAACAGGAGTGACAATTGTCTTTGCGGTGATTCAGTGTCTACGATCTGTTCCACGCCCACTTTTCTGGCTCTGGAAATTTGCTCAGTATTTAGCTGATTGCCGAGAAAATAAGTTACTACCCCTACTGCTAGCACAGGTAGCATACTAAGAGCTAGTGCCCAGATTGTCACTTTAGCTTTTAAACTCCATTTCTGTCGCGTCAACTTTTCTTGATGAGGCGACAGTTGAACTCTTGTGAGATCGGAATTATTTAAAGTCACATTGTTAATATCTGGCTGACTATGCTGTAACCCATTCGGTATTGTCGGTTTAGCTTGCTTTTGATTTGGCTGAGTCATAAGTGAATTCTGATTTTGCTGCCAAAATTTATTAAACGAAAAAGATCTGTTCCCCCCGGATTTCTCACCACGATTTCCCTTCTTAGGAAAATAAGACGTTCAACACTCTGTCGAAATGACTAAAACTTCTGCAACAGAGTCTGAGTCAATGTTGTCAGGAGTGAGACAGACAAACTTGTGAGAAATGCGGGTACCACAGGCAGATACGTAAGTATTATTATTACATTTTCTACTTAATGAAAAATAAAGTTACAAAATGAAATGGTCATCATATGTTGTCCTGACTATATTTAAGGCTTTTATACATTAAGATTCTACTATTCAAAAGTATGAAAAGGTTCTAAGTAGCTTTAAAACCCTTCACTAGTGGTATTTCTACTCTTCAGTTGTTCTTATTCTCACAAGAGAGTCTGATCTCCTGGATTATGATCTTAGTGTTTATTTTAACAAAATTACATAATAAACTTTTTTCTTTTATAAAAGATAGCAAATAACTGTATACGAAGTTCTGATGTATCAAAAATACTTCGATTACTAAATGTTTTTTGTTAATATACGTTTATGATGGAGCAATTTTTTTAAATAGAATGAAATTTGTCAATCTATATACTTAGTTATTAATGATAAGTGGTTGTTATAAAATACAACCACCAACTTTAGGGGCGGGTTTTATGAAGATATAGTTTCAATACATGTTATTCAAAACCGCCCCAATCCACAAACAAACTCCGTTCAAGGCGTTCCCATTGCCCCAGAGTAAACTAACCCTCTTTGCATATCCATCGTCAAAATTGCTCCATCTCGAATCACTTGCGTTGCTTCTTTAACACCAACAATCACTGGCACACCAAGACGTAAACCAATGACTGCTGCATGACTTGTTAGACTATCATCCTCGGTAATAATTCCACCTGCCCTGCGAATTGCCTCGACAAAATCAGCGCTCGTGCGCGGAGCAACTAAAATATCTCCAGAATTAAAGTTACTGACATCCATACCAGTCTTAGCTACCCGTGCACGACCACTTACAGAACCTTGTCCAAGTCCAATTCCTTGACCGAGTACTGCTGTCACAACCTCAACCTTAATCAAATCTGTCGAGCCGGCTATTCCTTGGAGTGTGCCGGCGCTCATCACGACTAAATCCCCCTCGAATAATAACTCTTTCTCTTGAGCGACGTTGATAGCTGCTTGAAATGTCTTGCCGGTAGAAGGCAGTTCTAGCACTAACAATGGTTTCACTCCCCATACCAGCTGAAGCTGCCGAGCCACATTTACATGGGGTGTCACTGCTAATATGGGTGTCTGAGGGCGAAATTTGGAGACATTACGGGCTGTTGCTCCGGTTTGGGTGAGAGTCATGATTGCTGCTGCTTTCAGTTGCTCGGCAATTTGACCTACAGCTTGACTAATGGCATTGGGAATAGAACGTCGAAGATCTTTCACCTGAAGTTTGTTCGTATGCAGTGCCTCTTCCTGCTCAATACGTTCGGCGATTCGCGCCATTGTCGCCACAGCTTCTACTGGGAAATCGCCAACAGCAGTTTCATTTGAAAGCATAACTGCGTCCGTACCATCTAAAATCGCGTTGGCTACATCTGATACTTCAGCGCGAGTCGGACGGGGGTTGCTCACCATGCTGTCTAACATCTGGGTAGCTGTGATAATGGGAATGCCCAAGCGATTTGCAGTATTAATCAGTCGCTTTTGCAGCACGGGGACATCTTCTGCTGGCAGTTCCACACCCAAGTCGCCTCTTGCCACCATCACACCATCACACAAAGCCAGAACTGCCTCCATTTGTTCAATAGCTTCGTGTTTTTCAATTTTGGCAATGACGGGCACCTGTTTGCCTGCACTGGAAATTAATTCTTTGATTTCTATCATGTCCTGTGGGTTGCGGACAAAGGAAAGTGCAATCCAGTCTACACCCTGATCTAGACCGAACATCAGATCCTTACGGTCTTTGTCGGTCATTGCCTTAATTGAGAGGTAAACTCCTGGAAAGTTTACGCCTTTGTTGTTAGAAAGTTTACCACCGACGGTGACGCGACAGTGCAAATCACCTTTTTCGCGGTTAACTTCCTCGACTAGCATTTCTACCCGTCCATCATCAAGGAGGATTCTTGCCCCACTGGGGACTTCTTCTGCTAGATAATCGTAAGTGACGCAGCTGATTTCTTTTGTGCCAGTCACCGGACGATTGGTCAAGGTAAAGCGATCGCCTTTTACCAACACCTCAGATCCATTTTCAAACTTCCCCAAGCGGATTTTTGGTCCTTGCAAGTCTTGAAGAATTGCGACTGGTTGATTCAGTTCAAAGGCTATTTGCCGAATCAAGCGGATATTGCGTTGATGGTCGCTATGAGTACCATGAGAGAAGTTTAATCTTAGCGTCGTTGCACCTGCTTCAATAATAGCCTTGAGCATTTCTGGGCTACTTGTGGCAGGACCAATCGTGGCAACAATTTTTGTCCGGCGTACAGAATCTCTTAGTTGCATAGGAGCTGAATCTAGGGAGCTACTCAGGGAATTATCTTAAACTAAGAGGGCGCTCTATGTCTGTTGCTGCTGATTCACTGTACCGCTCCGTTGAAATTAAAAATTAAAAATTAGTCTTGGAAAGTTAAGCGGAGTCGGTTTCCATCCCGCTTACTTTCCGCAAAATTAATAAAGCCTGAGTTATATGCTTTAGCATATTGCCAAGAAATAAATGCCCAGCAGTTCATTCTAGATCTAGGCATCGTAGTCGCGAAGTCTGCCGGACAGAAGATTCTGGTAGGCTCGCTTCAAAGCGAAGCTCCGCTCTAGAGAGTACTCTCACGCCCTTGACTTTGCGCTTCGGTCTGCCGGGGGAAGTTTCCCTTGGGCTGTAGCTTCAAAGCGAAGCTCTGGGGACGGAAGTTTCCGCCCCCAAGACTTCGCGCTTGGGTTCCCCAATCCGTAGTGCTATTTATTTTTATGGATCACTCTTATAGCAATGAGTGAATGGTAAATATAATTCCGCACCCTGTGTAACAGTACCGCTCCTTGGGAATTAAAAATTCTTCCTAACTATTCAAAAATTTGTGTCAAGATGCACAAGCCAGAGTCACAAATGCCCGCACTAAGCATCCTGAAATACATTTTTATTGCAAAGCTCTCTCCCGCAGACTTTACATTTTAGTACGCTTGAAAAATAAAAATGTAGGATGCTTAAGAAATTTACCTTCAGCCAGATGTTTTTCTTTGTCATATGCTGCTGTATAAATATAAAGACAACTTTTGTCTAATTGGTCAGAAACCTCAAAAAAGTGGATGAATTTTCTGACACAAAACTTTATTATTTGTTAAGTTGTACTTTATATTCATCATAAATTATCCATGAGTCAGGAGTCTACAATGCTGATGGAGTCTGTTGTACAGAAGCCACTGACAGTGCCGCCCAAAGAATTATTAGCATCTCCTTCTGGTTTCAATACCACGACGCTCATGTTTTTGGCGGCTGTGGGAATGTTTGTGTCGTCTAACTTTGGTTACTGGCTGTGGCATTGGCCGCACTGGCTATGTTTTTGCACTAACACTCTGGCTTTACACATTGCTGGAACCGTGATTCATGACGCTTGTCACCAATCTGCTCATAGGAACCGAGTCATTAATGCCATCTTAGGGCATGGCAGTGCCTTGATGTTAGTTTTTGCCTTTCCAGTGTTTACGCGGGTGCATTTGCAACATCACGCCCATGTTAACGACCCGGAAAATGACCCAGATCACTATGTTTCTACGGGTGGTCCACTGTGGTTACTGCCAGTCCGCTTTTTGTACCATGAAGTCTTTTTCTTTAAGCGACAATTGTGGCGTAAGTCTGAGTTACTAGAATGGTTTCTCAGCCGCTTGTTTGTTGTGGTAATTTTCTCAATCTCAATTCAATACCACTTTTTGGGATATGTTCTCAATTTTTGGTTTATCCCTTCTGCTGTAGTTGGATTAGCACTGGGTTTATTTTTCGATTATTTACCCCATCGTCCTCATCAAGAACGCGATCGCTGGATGAATGCTCGCGTCTACGCCAACCCAGTTCTAAATATCTTGATTATGGGGCAAAATTACCACTTAATTCATCATTTATGGCCTTCTATTCCTTGGTATAATTACCAGCCCACATACTATCTAATGAAGCCGTTATTAGTTGAAAAAGGCTGTCACTTATCTTCGGGACTACTACAGAAAAAAGACTTTTTTGAATTTGTTTACGATATTTTTCTGGGAATTAAGTTTCATCGTAAACAACTTAATAAAGACTAGCAAATGTACTGATAGCTGCCACATCGTAGAAAACAAAGTTTGTCTAAGTTACAAAAATAAAATTATGCTTCCATGCATAAAAGGTATGAACAAGGTAGCTATGCTGTGATATACAATTAGTTGAAGTTTCACACACCAACTAATTGTATATCATCTTATCTTCGCTTCTAGAAGTGAAACCCAGACCTCAATGTGCCTGAGTCGATCCTCGATAAATTCGCTCTAACTGCTCTGGTGAGAGCCATGTCCTTGGATGCTCATTTGCCAGAATGGCGGGTTTCTCAGGAGGTTCAGTCTGAATTTCATGAGAACGGACTGCTACATTGCAATTTGGAAACTGCTTTAACAAAGACTCATCTAAGTCAGAATCAGATTCTTGAAGCTGGCTTTGGGGCAATACATAGGCATGCTTATGCGGATCGTATGCTAAAATTTCTGCTGTCTCTATGTGATAAATCCAAGCATAAATGCTCAATTGCCCTTGGTAGAGCCGAGAGTGAATCACTGGATACGTCCGTAAATTCTCGATTTGAGTCAGTACATTTTCTGCAATCATAATTTCTAGCAGTTCTTCTCCCTTATACTGACTATAGTTGTCTAAAACCAGCCTTCTTGTTGCCTCTGCATATTTCAACCAATCATGCACAAGCGGCATCTCCTCTCGCAAGCTTTGTAACTTCATTAGTCCTTTCATGGCACCGCAATGAGAGTGCCCGCAGACAATAATTTGCTGAATATCTAAAGCTTGAACAGCATATTCAATGGTGGCACCTTCACCACCATTGGTGGCTCCATATGGTGGAATGATGTTGCCAGCATTGCGGATGACAAACAATTCACCCAACTCGGCTTGTGTAATCAAGTTTGGATCGACTCGCGAATCAGAACAGGTAATAAACAACACTCTAGGCTTTTGACCATGAGAAAGCTGCTCAAACAGTTCTTGATGTGTGGAAAAATAACTTGATTTGAATTCACGCAGACCTTTAATTAATTTCTTCATTACCAATTTCTATTGATATTCAAAGACTTTACAGACTTTCAATTAAAAAAATATCCAGCAAGTACCTAAAGGTTGATGGTGCGTTACGAGTAGCGCTACACCCTGAGATTAAAGGATAATTTATTTTTGGTAGTCAGTTTATAATTCAAAACGCACACTAAGCTGCGTTTTGATTTCTACTGTTATAGTAACAGGAAATAATTAGACATCTTCATAAACGACGTAGGGGCAAATTTATTTTTATGGAGCTCCCTTACTTGTGTTCTCATGTTCATATTTTTATAGATGATCGCTAAAGCTATAAAATAAAGTAGTCTCAATCAGATGTGTTGGTGGGAAACCGTCAGTATGAGTTGCTCAAGCCACACAGGCGTCAATTAGTATTGGAGATTTTTAGATGAATATGAAGCTTTCTATGAGGAGTGCTGTTGGGCTTCTAGCTATCAACTTAGTTGTCATCACGCTTGTAGCGTTTTTGATCTATAGAGATAGTACCCAGGATAATTACAATCACTTACAAAGCGAACAAAGACAATGATGTGAATGTAGTTGTAGCGAAGCGCGTAAATACAAAAGTCAGTAGTAATGGATTTTCAAGTACTTAAGTAGCGTATGATACGGTAGTCGAAAATTAATTGATGCTTTGGACTCTTTAAAGAACCAGTCTATCAAGTCGGCATTTTTTGGTGGGCGATCGCTCACAGTAGTTTTGAGATTAATGAATTACATCACTCGTATCGGGTCAGGTTTGAGATCATATCTGATATATCCAAATATTTGTAGATTAAGGAAAGCCCCTCCTCCGACTTATCTGTAAAAAGCATCTAGCTCCTCCCTACTCCCCACTTCCTAGATGTGGTTGAAGTTCATAATTTTGAGCTTTGGGAACAGGAGAAATAAGTTGTATAGACCAGTAACTTACAACCATGAGAATTAAACCAGAAATTGCGCCGGCGACTAAGCCAATTAGTAAAGGAGATTTTTGATGAAAAGTATAAATACTTGTATCTTTCATCTCGTCATTTAGAAGCATTGTCGAATTGTCACCTTCAGCAATTGGCTCATTGTTCTGTCCGGATGAGGAAGCTGGAAATAACAGGGTAACGTCTGCTGAGGTGAGGGTAGGGTCTAACTTGTCTTTTTGGGTGTAGAGATTGACAAGTGGTAAAAGTGCCTTCAGAGCTTCTGTTGCTGAGTTGTATCTATCTTGAGAGTGATAGCTTACCATCTTATTAAGTACTGAGGCTAGCTCGGTGCTTACCGGAGCTAAGTGTTGCCAAACAACTTCTCCTGTATTGCGTTCTTCTAGTAATTGTGTTGGATGTAACCCTGTCAGTGCTTGAATGCCAATCATACCCAAAGCATAAATATCACTATTAGGACGTGGTCTGCCTCGCTGTTGCTCATTGGGCATATACCCAGGTGTTCCAATCGCAATAGTGGTTAGCTCAAGTGTATGTCCATGTTTAACCAATTGATCCAAGGTTGGCTTGACTGCACCAAAATCAATTAGAACTAGACGATTATCTTGCTTTCGTCTAATAATATTGCTAGGCTTGACATCACGATGAATGAGTCCATGATCGTGGACTAACTTCAAAATACTCAATACCTCTTGCAGTAGTTGAAAAACTTTACTTTCACACCACTTATAGCCAGATGGTAATTCTTTACTGAGAGTATGCCCTTCAATGAACTCCTGTACTAGATAAAATTCAAGATTGTCTTCAAAATCAGCTAAATGATAAGGAATCAGATCGTGTTTGCCCAATTTTTTTAGAGCTTCTACTTCTCTGACAAAAAGTCGTCTGCGAATCTCTAGTGGGATCGAACACTGAGTGCTAGGTAAAAAATGTTTGACAATACAGCTAGGATGATCAACGAAGTTCGTGTCTTTAACCAAATAGGTTCGACAGAATAAACTCTGACTAAGAACTTCAAGAACCTGGTAACGTTCCCCTAACAACTTGCCTAACATGTTACGATCCAACCCCACAGTTGTATTAATTAAGCTCATCCTTTAGGAAGTTGACTTTTAAGTAAATTCCTGCTATGGCAGTTAACAATCTCTATAGCCATTCGTCAGGGCAGGCACTCACTACAACTTGCTTATACAATAAGTCTGCTTTTTTACAGAACACTTGTACATTTACTTAACAAATCTTTAGGTATCATAAAAATATTTAGTTATGGAATCAAGATATAGTTTTTACTGAAACAATGCTAGCGTAAATTTTCAAAACTCTTTATAGAATTTTCATCGAAAGCGAATATGACGGTTAGACAAGGATATGAAAGAAGGTTAAATGAGAAACAGTACTAGAAAAACAAGTATTCCACTTAGCACAGATGCCGTACAAATCATCAGAGGTCTAATCTTTGGTGAGCTTATTACAATTTTAATCATTGGTGGACTTTGGTTGTGGCTGAGACCGCGCTTAGTCATTGATCGTAGCCCTACCTCTACTTATAACCAAGATACTGACATCAATACTGTTGTTCCTATTGCTTCAACTTTTCAGTCAATTCCCAACGTTCCCATTGGCTCATTCAATTACGGTGGAAGTACAGCTTGGGCACCAATTAGACAATTAGTAGACTCTTATATCCAAAATACTCGTCCAGAGCTAAACTTGCATTATGTAAACCCTGATAGCAGCAGCCCAGGTTCAGGTGAGGGGATTCGGATGTTGCTTGATGGTAAACTAGACTTTGCTCAATCTTCCCGTCCTCTTACAGCCGCAGAATACGCTTTAGCTAAGCAACGTGGTTTTACACTCTCTCAAAGTCAAATTGGCACAGATGGAGTAGCAGTAGTAGCGAATAGAACACTTGAAGTTCCTGGCTTAACCGTTGAGCAGTTACAGCAGATTTATCTAGGAAAGATAACTAATTGGAAGCAAGTCGGGGGACCGAATCTTGCAATTACTGCCTTTTCCCAGCGTCCGGAAAACGCAGACGCAGCAATATTTTCTGGCAAGCAAGATCTAAGTTCAAGTATACAGTATGTATATTCTACCACAGAAGCTCTGCGCCGCGTGAGTCAAACCCCAGGCGGTCTTTATTTTGCTTCTGCTCGAGCAGTCGTGCCTCAATGCACAGTAAAATCACTACCCTTAGGTATCACTACTAAGCAACTCGTTTCCCTCTACCGCCAACCTCAAGTTTCACCAAACCAGTGCCCTTTGAAGCGCAATCAACTTAACCCGGAAGTGATTAAAAACGGCAGTTATCCACTAACCGCTAAGTTGTTTGTGATTATTAAGCAAGACAATGGACGGCAACAGCAAGCAGGTGTTGCGTATAGCAAACTTTTACTTACTGAGCAAGGGCAAAGAGCAATTAAACATGCTGGTTTCATACCAGTTCGCTAGAACTGCGTAGTCGATTACAGAGAGCGTCGGTTTTACTCCGAAACTCAAGTATTAATGTGCCCCCGAAGCATGATTCGACCACTTCTGAAGATTGGGTGGCTAAATGCAAGTACCGGGACGCCATTACCCAGTTGCGTCACTGACGCCCCTGAACATATAGCAATATTTAAGCAAGGCCATAACGCTCGTACATTTCATCTACTTTTTATTAAAATAGGACTTACGCATTCATTTGCCAAAAGGCTTAATTTATTGAACCGCAATAGACAAAGGACAGTTCGCAGCTTTGGTTTCCAACGCCAGAGCCCTAGGTCGGGAAACCCTCCTTCAGTACTGGCTCCTCCGTAAGAATCTGTCCGCGCCTTGGCTGACGCCACGTCTGACGACGAACGCGAAGCGTCTCGAAGAGAAGAACGCTAAGAATGAATAGAGTTTGCGTAAGTTCTATAAAAATAATGATAATCAAAAACAGGGAGAGGAGGTAAGAGAGTCTTGTCTCCTCTCCACATGATTATCATTATTTTAAATTTTTCTCTGTTAGATGTAGTTTTTAATACAAAAAAATACATATAATTTTAGGTAAAACCTTCGGCATTGCAGTTCTTGCAACTAGCTGTGTGATGAATACAATTTGTATAAAAACCTTTATCTTAAATCAAACTATACGTATCACATTGTATTTATAAATAAGACAATTCGTATCGTCTAAACTAAGAACATCAATTAGAGGGGCTGTAACTATGTTAGAACAGGTAGAAAACAAGGGTAATCAAACAAATTCTGGCTATAAAGTGCCTTCGACTCGCAGGCGGAGTGAACGTTCTCATCAAGCAATTCTCAAGGCGACGGCTGAGCTATTGGAAGAAAAAGGTTACGGGGGTGTTTGTATTGAAGCGATCGCAACCCGTGCAGGGGTAGGCAAACAAACTATTTACCGTTGGTGGTCTTCCAAAGCGGCAGTGATTATGGAAACTTATGCAGCCCAAGATGCACGGAATGTTTCCGCACCAGATACAGGTAAGGTTGAAGAAGACCTCTGTCAAATTTTACGACAACTGTTTACCATACTCACAACAACCACAGTAGGATATGCTGTCGCTGGACTTGTAGCCGAAGCGCAAATGGACTCAAATGTAGCCGAGGCGTTTCGCAATCTGTTCATTGCCGAACACAGGGAAGTAATCCGCACAGTTTTGTCACAAGGAATTATAAGCGGTGAAATACGCCCAGACTTAAATTTGGAATTGGGAATAGATGCTATTTATGGTCCAATTTGGTATCGGTTACTGGTAAAGCACGCACCATTAGATAATGCATTTGCAGAAGAATTGGTGAATTTAGTGATGGAAGGGCTACAGGTTGTTGCCGAAGCCTGATGATACTCCTTCACCGGAAACTGACACTGCTGAAAAATTGCAGCGCTTGAAGCTGTACAGTGACAAATTAAATGGCGTTGAAACAAATTTGTGTTATTAATCTGAGCCTTACCAACTTTAGGGAAAGCAACAATTTGTATTGATGCAGTCTGTAAGTTCCAGTGATTCTAGGCTGAAACCTCTTTAAGTCCAAGATTCACACCCTGGATGACAATAATTTGACAGAGCCACAAATAAAAAGTCACTGTACAATTTCGGATTGACCTAAAACTGATAACTCTTACCGGAAAATGAGCGGAATAACAAGCTGAATATTAGAACGAGGACGTGAATAGTAACCGCCTTCGTAGTATTCAGAAGGGTAATATTCTCGGTTGTAATAGTGAGGATGATATCCGTAGTAATCGCCTCGATGTTCGTAATAACGGCGATCTCCTCGATGCTCGTAACGCCGACGATCTTCTCCTCGGTCGTAATACGAACGATTCTCCCTGCCAGAACGCGAGTAATGATCACCTGGGTAGTCAGCTTTGGCAGTTTGCGGGAAAGTGATAGTAGCTGCCGTACCCAATGTACTTACCAAAATAGCTATGACTAAGCGCTTCATGCAATAGCCTCCTCAAAGTCGGCTGTAGTTTGATTTTTACTTTAATACTTGGTTGTATTTTCATAAAGAGATATAACAATTATAAATTATTTTCGGGAAAAACAAGACCATCCACTTCGAGTGAGAAGTGTGTGGTCTGGATCTTGCGTTAGCAGACGACGAATTTTAGACTGTTAGTGTCTAGCTATTATTAACAGTAAGCTCACTACTTTACTTGCCAAGAACCACGGCACGATAGTAATTGAGGACTTAAATGTATCTGGAATGTTGGCTAATCACAAGCTGGCTAAAGCTATTGCTGATATGAGCTTCTTTGAGTTTCGTCGTCAGTTGATTTATAAGTGCGAACTTTATGGTTCAAAGCTGGTTGTCGTTGATAGATGGTTTCCAAGTTCTAAAACTTGTTCCAACTGCGGAACCTTGAAAGAAACACTCGCTTTAAAAGAGCGAGTGTTTGAATGCAGTCATTGTGGTTTTGTCATTGACCGTGACTTGAACGCTGCAATTAATTTGAGCCACTGCGTTGCCGGGGTCCCTGCGGTTGTAGCAAGTGGCGCGTCAAGAGTCGTCAGTTAGACGATGCTAGCCTGTGGACTGGTTAACGCCGACGTTGCCAGAATGAAGCAGAAAGTAAACGCTAAAGTCCAAAAATGTATATTGATGGGTAGCTTTGGGTAAGTTTTATATAACGGACGAAGATGAATCGAGATATCAGACATGAGGAAACGGGAACATCAACTTCTCAAATTTTGTCTGGACTATCTATTTCAAAATAAGATAGAGATAGGTTATTTTGAGAAAATGCAAATCTAATTATGAAATGCTTAACTCTAGCCTTAGTCGTACTGAGTGCGATCGCTGTGACTGCTCCAGCCTCTGCTAACGAGATCGATGTTTATCAACTTGAAACTGCTACTGGTAATGCTGGTAATTTATTGACTGAGCCAGTGACAATTAATACTCCAATAGATCATGTTGATCAAAAGCATCAACTAGAAGCAATTTCTAACTCAATTCCATCAGTTCACAGTCAACCATCTCAATCAATCAGCCCGCTTGACTTTATCAAAAATCCATCTGCGGCTGTCAAGCGATTTTTTCAGCAACAGCCTAACCAGAACCAGACACCTCAACAAATAGATCCATTGGAGGTGTCTAAGAAACATCCACTTGATTCTTTTTCTCGTGGATCAATTAGTATACCTGTTGCTAATTTCTGAAATACTATCCGAAATTGGCTGAGAGTGAAATTGGACTCCGGGAAGGAAAAAATATGACAGTTGCCACTGCTACAAGTGCTGCAAGAATCGTCATAAAGTTCTTGACTCAAAAACTAGTGTTAGTATATTATCATATGTTAAGGTATTTTTGTATAAACATTAGTTCAACCATACCTATTAAGCTGCCATAACACTAAAATCCCAACACTGCATTCATTTCAAGCGGTAGCAGCTCCATGACAAACAAACCAAAACCACACGCATAGGGGCAAGTCTGGAAAACCATGTATGTCTTGAGAGTGACTTGTGGTTCGGATGAGTTGGTCGAATTTTTGCATACACAACCGTCGTTGTTAAATTTTCGCATACCAGTTTAGTTTATATAATTGTCATATGTTTGTATATTACTGACTGTAGGTTGTATGTTCGTAAACTGGGTCGTCGTCACAAACGACAATCAACGCTTGAACCATCAATTAATATCGTTTAGAGAGTTACCAACTATAAAATAGATATTACGCATTCATAATAATTCTATGTATGAAAAATTTTGGAGATTGTTGAGATCTGCTAGCTAACTTTATGCTCATCCCTTAGTGGTTGACAACAAAACTGAAAATCCAACGACAGGAAACCTTAATGCTGAAATCCTCACAACGCTTCTCGCTGCTCCAAGTTGCCTTGATAAGTGGAGCGATCGCAACGACTACGACTTTGTCTTTCTTTGGTGGTATTGGGTGTCGATCCGTTCGTGCCGAGTTACACGATAGTCCAAAAGCAATAGTCGATGAAGCATGGCAAGTTGTTAACCGTGAGTATGTGGATGGTACATTTAATCACACTAACTGGCAAGCCACCAGACAAAGCCTACTAAACCAGAACTATACCTCCAAGGAACAAGCTTATGTCGCTATCCGAACAGCTTTAAAACAACTGGGAGATCCTTACACACGGTTTCTGAACCCTAAAGAGTACCAATCTCTAAATGAAGAATCAATTGTTGGGCAATTATCTGGAATTGGAATTCAGCTAGGGCAGAACCCTAAAACTCAGGAACTAACTGTTGTGGCAACCACAGACAATTCTCCGGCACTGAAAGCGGGTTTGAAAGCTGGAGATCGGATTTTGGCAATAGATGGTAAACCTACTCAAGGAATGAAATTGGAGGATGCATCCAAACTCATTCGTGGTAAAGCAGGTACATCGGTAGTTCTGCAGATTGCACGTTCTGGGCAGAGCAAGTTTAACGTGAAGATCGCAAGGGCTAATATTGACGTGCCAAAGGTGAGTTACACGCTCAAGCAGGAAAACTCGAAGCGTGTTGGCTATATTCGTTTAGCTGAGTTCAGTGCCGCAGCACCCCAGCAAATGCGTCGAGCTATCGAAAATCTCACTCGTCAGCAAGTTGATGGGTTTGTGTTGGATCTACGGGGTAATCCAGGCGGAGTATTGGGTTCGAGTGTTGAGATTGCACGGATGTGGTTGCAAAATGGTGGTATCGTTCAAACAGTAGATCGTGCTGGTGGTAGAGAGGAGATCAAAGCTAATAAAACAGCATTGACTCAAAAGCCCTTAGTCGTTTTAGTCGATGGCAATTCGGCAAGTGCTAGTGAAATTCTCTCTGGTGCTCTTAAGGATAATAAAAGAGCAGTGCTTGTTGGCAGTAAAACTTTTGGTAAAGGATTAGTCCAACAAGTTAATGAGCTATCAGACGGTTCCGCTTTGGCAGTCACCATCGAACATTACTACACACCAAACGGAACGGATATTCACCACAAGGGTATTCAGCCTGATGTTCAGATAGATTTAACACAAGCTCAGCTACGTTATTTAGCAACCAATCCAGCATCAATTGGTACTCAGTCTGACCCTCAGTATGCACGTGCGATCGCTGTTTTATCTGGCAGAAATTTTGCTAAGCTACGGGTAAATCGACTCTCGTGACAGAAGTCGCGGTAGGGTTTTAGGGGGACAAGGAGGAAGCTTTTATTAAGTTAAGGGGAAATGGCAGATTCACCTTCCCCCTTATTTTAAAAGTGTAGATCAGTAAAAATTTACTTATCTACAGAGGCGAACACTCAAGATCAAGTATTACTTTGCATCCAAATGAGTAGTAAAGATCCTACTCCATACAGATGACAAAGTAATCTGTCAAGGCTGCAAATAAAATCTACTTTGTTAGCGATAGATGAGTCGCGCAGAGTTACGTCTTTCGTTCCAGACACAAGCTATTCTACGTACTCTTCCGTCACGCCGATTGCGAATTCGGTAGAGATAACTATATCTCTCACCTCCGCCATATGTATTGCTAACTCTGCCACTGGAAGCACCAACTACCGCATAACCATTGTCTCTTATCAGATTATTACAAGTAATCTCGCCATTTGCTGCATCAACAGGAAGTGTAGGTATCATACCTATGGAAATAGCAACAGAGCTAAATACAGTCATTAAAGCTTTTATTCGTTTCATGGCTTTATTAGAAAAATATGAAATTAAATACTTTGATAACGTAAGTTAGTAGTCATGTAAATCAGTCATGGGGAATAAGAAGCAAAACAATTATTAATCCCCTTTTTGCTAAAAAATACTACGCATCGCATATGTATAAAAAGAATTGGGTTAGTAAGATAGAAATGGTTTCTTCAAATTGAGGAGTATCTGTCATGTCTCCGCAAGAACATATTATTTTTAGAGAAGCAACTCCAGAGGAAGACTCACTTATAGCAGAGCATTTTTTCCGAATGTGGCTTGATAATGGTGTTAGTGAGGACGCTGTGGCAGTTGACTGGCATGATATTACACTCGATTATATTAAAGAAGCTCGTCGAGATAAATTTTACAAAGCTTTTGTTGCAGAGTTTAGTGGTCTAATTGTAGGTTCTACTGGTTGTCAACTATTTGCGGGTCTGTATCCAAATATTCTCCAGCCTCAGTACCGTAAATACGGATATATTTGGGGAGTTTACGTTGAAGCAAGATACCGCAGACAAGGAATTGCTAAGCAACTTATAAGTATGGCGATGGACTATTTGAAAGCGATCGCTTGTACACGAGTGATTCTCAACACTTCTCCATTAGGTAAACCACTCTATGAAAGTTTAGGTTTCAACAATGGCAATGCTATGCAACTGGATTTAGTGTAAGATTATTTTCGCAGATATCCATACTTAAAAAAAGGGTATCAGAGAGTTTTCATTAGGCGGATTTAAGCAACTTTACAATTCTGAGACGTCTGCTACAATTTTGTCAGTTTTGTGAACCTTACGTCAATAATATAGAGAATCAGTGAAATTACCGTTGGTTATACCTTTAATATTTCTTTATGCTTTTATGTATGTAGTAAATGCATAAAGAATATGTTGATTCAAGAAAGAACTCAGTTAGAATCGGGACATGAGGAAGTTAAATTTTTACATACCCTTAAGGTAAAAAATACTCGAAATGGGCTTGCCTATGCAATAAAAGCAGTCTGCGAGTTTGCTAAGTGGGATTACGGTGAAGTTTGGATACCTTCTGAAGAAGGTACTGTTCTAGAAATTAGTCCTGTTTGGTACGTCAATAGCTCTATTGACAGTGCAACTGTCAATGCATTAGAGATGTTTCGCTTCTGTAGCGAAGGATTTGTAATGCCTCCAAACGTAGGCTTACAAGGAAGAGTTTGGTTATCCCAACAAGCTGAATGGATTTCCAATTTATCTACCCAGTCAGAAAGCTTTTTTCTCCGCAACAGAATTGCTAAAGCTTGCGGTGTTAAAACTGGGTTAGGTATTCCGCTCTTTATTAATCATGAATTTGAAGCAGTTCTTACCTTTTTTAAAAGTATTTAATC
>JAQYWO010000489.1 GCA_029379215.1 Rhizonema sp. PD37
TACTTATATGAAGTAAAAGCAACGATAACTTTATGGATATCCTCATTACTAGGATACTCAATCTATGGAAACTTCTGTCAGAGAACGAGAGGTAACTTTTTCGCACCTTTTCTCGATCAAAAATCTTGGGGGAAAAAATTAGGTATACATTTAGAATTCTTATTTATTCCAAAATCATTATTAATAGACCTTTTAGGACTTTATCTACCTTTAATTATTTTAGTCATAGCACTGACGTTAGTTTACTTCAAAGTTAAGCAGCGTGAACCATATATATACACTTCAAAATCTTGGTGGTGGAATCTATCAATCATCTATCCACCGCTACTCATTGTTTTATACACTTTCAATTTTATTAAAAATAGAAAACTTTCCATATCCAAGCAATTAAATAAGTTAAAAACATTAGATTTTACCTATACATTGTCTCAAAACTATATTTTTTGGTTTTGTGTATACTTTACAGCTATTCACTCCATCATCGTATTTTTCACACAGAACCGCCTATTTAGTATGGCAAGATTCGTATTTGCGCTACCCTTCTTTTTCCTAGCACTTGGATACATATATCGTTGTCTTCCAGGTAAAACAAAATATAACACACTCACATGGATTATTCTCCTCTCAACCCTCTCTCTAATTGAACAATGGATTCGTTACGGTCAAAATAAATGGATTGGTTGATAAGAAATTTATTCTTCTTCTCTTTCTTACCTTGGCTTCCTTGGCACGGGCAGGTGCGTGACTGTCGGCAGAGTATGAAAGCCAGTCGCCTAGTAGCGGGAAAGCCGTCATTCGCACTGGCTCACCAACGCACTGCCCAAGTCTATTGCGGTTCATCCATCTTAAATTAACATTCACTACCACTAATGATAAAAAAAATAGACAATATTAATACTCTTAGCATAATCATCGCCGCAAGTACCTTAATCTTATTCATATCTAGCAGCATAAAACACATACTATTTAAATCAAACGCCTTAGACTTAGGAATTTTTGATCAAGCAGTTTACTTAATTAGTCAAGGACAGAAATCAATCCCTTCCCTACTAGGATTTCATATCCTTGGCGATCATGCAGCTTGGATATTCTATCCTTTAGCAGTACTGTACAAAATTTACCCCAGCGTATATTGGTTATTTGCAGTGCAAGCAGTTGCCTTGGCATTTGGTGCTTTACCAATATGGTATTTAGCCAAACAAGCCAGATTAAAAGAAAGCCAAGCACTTGCCATAGCAACAGCTTACTTACTGTATCCACTAGTATTTAATGTCAATATATTTGATTTTCACCCAGAAGTTATAGCTGTACCAGCACTTTTAGTAGCAGTACTAGCGGCGAGAAGCAGACAAATTTGGTGGTTTTGTTTGAGTATCCTATTTGTGTTCGGATGTAAAGCAGTGTTGGCTTTAACTGTGACTGCGATGGGAGTCTGGTTGCTAGTTTTTGAGAAGCGACGTTTATATGGTGCGATCGCAATTGTCAGCGGGATAGTATGGTTTGCGATCGCAACCAAAGCCATCATCCCCTTTTTTGGTGGAGCTGTAGCATCTGTAGAACGTCACATTTATCGGTATAGTTATCTAGGACACTCATTTCCAGAGATATTTAAAAATTTACTGTTCCACCCAAACATCATTTTGAAGACAGCTTTTTCATTAGCTAATCTAGAATATTTAACTTGGCTAATTCTACCTGTTATTTGGGGGTTTTCCCTTTTAGGAATAACGCCTTTGATAAGTACTATTCCTTGCTTAGCAATTAACCTTTTAGCTGATTACCATGCACAAAAAGATTTAATACACCAGTATTCTCTACCAGTCATACCCTTTTTATTTTTGGTTGTCATTAACAGTCTAGCAGCAGATCGGGGATGGTTAAAAAGTAGAAGATCAATTATCTTATGGTCATTAATCGCCTTCTTAGCTTTAGCTAAGTTTAGTTATTTCGGGAAATATCTGTCATCTCTCGATACTTGGCAAGCTACAACAGCAGCGATCACTCAAATACATCAAGGCAGTATTCTTACTACAGATGAAATTGCCCCTCACTTGAGCCATCGAGAACTCCTTACACTAGTCAATCCTGAATCGCCAGTTGTTGATTTCACTAAATATGATTATATATTACTTAACATTCGTCATACTCTTTCATCAAGACATAAACAGTTAAATATTTCCTATTTAAATTTATTGAAAAACAATCCTAATTTTAAATTAAGTCTTGCTCGCACTGATGTTTACTTATTTAAACGTGCTAAGTTATCGTGAGCTATCCTGAATGAATCAAATAAAAAATATAAGTCGTCATGAGTTATTTTTCCCATTATTAATGTGGTTGTCTAGTCGAGTGTTAATCTGCATTGCTATGCTCTTGATCGCACCTGTACTTCCATCTCCCTCTCACGTAGGAACTATCACTTACGGCTGGGATGTCTTTTTTGCTTGGGATAGTAGCTTCTACGAAAAAATTGCGACTTTTGGTTATGATGACTCACTTAACGAAAAGCCATTTTCATCAGTTGTCTTTTTTCCTTTACTTCCTTTCTGTATCCGAGGCTTAATGACATTCGGCTTGCCTTTTCAAGTCGCAGGTACCTTGATCAACAATCTTGCCTTTCTAGGAGCGGCGATCATATTATACGTTTGGATAAAAGAGCGTCATGGTGTAAGTGCAGCACGGTGGACAGTAGCCGTATTTACCTGGTGTCCGCTCTCGTTATTCGGTACGGTTATTTATGCTGAAGGGCTGTATCTTTTATTTAGTACAGCCGCTTTAAAGGCTTTTGATCAACAACAGTATGTATGGACTGCACTTTGGGGTACTCTAGCGACAGCAACACGTCCAACAGGAATTGCGCTGGAAGGTGCGTTTTTACTTGTGGCTGGGATTGAACGTAGAGGTATCAAAGCTTATATTGCTAGTTTAGCCTCTGGAGGTGGTCTGTTTTTATTCAGCCTGTATTGCCAGATGAAATTTGGTGATGCTTTGGCATTCCTCCACGCCCAAAAAGCGTGGCGTCCCTCACTCGGGTTGGATTGGCTGCATTGGTGGAAGATGCTAATGCAAATTGTAGTCGGTACAACCAATTGGAAGTATGGGTATATTAAAGACCCTTGGCATCCCCTACTGTTTGCGATTATAGTTGGGAGCGGTTACTTATTATCGCGTTTCCGCAAAAAATTGAATGTTGCCAAGATAGTCTATGGCTTTACCTGCTTGGGATTATTCTCGTGGTTGTTGGCAGGCGATCCTTTGACCAACGTTGTGATGATCTTTGGCGGTATATATTTATTATGGGTTTTGCGTACTGAAATCAGCTTGATTACTTTAGTCTACGGCTTTTGCGGCATTGGTATGTTACTTGTATCTGGAAGTACGATTTCCTTAAATCGTTTGGTATACGGCATCGTGTCTGTGTCGATCGCATTAGGTTTACTACTTGCCCGTCATCCGCGATCAGGATATGCAGTGATTGGCTTGTTCACCATCATACTCGCAAGCTTCTCCATTAGATTTGCTCAAAACCTTTGGGTTGCTTAATCATTTATTAACCGTCCTTGAACCCTCACACCCCTCTACCCTAATCACAACAATTTTGAGAAACTACGAAGTATAGCAGGGAGCAAGGAGCAGGCTTGAAAGTCCCGTGGTTTCCGTGTTTTCCCATTATTTGATGTCCTAAGAAACCTGGCAACTGCTATATATACACAGTACAGACAATTAAAAACTTTGATAAATTTCAGTATTTACACGGTCAATATGCTTTTATTATACTGTTATTAATTGTATATGTGTATTTAGTGAACAGTCCCAAAATAGCAACAATCAAGTTCTCAAACATCCAAAAGCACAATTTTCTACTTATTTTTAGAAGTATAAATGAAGAAAATGATTACCTTTTTGCTTCATATAAATTAGTAAAGTTCATCTCAGTGAAAAACTAAGTACACGTTAATTACAAGAAACTTTGTTAAACTGATTTCCGTCACATAGGTTACTTTCAACAAAAAGCAAGGAATTTCATGTTAAAAATCTAACAATTATAT
>JAQYWO010000490.1 GCA_029379215.1 Rhizonema sp. PD37
ATTAAAGACCGTCAAGGCGAGGGGAAAGCACTGGGAAATCTCGGTAATGCCTACCAAAACCTGGGAGACTACCCGAAAGCGATTGAGTACCTTCAGCAGTGGTTGGCAATTGTACGGGAAATTAAAGACCGTCAAAGCGAAGGGAAAGCACTGGGAAATCTCGGTATTGCCTACGATAGCCTGGGAGACTACCCGAAAGCGATTGAGTACTACAAGCAGGACTTGGCAATTGCACGGGAAATTAAAGACCGTCAAAGCCAAGGGGATGCACTGAACAATCTAGGCTATACTTTCTACAAACAAGGGAATCTCTTAATAGCCGAGAGTAACCTCATCGAGGGAATGAAAGTTAAGGAATCTCTACGAAGTGGATTAAAAGATAGCGAGAAAGTATCTATTTTTGACACTCAAGGAAATACCTACCGCACTCTACAACAAGTCTACATCGCTCAAAATAAAACTGATGCAGCGCTGGAAATAGCTGAAAGAGGAAGGGCGCGGGCTTTTGTCGAGTTACTAACTTCTCGATTACAGACAACAAATTCTCTAGCAAATATAGCCCAGCAAGTATCTGTTGCCCAGATTAAACAAATTGCCCATAATGAAAAAGCTACCCTGGTTCAATACTCAATTATTTATGATTATTTCAAAGTTCAAGGTAAAGAACAATATAAAGAATCAGAACTCTACATCTGGGTAATCAAATCCACAGGTGAAATCATCTTTCGCAAAGCTGACTTGAAACCCCTGTGGCAAAAAGAAAATATCAATCTTAACGACTTAGTTGACAACACCCGTCTCACCATCGGTGTGAGAAGCCGTGCTGGTGGTGGTATCATTGCACAAGCTGCGCCTGGTACAAATCAAACCGAAAAATTACAAAAGCTCCACCAACTCCTGATTAAACCGATCGCTAACCTTCTGCCTACAGATCCCAATAACCGTGTGATTTTTATCCCCCAAAGTGGATTATTCCTCGTTCCTTTCCCAGCGTTGAAAGACGAGAACGGTAAATTCCTGATTGAAAAACATACCATCCTCACTGCGCCATCAATACAAGTATTAGATTTAACGCACCTTCAAAAACAACGTTCAGAGATGTTACATGGAACGTCTCTACAAAATGTGCTAGTGGTTGGTAATCCAACAATGCCTTTTGTGCCACTCTTCCCTGGAGAACCACCTCAGCAGTTACCATCGTTACCAGGTGCTGAACTTGAAGCAAAAGATATCGCTCAACAATTAAACACCCATGCAATTATCGGTAAACAAGCAACCAAAAAGGCGATCGCCCAAAAAATGCCTTCTGCACAAATCATTCATTTCGCCACTCACGGCATACTTGATGATTACCGAGGTTTGGGAAGTAGTTTAGCATTTGCTCCGGAACCATCTCCCAATTCTCCACCCAAACCAGGCGAAATCAATGGTTTACTGACAGCTGAAGAAATTCTCGACATGAAGCTGCAAGCAGAATTAGTCGTGCTAAGTGCTTGCGATACAGGTAGAGGACGCATTACAGGCGACGGTGTGATTGGCTTATCTCGCTCTTTCATATCAGCCGGAGTCCCCAGTATTATGGTCTCACTGTGGTCAGTTCCCGATGCTCCTACTGCCAGTTTAATGACTCAATTCTACACAAATTTCAAACAGAGCCGGATGGATAAAGCTCAAGCCTTGCGTCAAGCAATGTTGACGATTATGAAAACGCATCCCAACCCCAGAGATTGGGCTGCTTTCACTCTCATTGGGGAATCCGAGTAGTCATTCTGTAGAGATGCGATACCCCAGCATCTGTATAACCATTAAAAGTAAACCTAGAACCAACTGGCTCTGTGGTGATGACATCTGCTTGAGCGATCGCTGCAACTCGGCTCTCCCGAGTTAAGGAAAACACTGCTTGTCAACAACATTTGTTGCCAAAATAAATCTTCCGCTAAATGCCAGATAATGTTAGACAAAGACTAGCGAGGAAAGAGAAAATGGCAGCCATAACAATTAATATTACAGAGCAGCAACTGCAAAAATTGCAGGAATTGGCGCAAAAGTTGGGGATCTCTACTGAAGAATTGTTATCTGCATCTCTAGAAGATTTGTTAAACTCCCCAAAAAATGAGTTTAAAGACGCCGCTAGTTATGTACTGCGAAAAAATGCTGAACTTTACCACCGATTAGCATGATTCGATACTTGGCACAGCCCCACTATTTGCTTGCTATACCAACTAAGTAGCTAAGAAGACTACTGTAGAACTAAGAGCGGCAATCGCAAACCTTATTTTGCCTTCAGATACATCTTGTAAATTTAGAGAAACAGAAGTGATGGCGGCTAAAGATAGATTTCATGCTGCGGTTAGAATTGCTCTTGAGAAGGAGCAGTGGAAGATAACTGATGATCCTCTGCGACTGGAAGTAGGCGGAACCAAGTTTGAAATTGATTTAGGTGCAGAGCAATTGTTAGCAGCAGAGCGAAACCTTGAAAAAATTGCTGTTGAGATTAAAACTTTCTTGAGTGATTCACCACTGACCGACTACCATGCTGCATTAGGACAGTTTTTGAATTATAGGCTTGCTTTAGAAATCAGTGATCCGACTCGTATTCTCTATTTAGCTGTGCCTGTATTTACTTATGAAGTTTTTTTTAAGCGGGAATTTGCACAACTTTCATTAGAACGATATCAAATTAAACAAATTATTTATGAACCCATTAAAGAGGTTATTGTGCAATGGATACCATAGAGTCTTATCGCAATATAATTCAGTCATTGTTGACAGCATATGCTGCCATTCCCATCGCGAATGGGTCGATAGATTGCTATACGGTTTTTGATACGAAACAAGACCATTACCAGGTAATGAATGTGGGTTGGGATGGCTATCGAAGGGTCTATGGTTGTGTTTTACATATGGATATTAAGAAAGGAAAAATTTGGATTGAGCAAAATATGACCGAAATGAGAGTAGCCCAAGAGCTTGTGGATTTAGGGGTAGCAAAGGAAGATATTGTGTTAGGGTTTCAATCTCCTGAAATGCGGCAATATACGGATTATGCAAATTTCATGTAAGAAATACATTGCTAAATTGCCGTAGTAAATTGCTTTTTCTAAATGATTGAGGTTGTAGTGACTTTCAGCTATATATAAAAAATTCAGCCTTTGAAGATATTTATCTCCAGAATATTGTGCTGCAAATGTGCCTTTTTTCAAAAAATATATATATTTGTTAGACAGATGTCCCTTACCGTATTATCTTGCAGTCTTTTTCAAAAATAAATTCTGATTCCTATAATTCAGTACTTATTCGTGGATTTTGTACGGGACACTTATGAGCTAAACGAACGCAGTGTTTTTTCCATATCCTCCGGCTGACACGCGCGAGTTCTCACCCTTCTATTATACTTCGGATAGTTTAATTCTTAACTGCTGGAGACTGTGCCATTTTCCACAAATAGCTAGAAATTAAATTGGTAAGAATATGGGCGACAATTGGCACTAACAAATTTCCACAGAGGAGAGCGCTATACCCGAATAATAGCCCGATAATTGTTGCCCAAATGACATAAGGCCATTGCTGGGAACCACTAAGGTGCAAGACGCCGAAACAAACACTTGATAGAATCACAGCGAAGTGACTATAACCCAGTGCTGGTAACATCACACCCCGAAATAGAAGTTCTTCACTCAACCCAGGAAGCAGTGCTAGCCAAATTAAGTCAGGTAATACCAAAGGCTTCAGCACCATTTCCAAGTAATAATTGGCACTTTTACGGTAGGGAGGGCAAAGTTGATAAGCCAAGCCACTCATTCCGCTAATGGTTAACCCTAATCCCACCCCTAAGAGGAAATGTCTTTCGTTCCAATGCCACGACATTAAGGAAAAGTTGCCAATTCTTAAACATACTTTAGTCACTACCCACAAGAGGATTGCAGTTACGCCCATCGCCACCAAAACTTGGGTGCGTGTTAAGTACGGTATTTCTGGCTGTTGCTTTTGCTGTTGAGTCACGGTGGTAATTGCGGGAGAGGGGAGTAGTGATAGGG
>JAQYWO010000062.1 GCA_029379215.1 Rhizonema sp. PD37
GACTTAAAACAATCTTTATTATACGGTGTTCAAGATATTGGTACAGAACTTATAGGGGGCGATCGCAAAAGCAATACTCTGCGTCCAAAAGAGTTTTGGGCGCTCAAGGATATAAACTTTCAATTAAGGCGGGGAGAAGCCTTAGGGTTAGTAGGATCTAATGGAGCCGGAAAAAGTACATTGCTACGCCTGATTAGTGGTTTGATTAAACCAGATACTGGAAGCGTGATGGTTAGGGGTAGGGTAGCTCCATTAATTGCATTGGGAGCCGGGTTTAATCCCATCCTCACCGGACGAGAAAATATTTATGCCAACATGTCAATTCTCGGTTTATCCAAGAAAGAAATTGACAACAGAATTCAAGATACAATCGATTTTGCTGGAATTGCCGATGCTATTGATGCACCCGTGCAAACTTACAGTTCTGGTATGGCGGCTCGATTAGGATTTGCTTGTGCAGTTTATATAGAACCAGATATTTTACTTATCGATGAAGTGTTAGCTGTTGGAGATATAAATTTTAGATTAAAATGCTATCAGAGATTAGCAAAATTGCGAGAACAGGGTACAGCATTTATCTTAGTTTCTCACAATCCACACGTCGTATTAAATGTATGCGAATTTTCTATTTATCTGGCAAAAGGTAATTTGATCAAAGCAGGAACTACGGAAGAAGTTATTCATAAATATGAAGAAGATATCTCTTTTGGGGAAGCAGAAATAGTTACGGAAGTCATGCATTTACCAGCAAAACAAAAGAGTGAAAGTTTAGGTGTCGATATTGTTTCCCTTTGTTTTAAAGATGAGCTAGGAAATGTACTTGCAGCCCCTTCTTGCGGTGAAGCTGCTTATTTTTGTGTGGAATGCAAAGCTGATAAAAAGATTGAACATGCGAATTTAGGTGTATTGATTACGGCTTTATCCGGACAATACGAGCGGGTTTTGTATATAAGTTCTACAAGTGACAATGAACCATTAAAGATACTTCCTGGTAAAGTTGAAATCCAGATGCAAATGCCTTACTGTTGTTTGTTGCCTGGTGTATACAGCGCTAAGATATATATAAAAGAGGGTGTATGTTCCTTTGATATTGTTGAATCTTTTAGATTTGCAGTTAAATCCAGTAAAATTATCAGTCAATCTTTGTTTTATCAACCCCGAAAATGGAAAGTGATTAGTCAGGATATTTAAAGAATTTGTATACCACTCATTTTTTACTCAGAAATAACACAAAATACAGTTATCATATTTTAGAACAAAGTTATGCTTTACAGGACTTACGCAAAATCTACTCATTTTTGGCGTCTTGGCACGGGCAGATGCTTCAAGGAGGGCTTTGCCTTTCGCCAGTCGCCTACGGAGGGAAAGCCGTCATTCGCGCTGGCTCACCAACGCACTGCCCAAGTCTATTGCGGTTCAATAAATTAAGCCGAGTGGCGACTTTTGTATAAGTCCTACTTGATCTAATAAATCAGGAAAAATATTTGCTTTTTATGTAAATATTTAATAACCTGATTAAGGCTGAAAATTTAATCTACCAAAAGAAACTTGCAATTCATCCTTATGCGTTCTGTGTTCTGCCTTGTGTGTTTTGCTTCAAAAATATTTAGGTACAAAAATGCAACTTGTTTCGGTAATCATACCCTGTTTTAATGCAGAAAAATGGTTGGCAGAGGCAATTGATAGCTGCTTGCAACAGACTTACCCTAATATTGAAATTATTGTCATTGATGATGGCTCTACAGATAATTCTTTGGAAATTATTAAGAGTTATGGACATCTCATATACTGGGAAAGTTTTCCTCATAAAGGAGGTAACTATGCTAGAAACAGAGCTTTTGCTTTATCAAAAGGAAAATATATTCAGTATTTAGATGCTGATGATTACATTTTACCTGAGAAAATAGAAAGACAGGTTCAATTTCTAGAAGAAACAGGAGCAGATGTAGTTTATGGAGATTGGAGATTTCGACGACATTTACCCAATGGGAAAAGCTTCTTGGATGAAATAAAAATTGCGGGAACGCAAGCAGATATTCTTGAGTCTTTATTAGCAAATTGGTGGACTGCTCTTGCTTCTTTGCTTTATAGAAGAACTGCCGTAGAACGTAGTCCCAAATGGGATGAAAATTTACCAGCTGCACAAGATAGAGATTTTTTCATATCGGTAGTTATGAATGGTGCTAAAGTTCTCTATCAACCAGGCTGTTATGCAATTTACAGACGTTATGGTAATGTGACAGTCTCTACTGCTTGTAAACCTCGTTGGCTCAAAAGTCATTGTGTCGTTTTAGATAGAGTCGAAAAAAGATTACTACGTTTGAATAAATTATTTCCTAACTATCGTCGTGCTTTAGCTATGTCCTATTTTCACCTTGCTAGATATTCTTTATCTATCCAATATTCACAATATTCAAAACTTCTGCAAAAAACTTTAATTTTATTTCCAGACTTTAAGGCAAAGAGTAAAAATCCTGCTTATAAAATAACTCAAGTGATTTTAGGGTTTCGTAAAACAGAAAGAATTGCCAGTTATATTTTGCGAGCCTCAAGGTTTACCGATTTAATAGTAAAATTGTTATAGTGAGATGGAACGTGACGAGTGCTACTTCTTAACAACCAACTACTTGCAATTTTTAGCTTTACTATAGGAAATACTGATGAACCGTTCTAAAATAGTTGCTATTTTTACAGGCGCAATCTCTATAATGCTAGCGATCGCCTACCTTATCCTGGTTCAATTATTAGACTTTCGAGGTGAAATGAAACCTGCTCCCGTTAGTCAATTACAGCGTTCAGTCATTGTTGCACAGTTTCCTGGTGTAGAACAATTGCTTATCCCGCACTTTACGTCCAATCACGTACCACGGTAAGCTTAAACTGATCTTCATGAGATAAATCATAGTCAAGAGAGCCAAAGTGCTGTTTTGACCACTCCTGCAAATCTTGAATAGCACTGGGGAAAATCTCTTCTGGAATATACCAGGAAGCACTATAAATCCTATTCTCGTAACGTTTGAGCAATTCTCCTACCGTCAAATCAACTCGCCATTTGGCTGGTATAACTGTTTCCAAAGTTGCACCTTGTTCGCGCAGGGCTGCTAACACTTCTTCTTCTGTTGCGCCAAAGCGGTTTACTTGGTAACCATAGCTAGCAAGGATATCTCGCCAATGTTGCTCAAAATCCAACTGAGCTTGGGTGACAGTAGTTGAAGCATTCACGCGCCCGTGACTATAAAGATAATTCCCTCCTGGTTTCAGTACTCGTTGGACTTCTGCCAGTGCTTTTTTCCAAGCAGAAACAAGGTGAAAGACGTGTACTGTTATAGCAACATCAAATGAATTGTCAGCAAACGGTAGAGCGATTACATCTGCTTTTGCTAATGTGACTTGATGGTTACTCTTCTGTATTTTACAGTACAACTCATTCAGCATTTTCTCTGAAATATCTACACCCGTGTAAGAATAGCCTTTTTGGATAATGGGCAGAGCAATCCTACCAGTGCCAATACCAGTTTCAAAGAATTTAGTATCTGGTGTAGGTGAGACTATATTGAGAATACTATCAGTGACTTGCTCGGAAACTTTAGGAGCAAGTGCCCTTGTGGCGTCGTAAATATCAGAGACGCGATCAAATGAAACAGTTACTGATTGAATAGAAGATTGGGACGATGGCAGAGTCATGTTGTTCTCCTACTAAGTTTAATGCTACAGGAGGTGCTGATTTGAGTTAGTCATGAGAACCTCTAAGACATCCCCATATTAAAATACGCTTATACGGAAAAAAGAACGGACGCTCATCGTCCAAGTACTTCATTAACTTTTCCCGATACCTAGAGACAAACCACTCGTAAGTCTCTAAATCCAGTCGTTGCTCATATGTAGTAAGCAGTGTACCACGATACCACTCTACAACGGCTTCTCGTGATGGCAACAAATGCCCGTAAATCTGAAGTTTCACTTCCTGCTCTACAAACCCCAACTTATAAAGCAGCCTTGCATAGTCCTCTGGCTTCAGCACCTCCAAACGTCGCACATATCCTCCCAGATATGAGCTAAACTCTTGCGCTGTCTCTAATGCTATGATATGCACTGGTTCTGAGTCCATTGCGGGAACTTGTACGGCAAGCTGTCCATTTGGTAGCAACTTTGCACGTAACTTTTCAAACAATGCCTCGTGTCCGTTTACCCACTGCAAAGCTGCATTGGAAAATACTAAATCAAACTTTCCAGGGACGGGATCGTCCTCAATCTGTCCGAACTCAAATCGTAGCCCGTTTCCCTCAAACTGACGTGCTTTATACAGCATATTCTCTGAAGCATCTAGCCCCACTGTCTCCCTTGCTACCAGCTTCTGATGCAGATACTGCGTTAACTTTCCAGATCCACATCCCAAATCCAGAACTCGTAAGTCCTCTTGTCTACGTACCAAGTTTACTAAGTCATAGAATGGACGACTTCTTTCTTTCTCAAATCTTTCATACTGAGTCGGGTTCCATGTATCAGGTTTAACCACTTGTTTAATAACCCTCTTAAATCATTTGTAATTCATTACTCGTCTGGAGCGAATGGCACTCACAATCTACCTACTAAAAGATGCTATAATGCCGACGCTTTATCTCAGGAATTAGCGGGTAGCAGCTGTTAAACGCGATCTCTGAACATTCACGCTACACGATCCATTCGACTATAAGCTAAGGGCAAGTGTATGAAATGTTATCACTGTGTGAGTCGAAATTTATGTCGATGCACCGATTTAATTAAGCGGTCCACGGCTCTATACTGACTTACAACAGGAAACATCATAAAAATCTAGAAGATATGACTGAACAAATACGACCCCGAACTATTGCTTTAGAAGCCTCAACATTTTGTCAGTTAAAGTGTCCCTCTTGTGAAACTGCTAAAGGAATAACTCATGAAAAAATAGGAGCAGGTTTCCTAAAATTTAAAGATTTTAAAAAATTGGTGGATGAGAGCCCTTGGATTTCACGTATAGAATTAGCAAATTGGGGCGAAATATTCTTAAACCCAGATATATTAGACATTCTCAAGTATGCTTATAGCAAAAGTGTTGCACTAACAGCAACTAATGGCTCTAACTTAAATACTGTTAAAAAAGAAGTTCTTGAAGCCTTAGTTAAGTACAAACTTAGACATATAACTTGCGCTTTAGATGGAGCTAGCCAAGAAACTTACAGTATTTATCGCCGAGGTGGAAATTTTGAGCGAGTTATTGAAAATATCAAAACAATCAATCACTATAAACGTTTGTATAAATCTAATTATCCATTATTAACTTGGCAATTCATTGCTTTTGGTCATAATGAACATGAAATAGAAATAGCTGAAAAATTAGCTAAAAGCTTGAATATGAAATTCTTCATTAAACTAAGTTGGGATGAAAACATATCATCAATTAAAAACACAGAAAGGATAAGTCAAGCAACAAAAATAGGTGTTGCTAGTCGCAGCGAGTATATAGAAAAGCATGGTATAGATTATCTGCAAAAAGGAATATGCAGTCAACTATGGTACTCTCCACAAATAAATTGGGATGGAAAGGTTTTGGGCTGTTGCTACAATTACTGGAGTCACTTTGGAAATGCTTTTGAATCAAAATTCATAGATGGTTTGAACAATGAAAAGATTAACTATGCTAGACAAATGCTTTTAGGTAAGGTGGAAGCCAAAGAGGAAATTCCCTGTACTACCTGCGGACACTATGAACGAATGAAAAAAAGTGGCAATTGGTTAACAATGAGTGATCTGAATTCACTGCGATTAAATTTTGAGAAACTACCTTACAGTTTAGGAAGATTTGGAGTATGGCTAACAAATAGATTGCCGTTTTTAAGCCTAATTACGCAATAATGTTATATAAAAGCTGCTAGATGATTTGTGTAAATTAAAATTCTTAAAATTATGTTCATCTGTGCTGCTATGAGTCACGGGAACCCAAGCTGAAAAACGTGAGACTTGGTTCTTATACCATTTCACGCTCATTCCTGATACAAATAACTGGTTTCTAATTATTTCCCCCTACTCCCCCGCTAGAATGCTCCCGTGCTTACCTATTTGTATCAACCTTATAGTGAAACGGTATAAGTTCTGTGATTGAGCGGTTACGGTGCAAGACTAGCGAAGCGACTTTTTTTCCTTGAATTTAATTTGTTATTTAATCTTATGGTTTAACAAATTATTGATAATAATTCATGCAAAGAATTCCACTCAGGTAACCAGGACGAAACATCGTCGGCTGTTTCTTCAATTCCTTTAAGGATGCTGTCACGGAAAATAACCGGAGATTCAAAGCCAAATCGAGAAAGTTCTTCCCGCATCCCGTAGAGCAAGTCCTTCCGCTACATTTTTCCTAGACAAAAACGGACAACCTTAGCGTGAAGCTCGCCGGGGGAAGCTTCCCCCGGCAGACTTCACATTTTTAGGGGGGTCGATCTGTCGTGTTGTTGGGAATGTCGTCAATAACCCCCTAAAAATGCTCCGATCTCGTCGTTTTTAGTGACGATTTTGTATAAGGTTGTCCGTTTTTGTCCGGGTTCATCCCAACCCTGCAAAAAAAGTTAGAAAATTCTGATTTTGAAATCGGCTACCACCAGTTTTACAACTAGGTAACAACCTCTCAAATTCTTCGTTGGGGTTTCGTTTTGGTAAAGCAAGTTGCTGTTCGTATTGCTTGATAATATTATTTAACTCTGCTTTGCAATTAATATCTGTCAATCCCTTATCCTTAGGAAAACGGTAACCTTCTTTTTTATCACGTTCTTCTCCCCACGCATTATTTGGTGGTGACGGACGGCATGAGAGATAAAGGGATAATGTAATTCTGGCTGCGGTGTAAGCGCCTATTTTCTCAGCAGATTGCTGTAGTGCCAAGCGATAATCTAATGCTGGTGGTGCATTATTCCCAAGCGTTCGTCTGACAACTTTTGGGTCTATCAAATAATTTTCTATTTCTTTCCTCTCCCAATACCAACCCAAAGATATCTGCTTACCCCCATCCGTTGAGTTTATGGGATACTGGGGACTTGGCGAGCGTCTTCTTTGAATCCTACACCTAGAAGGTGTGGAAGTGTGAAAAGGGTGCAGGGGAGCCAGTAAGCATGAGGCGTTATTAAAGTCGCAGAAAGCGAGTACAACAGTCAAAGTGATAAAAAACGAAAATTATGGTGAACTTGATTAATCTAAAATGGCGTTATATCATTTTGAGCTTAAGCTGTTTACTTCTGTTTATTGCCTGTCATCATTTCCAGGTTAATCCAAACACAACCTTAAAGGGTAGTAAATATCTCAAGGTTGCTTGCGATCCCACCTTTATTCCCTTTGAAATCCAAAAAGCTAACGGTAGTTTAGAGGGCTTTGATATTGACTTGATGAATGAGATTGCCTCTGTTGCTGGTTTCACAGTTCAGTTTGACAGCCTTCCTTTTGATGGTATGGTTTCTAGCTTGCAAGCTAAGAGAATTGATGCGGCAATTAGTGGGATCACAATTACAAGAGAACGTCTCAAAACAATTTCCTTTTCAAGACCTTATCTGAAAGCTGGACTGGCGATCGCTGTTAGAGAAGACACTCAAGATATTAAAGACTTTAACAGTCTCCAAGGTAAAAAAATTGCTGTGCAAATTGGGACACCAGGAGCAGATTTAGCAAAAACTATTCCAAATGCCAAAATTAGTACGTTTAATTCCGGGGCTGAATTTTTTCAAGACTTACTTAATGGTAATGCTGATGCTGTCTTGTGCGATGCTTTCGCTACATTATATGTGATAAAAATCGGTAATCTTAAAGGAATCAAACTTGTTGGTAATCCTATTACTGAAGAATACTACGGCATTGCTACACCCAAAGATTCTCCCTATCTGGATGTAATTAACAAAAGTATAGCGATTTTATTTTCTAATGGGACTTATAAAAACATTTACCAAAAATGGTTTGACACTGAGCCGCCTCAAATACCAGCTGCTACAGGGAATTGAAAGTTAAAAAAGCCTGAACTGTATTGATTTATAGCAATGAGTCAAAAGGTGAAACGCTATTATACCGGGGAGAGTCAAGAATGGAATTGCAACTATTCTTTACGCAAAACTCAGAATGAATTATTTTGGCAGACTTGGGTAAAGCATATTACACTAGACATTAGGAGAAAGTAGGCGCAGGCGGTTGCAGATCAGTTTTTCGACTGGTTTGAGGAAAGTCCGGGCTCCCGAAAGACCAGACTTGCTGGGTAACGCCCAGTGCGAGTGATCGTGAGGATAGTGCCACAGAAATATACCGCCAAATCAGTCTTGAGCAATGAGCGTTGAGTCGTGAGTTTTATTCATTCAGGACTCAGAACTCAGCAACGCCAGTCGCCTCAACGGGGGGAACCCCTGCACGGTACTGGCTCCTCAGCACTGAATATGGTAAGGGTGCAAAGGTGCGGTAAGAGCGCACCAGCAGCGTTGAGAGGCGCTGGCTCGGTAAACCCCGGTTGGGAGCAAGGCGAAAGGAGCTATGGTTGGTCTTTTACCAGTTCCGCTGAATAGAGCCGCTTGAGGTGTTTGGTAACAGGCATCCCAGATAGATAACTGCCCTCGTAAGAGAACAGAACCCGGCTTACGTCCGACTTTTTCCTCTAATTTTTTGTATGTTTCAAACTAAGAGTTGATTCTTGGTAGACACTAAAATATATTCATAACTCTCTCCCCCCCGCCTTTAATGTCTCTTGCCTATCCACGCCGTCAGCGACAGCTTGAAAACCTAGTACAAAAGTTCGGTTTGCCAGCACAAGCAGCTATAAAGTGGCAATTGTTGGACTTGGCACTGACTCATTCCACTGTCTCTGAATCAGCAAATTACGAACAACTTGAGTTCGTTGGCGATGCGGTTGTTCGATTGGTGGCGGCTTTAGTGTTATGGGAAAATTATCCCGATTGTCCTGTGGGGGATTTTGCGGCAATTCGTTCAGTATTGGTTAGCGATCGCGTCCTTGCCCGAATAGCAAAAGAATACGGTTTGGAACTCTATCTACTCGTCACGGGTAGTGCTGTTGCTGATAAATTTGGTCAAGAATCAAGACTAGCAGATGCTTTTGAAGCCGTTTTGGGGGCGCTATATTTAAGCACAAGTAATTTGGAACTTATTCGACCTTGGTTAGATCCTCTCTTCAAAGAACTAGCCGCAGAAATTCGTCTCGATCCAGCCAAATTTAACTACAAAGCCGCTTTGCAAGAATGGACTCAAGGTCATTTCAAGGTTTTACCTGAATACCGAGTTGTGGAAATCAATCAACCACATTACAATCAAGACCGTTTTGTCGCTGAAGTTTGGCTCTACGACAAAAAATTGGGTGAAGGCAAAGGACGATCTATGAAAACGGCTGAACAAGCGGCAGCAAAAGTGGCTTTTTTATCATTGAACTCTCAGGAAAAACCCTGAACTCAAATTATCGATGATAAGCTCATAGTTAATAAATTGTCCTTGAATAATGACTTCTGACCAACGACTATTGACTAATGATTAAAATTGCTATTGTTGGAGTTGGACGTTGGGGTGTCCATTTACTGCGAAATTTTTTAGAACATCGAAGAGTGATAGTGGTGGCAGTCGTTGATCCGAACCCAGAACGCTTGGCTGTGGTGAAACAGCAGTATAACTTAGATGAAAGTGTACTACTGACAACAGAGTGGCAAGCAATCAAGCAAGTCTCGGTGAACGCAGTCGTGATTGCGACTCCCGCTTCTACACATTACGCCTTAATTACCGATGCCTTGAACTGGGGATACCATGTTTTAGCAGAAAAACCCTTAACTTTGAACCCGCACGAATGCTATGTGCTATGTCAGTTAGCCGATAAACAGCAAAAACAGCTGATGGTTGATCACACCTATTTATTTCATCCCGCAGTTGAACGAGGACAAGCTGTCATTCAAGCAAGTCAACTGGGCAATTTACGTTATGGCTATGCGACACGCACCCACTTGGGACCAATACGTCAGGATGTTGATGCAATGTGGGATTTAGCTATTCACGATATTGCTATCTTTAATAACTGGCTAGGGCACAGACCAATTATTGTACAAGCGATGGGTACTGTGTGGCTACAGGGAGAGGGGAGTAGGGAACTTGCTCACGAACTACCTCAAAAGCAAGGATTAGCCGACTTAGTATGGGTGAATTTGACATATCCAAATGGTTTTCAAGCCTACATTCACCTCTGCTGGCTCAACCCTGATAAACAAAGACGAATCGGAGTTGTGGGAAGTTCGGGGGTGATGATTTTTGATGAAATGTCGCGGTCACCTTTAACCATACAACATGGTGAATTTACACTCATCAACAATCAGTTTATTCCTGTCAATCAAACACAGCAAGTGCTGGAAATAGAAATTGGCGAACCATTACAAAGGATGTGCGATCGCTTTGTCACCTGCATCCTCACCAATACTCCCTCACAAGTTTCATCTGGTTGGGTGGGATTGGAGTTAGTAGAAATTCTCACGAATCTGACAGAATCTGTTAACCAAGGCGGTAAACCTATTTTTCTTAATAACGTTTGTTGATCTCTGTCATACTTAAAAGCGCGGAGATTTAATATGGTGTACCACACTCAGAATCAACAACTGCCGCAGGTTGGTTTCGATGATTTTCTCGGCAAAGTAAAACTTGAGCCAAACGTTGTTGGTGATAAAATTGATGAACAAACCAGCCAATAGGTGAACCAGCAATTATACCAATAATCAAGCCAGTCACCAGACTAGTAACAAGATGTTTTCTAGCAACTAGATTTTTCTTAGTAACCGTATCTTCGTTCAACATAAAGATTTACCTTAAATAAAGTTAAGAGTTATGAATTGCAAGTTAAAAATTTGTGTTGCTTAAGCAAAATCAAGTTAAAGGCATCAATATCTTAAGGTGCCATTACTAGAAAATTAACCCTAGATAAACATAGAAAAAGAGTGTGCTGTTTCTCTATGTTTATCTATGAGTTGGAATCTAAATTGAATTAAAACCGAAAATCTTAAATTTCAGCACCTGCTTTTGCTTCAGCACCCATAGGCCCAACATAGTCGCGGAAAAGAGTAATTTGTTGCTCAAATTCCAATCCCTTAATCTTCTCCAAAAGTTCTTTAGCTTCGGATGGAAGCTCGTAGCCTGGGGGCACAGGAATGATAGTCAAATTTTGCATACCTTGAGATAGGCGATACCAAAAAAGCAACTTAGTTGTATCGCTCATAGAGCCATACATGCGACTATATTCGTTGTCTGCTTTATTAATTAAGTCGCGTTGAAACTGCAACTGTTCTTCGTGGGATTTTTCTTTAATTTGAGCAAACAAACCATCAGCAACTGTCTCGGAAACAGTACTAGCACCTGGTGCTGCGGGGGTTATAGAGCTACCCATTTCCTTATAAATAAACCAAAATAGACCGAGTTGCGTATCCACATCTAAAGCTTGAAATGCTGTGACGTGTTCGCGAATGATTGGGTCGTTGGTTTGAGCAGATGTCATCTTGAACTCCGATTGCTATTGATTACCATCATGCTTCACTTTATCAAAAGAGAGTTTGGTATTTAACCATACTGAAGACAGATGTATCTAAATCATAAAGAATAACAATATGAAGGTGATTACTGATAATCTAATTAGTCATAGATGAGGGAAGAAAGAATTTATAGTAATCAAATGACCTAATACATGCTATATTTACTTAACAAATAACTTAGGTTAATTAATGCGATATAATATCATGAAGTGCGCTAAAGCGCAACTACGAGCTTATCTTTACATTTCTAATTAATTAGACAGACATAATTCTACCAACCCCTAGCTTAAAGCTCTTATCATTACCAACATCTTCCGAAAGCCTTATATAGCAATCATCAGAAAAAATTGTTCTCTGGTTATAAACGAATTGCCTTTTCTCATTAAATTTGTATATTGAGAATAGTCTACGAGAAAATCAGGGTTCTAGAACGTCGCTCTTTATAAAGTGCTGATTTTTGAAGAATGTTGGTTTTGACAAGGTGTAAAGCTAGGGGCTTCCGCCTTTGTTTTCAGCTAAGGAACTACTTCCTTTCTAAAGTTTCTCTTTCTCTACCCCTCTCCCTAAACGGTAATATAAAGGGCAACGAAAGGAGTAGGAGTTTTTATTGCTCACTCGTGTAGGAAAAAATTTGGGATGATCTCCGAAGGAGCAAAGTAAACCTAAGAGTCTACTTATATCATGTTCGGTTGAACACTTATAATAATGTTTGTAGTTGCGCTTCAGCGCTCTTAATAGTTTAAGAGCGCTGAAGCGCAATTACGAACCTATCTATTATTTATAACTTATTTACCGAACATGATATTACTCCTAAGTTTCTACTCTCTCCTATCCTGATAGTCTTCTGAAGATGTCGGATCTAACTCCCAGCGTTGATCGTCACGTTGCTCTAAAATATCGTTCGTTCGTAGAAAAGCACGATCATCCATTTCTAGTCCGACGGCTGCTTCTAATTCTTCAGTTACATTTTGATCAGGGGTGGCGACAGTACCACCAACAGCCTCTTCACCAACTGAATCTGCATCTTGCCAGTCTGCGTCAACATCACCACCAGTTAGTTCGGGACTGGTATCTGTATACTCGCGTCTTTCGTCCCGCATTGTTCGCCCACCGATGTTGTATCCAGGCACTTCTTTTACACCAGTTCCATAAGATTCGGTAATTTCCTGGGGTAAATCCTCTGCTTTGTCAACGTTACTTTTACGCCGTGTTAAATCTTTTTCTTCCGCCATATTCTTAGCTTTTGCCGCATCCTCAATACCATAACGCTTTCCTTTCTACAGGGTTTCTTCCAAAAGATGTATCTCTTTAGAAACTGAATAATCTATTTCCTGAGAGTGAAGAGACTCTGAAAATTAATGCTTAGCGTTACAAGTAGTAATTTTTGTTGTTAAATTATGACCGCATCTGGAAATCATTCTTGGGTTAAGAAAATTGTCGTTTGAAATTAATCGCTAAGGAAAAAAGTTGCAGAGTTCTAAAAATCATAAATTATGCTTAGTGAGCAATTGTTAATCCATAACTTTAAATGACTGAGTTAAATAAAGTGTTCTTTCAATAGATACATTATTGGAATAGTTAAAACTCTTTCTAAGGAGTGAAGAAAATCTGCAATGTAATCATTAATACTGTGTAAGTAATGGTTGACTTAATTAGAGATAAAATTATAGATAAGGGAATCGAATGGCAAGTAACAACAAAATTTTGGAAAAAAAAGTTGCTATCCTCATTGAAAATGGAGTAGAGGATGCCGAATTTCAAGTTCCTTACAATGCTTTGAAACAAGCAGGTTTTGAAGTCGTTGTTCTTGGTTCTCGTACGAACGAAAAATATACAGGTAAGCGTGGTAAGGTTTCCGTACAACCTGATGGTACGACAACTGAGGCGATCGCTGCTGAATTTGATGCTGTAATTATTCCCGGTGGTATGGCTCCTGACGAAATGCGACGAAACCCAAATACAGTTCGCTTCGTACAAGAGGCAATGCAACAAGGAAAGTTTGTGGCAGCAGTTTGTCATGGGCCACAAGTTTTGATTGAAGGTGATTTACTTAAAGGTAAGCAAGCGACAGGTTTCATCGCCATTCGTAAAGATATGATCAATGCGGGTGCAAATTATGTAGATGAGCCATTAGTTGTTGATGGAAATTTGATTACGTCGCGTCAACCAGGAGATTTATCAATTTTCACCACAGCTATTTTGAGTCGTTTAGGTTATGGTGGTAAGGAAGTAGCTTTACCCGACGAAAGAGATCCAAATGCTGAGTGGTGGAAATTAGCCGATGCTTGGGGTGGTTCAACGAAGGGTGAAATTGTCAAAGGTTTGAATACTGCTCTTGCGGGTGAGCGTTATTCTCAAGAAGCTTTGGGCAAATACTCCGAAAAGGAATCAGATCAAGAGGTGCGATCGCTCTTTCTCGAGATGATTACCAACAAGCACCGTCACATCGAATTCTTAGAAGAACGTCTCAATCAACTCGGTGAGAAACCCTCGCTCGCGGCAAATGTCGCCAGCCAGTATGCGAAGGTAAAAACTGCTCTCACCGGAAGCGACGATATTTTCCAGATACGTTCGGCTTTGGGTGATGTGCAAACGGGTATAGGTGATATTGGCAATCTCATAGCGGCATTTACTGATCCAATCTCAACTGCAATTTTTACCCACATTCACAAAGATCTATTGAAGTACGAAAATCAACTGATAAGTATTTATCGAGCGCGTACAAATGGTGGTTTAGAGCCGGCAAAACCAAGCACAGGTGCGGCTGTCACAATGTAGTAAATATTTAGCTTGCTACAGGTTCGTAGTTGCGCTAAGTGCGCACTTAGCGCAACTACGAACTTATGAAAATAATATTCTTAGAAATGTCAGGACGTCAAAAAAGTGGAAATTATCTCTGGGGATCAACAAAATCCGAGTCAGGCTGAAGCAGGTGATACTGAACGTTGGGCTTCATTAGTTGGCGGTGGGGCAATGGTGTTGATGGGCTTGAAGCAGCGCTCTCTGAGAGGAGTTTTAACGGCTTTAGCTGGTGGCGGCCTCATTTATCAAGGAGCAAAAAAACAAAGTACAATCAACCAAGTGCAAGAAGCAATGGGTATCAATCAGTCTATTAAAGTCGAAAAGACGTTAACAATTAACAAGCCAGCCAATGAACTTTACCAATTTTGGCATGACTTTGAGAATTTACCAACATTCATGAAACATCTCAAATCCGTGAGTGTACAGAGTGAAAAGCGCTCTCACTGGGTTGCCACAGCACCGTTGGGCGCGAGTGTTGAATGGGATGCTGATATCATTGAAGAACGAGAAAACGAGTTTATTTCTTGGGCTTCGGTAGAAGGAGCAGATGTTGATAACTCTGGTTTTATCCGCTTTAAAAAAGCACCGGCTGATCGTGGTACAGAAGTAAAAGTTGTGCTAGAGTATAATCCTCCGGGCGGAGCTTTAGCTGCTGTTTTTGCCAAGCTATTCGGGGAAGAACCAGAACAACAAATAGGTGATGATTTACGCCGTTTCAAAATGTTGATGGAAGCGGGGGAAATTGCTACAACTGAAGGACAAGCTAGAGGTAATAATTAATTGTTAATAGTTGATTATTAATAGCAGTACCCAATCAACAACTAACAATTAACAAATATGTAAGTTGGTGAGCGAAAATAAAACGAAATGGTTTGTTGCTGTTAAGAGCGTTCGCCTTTATGCTTTGCCGCAGGCTAGACAGCGCACGGACAGATTCTTCCCTTGGGAAACACTTGGACGTACTGTCCTCAACTACGAGCCAGTTTCCGAAATTTTATATTTCGTTATATAGTTGTAAATTTTCCCACCTACCTACTTACTTTTTAGATTTGTGGATAAATACTTATCGGTGCTGAGTTCAATCAAGCCTTGCTCCGAAGAGAGCAAATATTCTTTAAAAATATCTACCTATTTTACTAGGTTATGCTTTAAAATGTGAAGTCGCTCCCGCTTATGTATTTGCCCATCGCGTACGTTCAAAAGAGGGGGAATACGGTTTTGATATTTTTAAGCGCAAAAGATATAATTGCAAATCTGTCGAAACCATGAAAAGATTTAAGAGTTAGGAGTCATGAGTAGAAAATTTGAAATTCATAGTCTTCTAATCTTAATAAAAAGCAAAATCGGAGGACTTGTATGAAAGTGATTTCTTGGGTGAAAAATCTACGTGTGCGTCAGATACTGACAGTATTTCTTGTTGGATTGACTGTTTTCGTTATGCAAGCTTTTGGTGGTAATGCACTACAAGCACAAGCAGATGACACTGTACAAAGCTCACAAGGTGTCTATTACAAGGGAACACCAGATGGAGGTGAAGTTAGATCAGATAATACAAACAATGAACTATTTGAGAAAACCAAAGCAAATTTGAAATCAACGGCAGATTCTGTTAAAGAAAACTTGAAGACTGATAAATTGAAAACACCAGAAGCGACTCATTACAAAGCAGAACCTGGTAAAGTTAGTCTGAATAACGAAAATACGCCAGTGGAAGAAGCAAAAAATGGTCTAGAAAAGCTGGCTGAAACGATCACAGAAAAACTCAATCTTAACGAGGAAACCCCTCGCAGTACAAAAGAGTTTTTACACGAAACAGAAAAAAACGTTGAAAAAACGGTTGAGCCTGTAACAGGAACCAGAAAAGGATATTACAACTAGAAAGGGTGGAGAATGAGGAGTGAAAAATTTTAAAATTTTCACTCCTCATTCTTAACTCCTAATAGTGAAGCTGCACACTACTACTATATTTACCCCTCCTAACCTTCCCACAGCATTGGGTAAGCTAGGAGGTGGTGCAGTATGTTCGTAATTACTCATAGTTTACTTGATAAAGCCAGCACCTCACGGCTACGGAAGTTTAAACATAAAATTATTTTGAATACAGACTTTATGCCGCTTAAACCAAACCAACGCACTAAGGTAGATGATACAGACGATAATCTCTTTTATACATCGCCTCGGTTTGTTACACACGTAGACGAAGGTTTTATTCAACAGTTGACTGATTTATATCGTCAGCGTCTCAAACCCAATACCCGCATCTTCGATATGATGAGTAGCTGGGTTTCTCACCTACCAGAAGAAATGCCGTTTGAGCATGTTGAGGGACATGGACTTAATGATCTGGAACTGGCACGCAATCCCCGTTTGAATCATTATTTCGTGCAAAACCTCAACACAAATCTTCAGTTACCTCTTTTGGATGAAGATTTTGATGCCGTTCTCAACTGCGTTTCTGTACAGTATTTACAATATCCAGAAGCAATATTTTCCGAAATTCACCGTATACTCAAACCGGGTGGCATCGCTATCTTCAGTTTTTCTCACAGAATGTTTTCTCAAAAGGCGATTAGTGCTTGGCGAGAGGGATCGGAAGCGCGGAGAGTTGAATTAGTCAAAAGTTACTTCTCTTGTGTACCTGGATTTAGTACCCCGGAAACGATCGCTTGTAAATCAACTGCTCCCAATTTCTTGCAATGGCTAGGTGCAGCTGGAGGAGATCCATTTTATGCTGTTATAGCTTACCGTAGTGAATGAGGAGTTAAGAGTAGGGTAGATCCTGTAGGAGTCACTCCTTAGTTTCGATGATTTCTCACTCTTAACTCGATAATTCAACAGTCTTCTAGCATAAGGAGGAGCCTGACATGATTTTTACCCGTTTCCGTAAGATTTTCCCGACTTTATTGTTATGTTTGTTACTCTTTACGACTGCCTGTTCTCCGAAAACTCCAGGACGGTTTGATCAAGCGCAACAGCAAAGCACTCAGCAAAAAAGTGGTCAAGCAGTTGCTCGTGACGCAACTCAAGGTAGTGAGTTCAACAAATTCTTCCCAAAACCTCAGGATGGGGTCGAGCGCGTTTATACTCAGGAGAAGAAGGGTTTTGCTGAAGCCAAGTTGAAAAAAGCTGGCACAGACTTAGCGGTTATTTCAATTAATGATACACAAGCAGTTAAAGGCCCCAGCAATCCAGCAACAAAATTTCAAGCCAGTACTCAGACAATAGCCGGATATCCATCTGTCACCCAAGGCGCTAACGGTACTGCTCTTTTAGTTGGGAATCGCTATCAAGTAAAAGTGCAATCTCGTAATCCGTCATTCACAGCTAGCGATCGCCAAGCTTGGTTGGAGAAGTTTAACCTTAGTGGTTTATCGCAACTCGCAAAAATAGCGGAGAAATAACAGTAACGTTCAGCCGTCAGCTAGCAGCTATCAGTATGCATGAATCAGAACTACAGTCATATGATCTTTTTCTACACACTTTGTGAGCATAGCTGATTGATTACTGCTGATTGCTAAATACTTACTCGTTTATCTGTTCAATGGTTGCGGTAAAGACGTACTATGGTGCGTCTTTTTGGAATGAATCGATTTAACCTAAGAAGTATTAGGAGATTATTGTGAGCAAATCAATTTTCGAGTTGGTGGATGAACTACCGACCAATAACTTGACTGTTTCTGCATTGCGATCGCTCGATTTTATCGCTCCTGGCGAGTGGCAAAACGTGGTTGGCTTTGTGAACACAATTAAAGTCGTAACTGGCGAAACTGACGAAGATTTCATTCAGCAAATTGGCGACAGAGCAGTTTATCTCTACAATGATCGTTCTCAGGGATATCAAAGAGCCATGTGGCTTTATCAAACAGTTGATAGTACAGATAAAGCACTGGGGGCAGCGGCTTTAGCTAATAAAGTGGGAGAGAAAATTCCTCTTTTAGGTTTTTTAAATAAGGTAACTCCTAAAGCCGAGAAAGCACAAACCATTGACTTATGCCTGAAACTAGTCGCTGAGTTAGTCGCCTTCTGCCAAATTAACGGTATTCCCGGAGACAGCATTGGGGATTTTGTTGGAGCTTTAGGTGAATATAGCGGCGAGTCTTTCATACGTATGGCAGCACTAGTTAGCTTTGATGGTTTGATCCCTTTAGGTTCGGGATTTATCGACAAAGCTTTATCTTGGATTAGTCAGACAACTCCGCAAGAGTTAGAAAAAAACTCAACCTTCCAGAATATCAGAAACGACATTCCTGGTCAAGATTCTGGCAGTAAACTGAATTTTATTGGCGAAAGCTTTAACTCAGTAACAGGCTGGATGGGTAGCCTTGTTTCCTCCAAAGATTTAAATCCACAAAAAGTTGCAAATAACTTGCAAAATGTTGTGGATTTTGCCGGTGACAAGCTGGATTACCTTGCAGCGCTTTTGGATGTATCCACAAATTACTATGAACATACAGGCACGCAGACTTTGGCACGTCGTTTAATCGAACGAGCTGTAGCTGAAATTTAGCTTGCAAAGGTAAGATAAGCATTTAGCACTTAGCTCTCAGCTACGAATGAAATAGACATCTCTATAAATGATGTAGGGGCGAAGGGCTGTTCGCCCCTACCAAATATGTCTGTTTTTCTCTTTCGATGAAGGCACGGCAATACCATACATTTATCTCGATAAATTGAGATTCGCTACAATCGCTGATAAGTGCGGTTCAAAACTTTGAAAACTTTCAAGCGTCTCAAACTTACCTGTTCCTTGGGTTGAGTCAAAAGCAGTGGTAATTACATAAAGAGCAGTACCGTCGAAGGCGACATAGCCTGTATGTTTTTCTTTGATTTCATCTTGTTGCTTTTCCTCAAATCCGTAATGCATTCCCCGAAGTTTACCAACAAGTGCATTTTGTGGGGGTTGTGGTGAGAAACTAACGTTATCACCAAAGGTAACTTGACTATCTTTAGATAAAACCATGTAACGATCTGTAATCCAAGCTTTTAGTGCTGTAGATATTTGAGATTGGTACTTCTGATTTTGGTAGTCTTGGTTTGCATCTAATGGGATGCCAGCAGATTTTAGCATTTTTTGAAAATCTGCTTGCTGTCCAAGCGGGTACACTCCCATTTCCACTGTACCCAAAAGTTTTCCTTTAGAGGAGATGCACAATAGGGAGCCATTTTCTTTGCAAGCCGCAACCTGCCACTCAGGAGGTGCAACAGTTTTGCCAAGTATACTCTTCCAGACATTGCCCTCACTCAAATGAGAGTTTGTCGAGGCAGTCATGGAAACCTGTGTTCGATTAGCGTTACTTTGTATAACTGGCTGATGCTGCACGTTACTGAAGAAAGAAAAGTGAGGGAAAGCAAATTTTACTACCGGAGGAGCTAATGCCAGCAGTATCATACCAAGTAAAACATGATAAAGGCGCAACATTTTTCCTGAGATTTTCCGTACTTTTAAGACTGCGGAGTGACTAAGATTGAACTTAGAACTCACAACCTCTCTCACGGGTGTATGAGTGAATCAAAAAGATTGTAACTCACAGATCAGATTTGCATGGTGATTTAATTAACCTCTAGATCGAAGCTTTTTTGATTTAGCAATAGAATAAAGTAGCCCTTAACATTAAATAATGTGACTACGAATACAAATTACTCACGCTCTCCCTTAAAAGTAATTTTTCCCTACACCTGTATTATCCGGTAAGTCATAAGTCTCCAGAACTACTTCGGTGATATTGTCAATCGTCTAATTTCGCTCTAAAAAATTGGTGGCAATATTTGCTGGATTTGGGTTAAAGCTCATTTGACACTAGGAAAAACCTCTAGCTTGTTGATAATAAAAGCCAGAGGGTTGTTCTCGCCCATACTTTTACCGAATAAGTTACGGGGAAGTGGAAGCAGAGAAAGAGATTTAGTTGCGTCAGCAGACTACTTGTGGTCTGTCAAGCTTAAAATTGTATGTAACTATATTTCGTAAGTATTTCCCAGTAAAGCTTTCAAAAGTTATCTACGCACAAAATTAAAACTGACAACCCAAAAATGATGGATGTAGACTGACGCAAAGACGCGGAGAAAAATCAATCCGGCAAAATAATCTTGACAGACTATTACTCAACTCTGATGATTATACGGTATTATACTTAATTAGCTGTATAAAATAAAAGCAAAACAAAAAATGCATAAAGTTATACTAAGATATGTTAAGAAATATTATTGAAGGTGACCATCTAAAACACTGTACTAATAAGATCATCTAAACAGAAATAATTACCAACTTTAATTTCGTGAACAAGATAATAGGACTTACTCACTATACAAATTGAATATCTTGTGTATTAACGTTAAATCTGTCGGGGGAAACTTCCCCCGACGAGTTTAACGGATAATGCTCGTTTCTGACTTGTAGGGGCTTTCCCGTCCACTTAGCGTCTCCGCTACTGAGAAGGGTACGGCTGTTCGCCCCTACAACTCGGAAAAGCTCTCCTACGTGGAAAAATCAAAAGTTGAGGCGCTAAAAATGCTCTGAGCTTATCAGACGATTTATGTCAATGCTTAAGTTCTGGATCAATTAAAGTTCTGAGCATATATGTTGCAGCTGTCTCGCGTGAAGACTGTCCTTAGTTCTTCTGTAACTACTATTAGTAGTCCAAAGTCATCTTCAATAGTTGACAGTTTACTATTGGTAAAAAAAATCTTCTTAAGAATATCTTATAGAGGAAAACAAAAAAATGTGCATTCCAATGTTATCCACTTTACTTTATAGGCTTTCGGAGGTTAAAAAATGAGCTTGCCACCGCCACTACCGGATAATGAGATAGGTAGGCTTGATGCACTTCATCAATATCAAATTCTTGATACTCCTTCAGAAAAAGTATTTGACGATTTCACTTTCTTGGCGGCACAAATTTGCCACACCCCAATTGCCCTTATTAGTCTGATCGATGGGAACCGACAGTGGTTCAAATCGAAAGTGGGCTTGACAGTGGCAGAAACCAGCCGAGATTTAGCGTTTTGTGCTTATACAATTTTGCAATCACAACCGCTGCTTGTGAGCAATGCATTAGAAGATCCGAGATTTTCTACAAATTCTTTGGTAACTTCTGATCCTCACATTCGGTTTTACGCTGGCGCACCTCTAATAACACCTGAGGGATTTGAGATTGGAACGCTCTGCGTGATTGATACGGTGCCGCGAGAACTGACTTTGGAACAAGTGGAGTCCTTAAATGTATTAAGCAGTCAAGTTATGGCTCAGTTTGAGTTGCGGCGTAATGTCATGATTATGTCCCGCAGTATCCTTCAGCGTCAGCAGGCTGCTGCCAAACTTCGCCGCCAGCAAGAATTTGTCGAAATTTTTTATTACCGGGGAGTGGAAAAAGCTCGAAAAGGAGACTACAAGGCAGCGATCGCAGACTTTAACCAATTCCTACAGATTAATCCCAAAGGTTTTAAAGCTTACTATAACCGAGGACTTGCCCGTCGCCACCTTGGAGACTTGAAGGGAGCAATAGCAGATTTTGATACATATCTGCGGTACAATCCTGAGGATGTCGAAGCTCGATATGACCGAGGGCTTGTTCGATCTGAATTTGGAGACTATAAAGGAGCAATGGCAGATTACAGCTTTGCCATGCGTATTAGGCCGCATGATGCCGTTTTCGAATCAGCACCAGTCTTTACTGAGCAAGTAGACAAAAAGCAAGATTTAGTTTTAAATTATACGGAAGTACTACAGATAAATCAAGAGAACACTGAAGTAAGTTTGACTGCGGTTGATGTTGAAGTTGAGTCAGAATATCAGTCAGAGCCAACTGTCAGTTACACAGATTACAATATAGGGTATCAGCCGGAAGCAGTTACTAGTTACACTGAGTCTGGGAAGATTAGTGTCAAAAATGCCGAAACTTATATCAGTCGAGGTGATACTCGTTCTCAATTGAGAGATTATGACGGAGCTATCGAAGATTACACAGAATGTTTGCGCATGAACCCTAACAATGTCAAAGCTTACGTCAACCGAGGCTACGCTCGTTCTCAATTGAAAGATTATAACGGAGCCATCAGAGATTATACCGAATCCTTACGGCTTAATCCTAATGATTTAGAAGCTTATGTTAGCCGAGGTAATGCTCGCGGTAAGCTACAAGATTACACCGGAGCAATTGAAGATTATACTGAATACCTACGAGCCAATCCTACCAATGCTAAAATTTACATCAGTCGAGCTATTGCCCGTTCTAAACTAAAAGATTACAACGGCGCAATGGAAGATTACAAAAGAGCACGGCAAGCTTCTACTTTCATGATAACAGCCACAAAGACGATGTGACACCCTGCCGTGTTTTTCTTGATCGCTCCTCGCACCGTGGGATCTTAAAAAAAATCTGGAAAGTTTGAAGGGCTATGGTCAAAAAGTGCTTTCGTTAGATATGAAGGGACTAGTTGGTAGCTCATAGCTAACAACCAATAACTAACAATCCCAAGCAACTGATGATGAATAAAAGCTTCCTTCCTCCAGATGATATGCCTCCAGTAAATGTAACACTACTTGATGAGTTACTACAGAGGCAATTAGCAGAAGCCATTGGCAAACGATTTTATCAAGCCTGTGGTCCTATTTCACGGGTTTTATTATCGAATTGTCACTGGTATTTCAAACCGAATGCTAGCCCACTAACGCTGATGATTTTCTGCTATGACATAGAAAGTTACTGGCATATCGTCAATGTTACGAGCCAATTACTTAACAGGTTAAAACTATTTTCTCATAGTGCCAAAATTCGCCTTTTTCCCCCAACGGATAAAGGTGCGCCTTGGGAAATTGGATTAGAAGAAACATCAGATGATGAAGAATTGTAGATAACCACGTTGTCAAGACATCCAACAGCTTCAATCCATAATCGCACTTTCCAATTATACGCCTGGAACTTGCCCAAAAGCATATTCTGGGCGTATTTGCTCATTCGTGTTTCATCCGCTCGATTTCTCTCATCAAAATCTAAAATCGGTATAATCGTTGGTCTTTTGTTACAAAGGACTAATGATAATGATCAAGGACAACCCTCACGGATTGTGTATGCATTTTAAATGTGTGACAAACAGCTTAAGCTTAACAAAGAAAAACCGATTTCCGGGATGGCGCAGAATATTTTTTGGCGTTCGCACACGTATCCTAGCTTGGTACGTCGTGCTGATGGCTTGCTCGACATTAGTCTCTATCCTGACAATCCGTGAGGTTCTCTTTCTGCGACTAGAAACGCAAATTGAAAAATCTATCGCTCATGAGCTAGAAGAATTTAGACGATTAACCAAGGGAAGAAATCCCGATACAGCTCAACTCTTCGGGGATGATATCGCATCGATCTTTGATGTATTTTTGTCTCGCAATCTTCCTCACGAGGACACGTTTTTTGTTACACTATTAAATAACAAATTCTATAAATCCAGCCCTGAAGACCTCCCGGCTGCTCTACAGCCAAATTCGTCTATTTTTAAAAATTGGCAGAAACTCGATCACAATGAGTTTGGCAAGACTTCCACTTCGGGTGAAGCAATCCAATATCGAGCTGTACCATTGACAAAAGGCAAGACTCAGGGTGTCTTAGTCATTGCTCACTCAAGTAGCAGCTCTCGTCAACAGGTTAACCAAGCGGTTGTTGTGATTATCGAGGTGACAATAGCTGTTATAACTGTAGCATCGGTGCTGGCGTGGATAGTCGCTGGAAGATTATTGGCTCCCCTGCGCCTTCTAAGTGAAACAGCTCATTCGATTAGTGAGTCTGACTTATCGGGACGTATCCCCGTGCAGGGAGTAGACCAAATTGCCGAACTCACTATTACCTTCAACGAGATGCTAGATCGTATCCAGACTGCCTTTGCCAGTCAACGAAACTTCATCAACGATGCTAGTCACGAACTCAGAACGCCAATCACAATTATTCGCGGTCATTTGGAACTGCTGGGTGACGATCCCCAAGACAGACGTGAAACAGTGGAATTAGTGACTGATGAGCTTGATCGCATGAGTCGCTTTGTCGATGACCTACTATTACTAGCTAAGGCAGAACAACCCAATTTTTTAACGCTAGAAACAGTGGATATAAGATCGCTGACTGAAGAACTGTATACCAAAGCCTTAGCCCTGGATGATCGAGACTGGCGTTTGGTAAATAGAGGTGCGGGGCGAATTGTTGCTGATCGCCATCGACTAACTCAAGCAATGATGAACTTGGCTCAGAACGCTACCCAGCACACGAGTTCTCGGGATATTATTGTTATGGGTTCATATGTTAACAATAGTAACGCTCATTTTTGGGTAAGTGACACAGGTGTTGGCATTGCCCTTGCTGACAGAAAGCGGATATTTGAGCGCTTTGCCCGTGGAACTCTCAGTCACCGTCGTTCTGAAGGCGCTGGGTTGGGATTGTCTATTGTACAAGCGATCGCCGCTGCCCATGGCGGTCGGGTAGAACTTCAAAGCAAACTGGGTAAAGGTTCTACATTTACGATTATCATTCCACTCGATCCACCTTAGTACTTGAGATAAAAATAATGGATGTAGACCGACACCGTAATTGGTTATAGCTGATCATAGTTTGCTTTGTGTTTAAGTTTCATAACGCCTGTAATGTTGATTTCCATTCACCTAACTCATTAACTATAAGCCCACAAAATTAATTTGGTAGACCATTAGTACTCCCAGACGGCAACGCCTGAGAGGTTTATGATGATTTATTGAAATATAAGAACTTTAGCCAGAGATGTTTTTGAAGTCTAAAGCCTTGACTTCAAACCGAGGCTTGTAAAATTTTCAATGTTAAATTTTTAGTTTTGCGAAACGGTACTTTGGAGGTTCTGTTTGACTGACCAGATTTTAATCGCTGAAGACGAACCGCGCATAGCCGCTTTCTTAGAAAAAGGGCTACGAGCGTCGGGATTCACAACTGCAGTTGCCAAAGACGGTCATGAGGCGTTGATCATGGCTCAAAGCGGTGATTTTGACCTCATGATCTTGGACATCGGTCTACCTGGCAAAGATGGTTGGATCGTGTTGGAAGAATTACGCGGTCAAGGAGAACATTTGCCAATCATCATCCTGAGCGCTCGTGACGAGGTTCGTGATAAAGTTGCTGGATTAGAAGGTGGGGCTGATGACTACGTGACAAAGCCTTTCCGGTTTGAAGAACTACTGGCGCGGGTACGAGTGCAGTTGCGCGATCGCCGCTTACCCAAACGAGAGGAAGAAATGGTTCTCAGATCGGGCGAGATTGTGCTTGACTTACTGACACGTCAACTTCGAGTCGGGGATCGCTTAGTCAAGTTATCAGCAAGAGAATTTACCCTAGCCGAAACTTTTTTGCGTCATCGCGGGCAAGTGTTGAGCCGAGAACAGCTACTGAGTAAAGTTTGGGGCTACGACTACGATCCCGGCTCTAATGTTGTTGATGTCTGCGTAGGTTACTTGCGGAAGAAACTGGGTCAAGATTATATTGAAACAGTCCGAGGCATGGGCTACAAGTTGCGATCATGAAATTTTTCTCATCAAATCTTAATTTAAGATTCATGAAGATACTTGAACATGAAAATTAACCCAGGCAATCAGGATAATATCAATCTAACAAGTGTTTGTAGTATATGGATCAATTGTGGGAGGATAATTTCCCCTGACATACACCTCAATCTGTAATATCTGTATTATTCTTCTTTGAACTTTGATATAGTGGCCGGCTAAAACCCTTAAGTTGACTAAAAAGTGCTTAATCGACAAACTGCAAAGCATTGAATCCCGGATGCGTTGCGGTAAATGCTGACGTTGGGAAAGAAGAAAATGACAAGCAAATTTATTAAAGATAAAAAATCTATCGTCAACGATTTGGTTGCTTCGGTAGTTGTATTTCTGGTAGCGTTACCATTATGTATGGGAATCGCGATCGCTTCTGGGGTTCCTCCAGAACAGGGAATCATCACAGGCATAGTTGGCGGAATAATTGTTGGTCCGATTGCTGGCTCTCCGTTGCAGGTAAGTGGACCGGCAGCTGGACTTGCCGTCGTAGTCTGGGAACTTGTACACAAGTATGGTATAGAAATTCTCGGACCAATTCTTCTGCTGGCGGGTTTGTTCCAGTTACTAGCAGGGGTGTTCAAGCTGGGACAGATTTTCCGAGCAATCTCTCCGGCAGTTATTTATGGAATGTTAGCAGGCATAGGCGTGCTGATCTTTGCCTCTCAATTCCATGTGATGTTTGACAGCAAGCCCAAAGCCCACGGAATCAATAACCTACTTTCTATTCCTAGCGAGTTCTACAACGTAATCTTTTCTCCTCAAGGCGGCAACCATCTCATTGCAGGGATTATCGGTCTATTTACCATTATCACGCTCCTTGTGTGGAATAAGTTCAAGCCAAGAATATTAAGATTGATTCCTGGCTCCCTTGTTGCTGTTGTGATCGCAACTGCGATCGCCACTGTGATGAAGTTGCCTGTTCAGTACGTCAACGTCCCCGATAATCTTGTCAGTACGGTTCACTTACCGAAGCTAGCGAACTTAATCAGTGTTCTGAAGCCATCATTGCTCACCGAAGCTATGGCGATCGCCTTTATCGCCAGTGCAGAAAGCCTGCTCTCAGCTGTAGCGGTGGATAGACTTCAGCACGATTCAAAAACTAATTTTGACCGCGAACTGGCAGCCCAAGGTCTTGGCAACATGGTTTGTGGCTTGCTGGGAGCGCTACCAATGACAGGTGTGATTGCCCGTAGTTCTGTGAACTTGGAAGCAGGAGCTAAAACCCGAGTATCTGCGATTTTTCATGGCGTGTGGCTGTTAGCTTTTGTTGCCGTTGCGCCTTCGTTACTCAATTTAATTCCCACTTCCTGCCTCGCGGCAATTCTAGTCGTCACAGGCTATAAGCTAGTGAAAGTCGAGAATATCCGCAAGCTGCAACGATACGGGCGCATTCCTGTGTTCATCTACTTTGCTACTTTAGGTGGAATTCTTGCTGAAGATTTACTCTTTGGCGTGCTACTCGGTCTTGTGCTGTCAGCAATCAAGCTCATGTACAAAGTTTCTCACCTCTCTATCCATGTCCTTCCAGATGAAAACAACCAAAGGATTAACGTGTATCTAGGGGGAGTGGCGACGTTTATTGGGCTACCTCACCTTGCTAAAGTCCTTGAGCAAATTTCCCCAGGTCAAGAAATTCATCTTCACTTGCAGATGCTTCGATACATCGATCACACCTGCCTTGACTTTTTGTCAATCTGGGAAGAGCAACAGGAAAAGAAGGGAAGTACTATCGTTGTGCAGTGGAATGACTTAATTGAGCGTTACCAAAAACCGCTTGCCGAGCGGGAAGAGGTCATGTTGTAGAAGTTATTAATAGAACACTTAAATGTGTAAACAGGGAAACCGAAATTAAAAGCAACTTACCTTCAGCTACAAGACACTTAAAATGTTGCTTTTAATCGGTTTGAGGAAATTTTCCTCACTAAAAGTTTTCAGAACAAATTAATCGAAAGGGAATCCTTTATGAATCTCATAAATGCAATGATATTAACATTAGTTAATATTATTTCTTGTCTTGTTGTGTGCAAACTTGTGTCTGTAATTATGGCTGTTAAAAATAAACGTCATGCATCCACTGTCAAAGCTAACTCATACAAAGTCAATGTAATTAGACATAATAAAAACACTTCAAGTCTCCCTTCTCAATAGCGAAAATGAATTTTTGTGCTATATCTTTCGTGTTCAATCACATATTAGGACAATTTGGTAGATCTTGCCCAATTAGCAACCGTGCCAAACTTGGTAATGCTTCACCATAAGTAGGATGGATATGAACGGACTGCTCTAACAATTGCCACGTAGCTCCTGCTTCCATCAAGGACAAAAACACATGCACGATCTCAGCCGTTTCGTAACCTACCAGTGTTGCTCCCAAAATCTTATCAGTATCTTGGTCAATAACTAAGCGGTAAAAGCCCAGGTCGTGTCCCCATTCAATAGCGCGAGCAATAGAACTCATAGGTAAGATGACACAACGGGCATTAATTCCCTTCTCTAGTGCTTGATTCAAAGTCATTCCAACTCGTCCGACTTGGGGTTCTGTATAAACGGCATAACCAAGTACCCGGTCGTTACGAGTCCGGTTTTCGCCGCACAAAATTGCCTTGAGGCGTCGATAGTCTTCCCAAGACACGTGCGTAAATGCTGGTTGTTTGGCAGCATCACCAATGGCGTAAACTCCAGGATTGGTTGTTTGAAACTGCTCATTAATTTTGACGTAACCGTGTTGGTCTAACTCAACACCAGTGGCAGCACAGTTAAGATTACTGGTGTGAGGTTTGCGTCCGGTGGCAATAAGTAAGGCTTCACCTTGGAGTTCTTGACCATTACTCAGTTTAACGGTGAATATCCCATCTTTGTGTATTACTTGCTCAACGTTGACGTGAAAATGAAGTTGAATACCATCTTGCTGGAATGCTTCAAGCAGAGACTCACTCACATCCGACTCTTCAAGACTCAAGATGCGATCGCCCCGCACAATTATCTGAGTTTGCATTCCCAAACGGGCAGCCCCCTGTCCCAATTCCAGCGCAATATACCCACCTCCCACAACCAGCAGACGTTTAGGCAATTCTTGCAAATCAAAGAAGTTACGGTTCGTAAGATAAGGTGTCCCTGATAAACCGGGAATATCAGGAATCAATGATGATGTGCCAGTATTAATCACAACTAAGGGAGCCTGAACTGTAACCTCACCGCCTGTAATTGTGCGATCGCCACTAAATGAGGCTTCGGCACACACCACTTTCACACCTGCACTATCCAAACGCTTTGTCACACCTTGATTAAAGCTATGGCGAATCCCGCGCACTCGTTCCATGACTGCCGGGAAGTCAACTTCTACCTGTACGTGGATGCCTAAATTCTTAGCTTTGCGAGATCTACCTGCTGAATGAGCTGCCGCTAAAAATGCTTTAGATGGGGTGCAGCCGTAATTGATACAACTCCCACCTAAAGCATCCCGTTCAAATAAAATGACGTTACGTCCTTCCTTTGCAAAATCAGCAGCCAAGGGAACACCACCTTGACCGCTCCCAATTACAATCACATCTGCGGTTTCCATAGACTTTATCTTTAAGTAAGAGGATGTTTGAAAAGTTGGGAATGTTGTAAAAAAGCTCTTTGGTGTATACGTGCTTGTATAGATAACAAACAGCACCCAGAGAGTGGTATGAGTAAAGCTTCCGCATTAATCCGACGCTCAGTCGAGGCTTTGTACAAACCTCTCTAGCCCTGGTGAAGGAGATTATACTAAAGAACGTCATCAATGGCTAGATGAAAAAACTTTGGCTGAGGTTTTGGTGAAAATGAAACAATTGCAGTCAGATGACATCAATAAATATGACGAAATTATTGACTAGCGCTTTGTATTTGTAGACAAGCGCCCAAGCCTCTAAGTAGAAAAAGCAGCGCGACGAGCCGAATCCAACACTGCTCGGTTAAAGAGAAATAGCTAGCTCGTGCGCCCACTGTCAGAAACATGTGAATCGAAAAAATCTAGCGCGATGCGAGCTACCGCCTCAGGTTTCTCTTCGTGGACAAATAGCTTCGCTCCTGCCAGAAGTGGAACCAGGCGTCGAAACGTCAGTCCCGAAAGTGGATAGCCGTGCACGAGGAGGAGAGGGTCACCGTTGCCAAGGAATGCGGTAGGCGATCTCGCAGTGTCCGAGATGCTCGAAGGACGGCGGTTGGTTCATGATCGAAGTTGATGTCACGGTATTCATATCAAAGCTCCTTAACTACAGCATTCGCGGCAATGTCAAGTTTCTCTATCTACTCAGCCAAAAAAACATAAGCATTATTTCTTAATAGACATTCAAAATAATCCACAAAATGTGATAGTGACCACCTACGTCTTTATAATAGCAGGCGTCTACACAGCAAAAAACAGCCGAATTAATCACCTGGATTTTTACAAACTTTGAAAAAATCGGGCTCAATGTTAAAGTCAAGGTGTTAGTTGCGCTTAGCGTGCTCTTAACAGCAACAAATCATTTTCTGTTGATTTTCGTCCACCTACTTAGTGTAAACAAAGCAAAATTTAATATTGAGGGCAAACTCTTCCTCAGTTGCTTCCTTTTTAGGCTTGAATAAAAAAGTGCCCCCCTTGCAAGAGTGCAAAGAGAGCAGTTCCATGCCGTTTAACTAAATATGTTCTACACTGAGGATCTACGCGATTTCGCAAATAGATAAACACCCTTTTGGGTGAAAAATGACTTGACTTTTTTGATAAACTCTGCACTCAGCAATAGCTTATGAATTTCTCGTCAGCACGGCAACTTTTTCACCAAGAGATCCAGCAGCCTGATGAGTGTATCGATCTAGCAAAGGCGGCTTTGTACATTGCACAAGAAGAATATCCCGACTTAGATCCTGATGAATACCTCAACGCTTTGGAAACAATGGCAGTGGAAGTTAAAGAACGCTTGCCATCACATCGGTATCCGATGCGTGTCATTCAGACTGTTAATCAGTATCTGTTTGATGATTTAGGATTTGCAGGTAATCAGAAAGGATACGATGATCCTCGCAACAGCTTTTTGAATGAAGTGATTGATCGCCGACTGGGGATTCCCATTACCCTATCGCTGATTTACCTGGAGATTGCTCGTCGGATTAATTTTCCGATGGTAGGAGTGGGAATGCCAGGACATTTCTTGATCCGCCCTGACATTGAGGAAATGGATATTTTTGTTGACGCCTTCAATGGTGGTGAGATCTTGTTTGCACAAGATTGCCAGGAAAAGCTTAATCAAATTTATCAGCAACCAGTGACGCTACAACCAGAATTTTTAGCAACAGTGACTCACCGACAATTTTTGGCACGGATGCTAACTAATCTGAAGAGTAAATACCTTCAACGACAAAAATTAGAGAAAGCGCTAGCAGCAATTGAACGAATTTTACTGCTGTTTCCCAATGCGGAGTCAGAATTGCGCGATCGCGGTATTGTATGTTACCAACTTGGTCGCTTTTCTCAAGCTGCAAACGACTTAGAAACTTATCTAGAAAAAGTTCCCAATGCTCGAGATGCGACAGTTATTCGCCAGTTACTAACTCAGCTGGGAAGATAGATAGCCGCTCCTCTGTTAGTAAAAAGCTGATAGTAGTTGAAGGGGTTTTTCCCAACCCCTAAAAAATCTGACTAGTACACCAGGCTCGGAAATAAACAAACTATTTGAATGACTTCTTGCGTACAATCCAAGCATTTTTAATTTTTCATTCCGAGGTAGCGGTAATAGTGATAGCTAATAGCTTGATCAAGACTCACGCCCTGAAGCCCATTTATCTCGCCATTTCACAGTACCTTCATTGGCGATCACCCAACGACGTGCAACCAAATTTTCTCGTAACGGCGATTTACCTTCGCGCCACATGGCATATTTGTAAGAAATCAGCTTGCCAACACTTTCATTAAAGGGAATTTCCCCGAACCAGGTACTGGTATTGATATATTCCAGTGGAAAAGCTTTAGCAATATCCCAGTTACCTAACTCTGGACAATCTCCCATAACGACAACGATTTCACCGGGCTTTGTCTCAACGCTATTAAGTTGCACCCGTACAATCGTTTGTCCTTTAACCCGTTCACCAACATGGCTGAGAACGATCGCATCCCTTGCCTCTAATTGTAAGTTTTGCATTTTTCCATCTTGTACCTCAAACTTGCGTCGTGTTAAAATACAAGTGTGTTCCCCGTTAGGTAACTCTGTCTCAACCGTATCAAGTGTGACAGATTCACCTCGATTTATCGCCACGAAACAGCATGATTCCCGATAACGCCTGACATAGCAATAGATGTCGGGAGTGAGGTACTTTTGCCACTGACTCCCCATTGATATAGATGGATTCAGTCGTCGCAAACCTGAGAGTAATCGGATATCCCGATAAAGAGGCGCGTGAGTATCCCATTTTTCCATCATTGGACGGTTATAGGGATCGTTGTTACCGTAGGGATTGTTATCCCAATTGGTATCGTTGTGCAAATACTGCTCAGTGCCGTAAAAAATACAGGGAATACCACGAGATGTCATAATAACGACAATCGCCAAACGCAACAGTTCTGGATTAGAGTTCAACGTTTGGAACCGATGCATATCATGATTATCAACAAACGTGATCAGCTCAGTTGCCCCGTAGTAGCGATGATCCAGGTTTAGGACATCCTGAACCAAATGAAATCCCTCCGGTGCGTATTGCCCTAACGCTAACCGAATCGCAGTTGCAAACCCAAAGTCGAGAATTGTCATGCCAGATTCATTGGCAAATTCAACCGAAAGATCTTCTTGCGGATTGCTGTAAATCCACTCTCCCATGATGAAAACGTCAGGTTTATGCTTGATAATGTCAGCGTTGAATTCTTGCCAAAACCAAATAGGCATATGCTTAACAGTATCAACTCTCAACGCATCAACCCCTCGATCTAGCCATTGCTTGATAGCAGATTTAATATACTCTCGGTATTCAGGATTGTTTTCGTTGAAAGTAGCTAAACCAGACAATTCACAATTTTGGACCTGCCACTCATCTTCCCAATTTGTAACTTGCCCATAGTGGTGATACCAGTCATTGACATCATTGTTGAAATCAGCAATTTTTACTCCGTCGTCGTACAATTCACCCTTTTTGCCGCTAAAATCTGGGTTGCTGTGATTGCAGACAATATCTAGCACCAATTTCATCTGCCGTTTGTGCAATTCATCAATCAACCTATCAAAGGTTGTATTCCTGGTATCTTGAGTTTTGTTGAGAGAAGATTCTTCGTCTTTGCCAATCAGCCGAGGATTAATTCTTTTAAAATCCTTTGTCCAGTAACCATGAATTGCCGCTTGTGAAACAAATAATGCCTCAACTTGCTCAAACAAGGGATTCAGCCAAACTGCTGTCACTCCCATGTTTTTTAAGTAGTCGAGTTTATCAATAACTCCCTGCAGATCCCCACCCCAATATCTTCCCCAATCCTTTTGTTCCGGATCGTAAAGTTCTGAATTCGGACCTTCATTATTATCTTCTTCACCATCACAGAAACGGTCAACAATAATAAAATAAATAGTTTCTTGACGAAACTCGATATCTCTAGTATATAAAAACTCGAGATTTAGTTCCGTATCCTCTTGTTTTGACTCTGCTACAACGAGTAATTCAACTTTATTTTGTGGATCAGCAACTTCATATTGACCTGATGAACCTTGAGAAGGAGGAGTGGATACCATAAAACGTCTTTCTTACTATGTCTTTGGCTCAAAATCTAGAGTAAGCGATGAAGTTTATTTTTATATGAAAAAATCTTTACGGTTTAATAAATTTCGTTAAGTTAAATGAGTTTTTGTGTAAATG
>JAQYWO010000491.1 GCA_029379215.1 Rhizonema sp. PD37
GCCTTTTAATATTCTTTTTGGATATTTATAATGAATAATTCCATTCATAGCTGAATGCTTACGACTAACACACTCTCTTCAAAGTCAAGCGCTACCATGCAATGACAGACATTTATCGCCATTGCATTGCTGCTTTATGTTGACTCAGAGCGCGATCGCGGTGACGGGACTGTGTAACTTCTACCTGATTGCTGCGGAATCTCTGTGCAAGCAGTTCCCACCTAATAAACTGTTCCGCTTTAAAGTTACATAATTAATTGTGAAAGCTGTTGTTTGTTCAGTGTAAATACAAATGACCGTGTTAACGCTTCACGAGTGTAATTATATTGCAGATTAGCTTTTTCATTCCTTTCGTTTGGCGACAAGTCTACTACAATCAGGTAAAAAAATTGATGTTTTCTAGATAAAGAGTAATCCGTGCATTATTTGTGAATATCCGCGCAGGAATTGTCAGAAAATTTACCCTACTGTTATAGGTAAACTTTCGGCTGCAATTTTCCTCAAATTTTCACGCTCTCTTTCACGGACTGCTATCTATTCTGGAGAAAATTTTAAGCATTCAGCAGTTATCAAAATGCTGATAGCTCATTTACAGCAGTTTTCAAGTAAACCACACCGTAAGGTACGCGAGGATTGTGGTTTAAATAGGTGAAAAACGCTGTGAACATGCCGATTAGTTAGGGACTAAGTAAGATAGCAAGCGGATGATTATGAAAAACATAGCAGGTAAAACGGTACTGTTAACGGGCGCATCAGGTGGTATCGGAGTCTTTATTGCCCGTACATTTGCAAAAGAACAAGCAACTGTAGTTTGCGTTTCTCGTTCTCAGAAAAACCTAGATAGCTTATGTGCTGAGATTGAAGCTACTGGTGGTAAAGGAATAAGTCTTCCATTTGACATCAGCAAAGTGGAAGAATTATCAACTCTCGTACAACAAATTAATCAGCTTGTTGGCCCTATAGATATTTTGATTAACAATGCTGCTATAGAAAAATATCGACCTTTCCAAAATTACTCTCTAGAAGATATCCAATCGATATTGACAACGAATTTAATTGCGGGGATGGAGTTAACTCGTTTAATCTTACCGAGTATGTTAGATCGCGATAGCGGTCACATTGTGAATATTTCATCTGGCTCAGGTAAAAAAGGAGCGCCTTACAACAGTATCTACTCAGCAAGTAAAGCGAGTATGATTATGTGGACAGATGCAATGCGGCAGGAATTAGCTAATACGAATGTAGGAGTTTCAGTGATTTGTCCGGGATATACAAAAGCAGGAATGTTTCTGAAATTTGGCTTACCATCACCCAAGTTAGCGCGTGTTTCTGAACCAACAGATGTGGCGATCGCAGTCCTGCAGGCCATTCAGCAAAATCAGGGAGAGGTTGTACTTGATGGATTTTTAACACGATTACTGTTCTCAAATATACAACTTTTTCCGGAATTCGGAGATAGAATTTATCGCATGATTGGATTAACACAAATAAACAAAACTTGTGCCGAAAACAAAATGCATGATGAAAACGTAAAATAGATATTAGCTATCAGCTAATGTCTATGAAAGCAAATTAGCACTTTATAATTCTTTAATTGTTTTATTTAAGCACTCTACCATTCCTCTACTCGCCCAACATAGATTACAGTAATTTGTAGATAAATAGACCACATTCGTGGCATACTGCAAGCTCTGTTGAAAATTTTAGGTTGGGCTGACCGTCGGGAAACCCAACAAATACTAATAAATGTTGGGTGAGGTTCCTCAAATACCAGATGCCTGCACTGCCTCTCCGTCTTCTCAGGAGTACAGACGCTGTTTCAAACAGCACTTGTCCAACCTACCTTACAGCGATTTTCAGATGTATAGACCACAGTTTTGGAGTGGGTAAGGGTTTCATCTAGATATCTGGGTACATCCAAATATTATCTAAAACCTGCCCTTACACGAGTACTGTAGTCTATCAATGTGAAAACTGCTATATATTCAATTTTTTAGCAAAACCTACGCAGTATTTACATTCGTAGGGACGTTCCCGTACCCATTCGGGGAAGCAAGTGTGACAAGTGGCGTCTCTACTAAAGGGTGTTCCCCCTGACTGTGTGATTCATAGAAAATAAAAACTGCTGTCACTAACAAGCGTTAGGTTTAGGGTGCCAAAGTTTACCAATCTAATTATTCTGTAAATCCACAATTAACTCAAAAGAATAGAGAAAAATGGCTGATGGTCATTACGATGTCATCATCATTGGTACAGGTGCCGGTGGTGGAACTCTGCTTAATCGACTGGCATCAAGCGGTAAGAAAATTTTAGTTCTAGAACGAGGAACTTTTCTACCTAGAGAAAAAGCGAATTGGGATTCTCAGCAGGTTCTGCGAAAAGAACGCTATCGGAATGGTGATGTATGGTATGACAAAAATGGCAAAGCCATACGACCAGGCATGCACTATTATGTTGGCGGCAACACTAAATTTTATGGCGGTGCCTTGTTTAGGTTTCGCCAGCAGGACTTTGAAAAAGTTATTCATAAAGGTGGCATCTCCCCAGAATGGCCATTAAAGTATCAGGATTTTGCTCCCTACTATGCCCAAGCTGAGAAACTTTATGAAGTACATGGTCAGCGAGGTCTCGATGTTACTGAACCGCAGATTGGTGAAGACTATCCCTTTCCAGCAGTCAGTCATGAACCATACATTCAAAATATCCACTATGCCCTAAAGTATCAAGGCTTACATCCATTTTATATACCGCTTGCCGTCAAACTTAATGAAGTCAATCGTTCTTTAAGTGCTTGTATTCGTTGCGATACTTGTGATGGCTTCCCGTGTTTTATCAATGCTAAAGCTGATGCTGATATTAACGGTGTACGTCCAGCACTTGTCAATCCTAATCTGACTTTAATTACCAATGCAAAAGTCATGCGTTTGCATACCAGTGCATCAGGTCAGGAAGTGACTGGAGTAGAAGCAGAAATTGCAGGTAAGCGTCAGATATTTACTGGAGATATTGTAGTTGTTGCTTGTGGTGCAGTTAATTCAGCAGTCTTGTTACTAAAATCTGCCAACGACCAACATCCAAATGGATTGGCTAATAGTTCTCGTCTTGTCGGACGTAATTACATGGCACATAAGTTTGCCGTAGTTATGGCTTTAAGCACAAAACCCAATCCGACAGTTTTTCAAAAGACACTTGCTGTCAATGATTTTTATTGGGGTGAAAAAGATTTTGCTTACCCGATGGGAAGCGTGCAATTACTCGGCAACATCCATAAAGATAGAGTCGCCGCTCATGCACCAGCTTTTATGCCTAGCAAAATGTCTGAATTTGTGGCAAATCATTCCCTTTGTTGGTTATTAATCACTGAAGATTTACCCGACTTCAATAATCGTGTACAGATCAACGGTGAGAAGATTATTATTGACTATACAAATAACAATCAAGAAGCATTTAATCGCTTGATTGAACGTTGGAACGAAGTGTTGAAGTCCATTAGGGGGCGACCCTATCGCTTTAGCTCTTTTTCATCATTTATTACTTCAAAGATGGGTTTGCAAGAGGTAACTCATCAGTGTGGTACTTGTCGTTTTGGTGAAGACCCTAAAACTTCAGTACTTGATATCAATTGTCGCACACATGATGTTGATAATCTTTACATAGTTGACGGTAGTTTTTTCCCATCTAGTAGTGCAGTGAATCCATCGCTCACAATTATGGCAAATGCTTTACGCGTCGGAGAGCATTTGTTGGAAAGATTGGGATAGATGTGTGAAATATCAAGCTAAAACGCATCAAAATTGCCAGACTTATATTAGACCTCTTGACTTTTGTTGTTTTTATTTAAACACTTATGGTAAGGAGGTTTTTCAGCTTTATGTGGCGGCTAGTTACAGTTTTGCTATTATTGGGTCGAGTTGGTGAGCGAATTGCAATAAGTAATTATACTTAAATAAAATTGTGAACTAGAAACTTTGTAAATAAT
>JAQYWO010000492.1 GCA_029379215.1 Rhizonema sp. PD37
TACTTATATTATTCTTCGGCGATTCTTTTATTAATAATTGCCAAGTCGTGTCAGAGAACAAAACGCCATGTCTTTTTTTGACCTCATTTTGTAATCCGGAAATATTTTGATTCTTTTTTTACTCTAAAATCCCAAGTGGCATAACATCCATCAAAAAAGTTAATTCCAATCCTCCTCTTCTTTTTTACCACGACTTTTGTAAATGCCTCCGATAGCATGAAGCTGACAGGTTTTTATATAAAGTTCCGCTTCAGTAAGACCCCAGTTTTGTAAAGCTTTATCTAAATCAAGTTGAATATCTCTTGCACCTGGAAAGCCTAGATAACGAATTCGCAATCTAGCAAGTTCTACCAAGTTATAGTCAGTTGCTTGTTGAGCCAATAAACTATCCATAAGGGCGCGATCTCGACTATACTGGGGATGTTGTTGGTCTTTACTTCCTGGTGCTTCTGTCATAATTTATTGTAGATAAGAGATTGATGGAGTAGAGGAAATTAAAGGTATGCGGGGTGTAGGAGACAAAAAAGGGAATTTTTAGGTAGAAATACCAGGGCAAATAGATGTAATGAGTGACTGAAGATGTTGACCAAGTTCCCGACTTTGCGATGACAATCTGCCGAATTTATTTGTAGTGAACCCCTACACCCTAATGAGACGGGAAATGAGGAAATTGTGAATGCTACGTTGGGCGGGGAAATCAATTAAAATGCCGATAGCTAGGTGATTACGAATTCAAAATTCTTTCATCCGCAATAGTCAGTCTGTTACTCTATTATCGTCCTTGATTCCTCAAGACGGCTACCACACCTGAAATCTTACGGCTCTCCCTACTGCCACAACAATTTAAATAAAGATACATTAATTTTAAGAAAGTACATAAAAGTTCAGGTGAGGGTGAAAATTATTTCATCCCAACCGATCAGCAAGGGAGCAAGAACCCACTTATGTTTGAACATTTTACTTCTGAAGCCATTAAAGTAGTTATGCTAGCCCAGGAAGAAGCACGTCGCCTGGGACACAACTTTGTAGGAACAGAGCAAATTCTTTTAGGTTTAATTGGAGAAGGATCTGGGGTTGCTGCCAAAGTGCTGACCGAATTGGGCGTTACCCTCAAAGATGCACGTCGCGAAGTAGAAAGAATTATTGGTCGGGGTTCTGGCTTTGTACCGCCAGAAATTCCCTTTACTCCTAAAGTAAAAAGTTTATTTGAGCAATCGTTTAAAGAAGCTCGCACTCTAGGACAAAATTACATTGGCACAGAACACTTACTTTTGGGATTAACCGAAGCAGGTGAAGGTGTTGCTGCCAAAGTTTTACAAAATTTGGGGTTGGATCTCTCGCAAGTCAGAACTACAGTCATTCGGCAATTAGGTGAAGTCGCCTCTGTGAGTAGTGGCAGTCGTGGTACTCAACGACGCGGTCAGACTTTAGCTGTAGAAGAATTTGGCAGAAATCTTACTAAGTTAGCGGCAGAAGGTAAAATCGACCCTGTCGTTGGCCGCGAGAAAGAAATTGAGCGTGCCGTTCAGATTCTAGGTCGCCGGACTAAAAATAACCCCGTGTTGATTGGGGAACCAGGAGTTGGAAAAACGGCGATCGCTGAAGGTCTTGCTCAACGCATTGCAAACCAAGATATTCCCGACATTCTACAAGATAAGCAAGTTATTAGCCTCGACATGGGATTGTTAGTGGCTGGAACTCGCTTTCGCGGCGATTTTGAAGAACGCCTTAAAAAAATTATGGATGAAGTTCGCTCAGTCGGCAACATCATCCTAGTGATAGATGAAATTCACACTTTGGTAGGTGCAGGTGGTACAGAAGGTGGTCTAGACGCAGCTAACATTCTCAAGCCAGCATTGGCAAAAGGTGAACTGCAGTGTATAGGAGCAACCACCTTGGATGAGTATCGTCAGCACATAGAACGAGACGCAGCGCTGGAGCGTCGTTTTCAACCAATCATGGTCGGAGAACCTTCCATCGAAGAAACCATCCAAATTCTTCACGGATTGCGATCAGCTTACGAGCAGCATCACAAAGTTGAAATCTTAGATGCAGCACTCGTGGCGGCAGCAAATTTGTCAGATAGATATATTAGCGATCGCTTCTTACCTGATAAAGCAATTGACTTGATTGATGAAGCTGGTTCTCGTGTTCGTTTGCGCAATTCCATGAATTCCACCAATCGAGAACTGAAGCGAGAACTGGCACAAGTCACTAAAAACAAAGAAGAAGCAGTTAGAACGCAGAATTTTGACTCAGCCGGACAACTGCGCGATCGTGAGATCGAACTTCAACAACAAATTCAAGCAGAATCACAAAACGTTCAAGCCAGTAAACTCATTGTTGATGAAGAAGACATTGCTCAAATCGTTGCTTCTTGGACTGGCGTACCAGTTAACAAGTTGACGGAATCTGAATCTGAGCTACTACTGCATCTAGAAGACACTCTTCATCAGCGACTCATCGGTCAAGAGCAAGCAGTCACCGCTGTTTCTCGTGCGATTCGTCGTGCCCGAGTTGGGTTAAAGAACCCAGATCGTCCAATCGCTAGCTTTATTTTCTCTGGTCCTACCGGAGTTGGTAAAACAGAATTAGCAAAAGCATTGGCTTCCTACTTCTTCGGCTCGGAAGAAGCAATGATTCGCCTTGATATGTCGGAATACATGGAACGCCACACCGTTTCCAAACTTATCGGTTCACCTCCAGGTTACGTAGGATACGACGAAGGCGGACAACTTACCGAAGCCGTGCGGCGCAAACCCTATACGGTCGTGCTATTCGACGAAATCGAAAAAGCGCACCCCGATGTCTTTAATATGCTGCTGCAACTTCTAGACGACGGTCGCCTCACTGATGCCAAAGGTCGGACAGTGGACTTTAAGAATACACTGATCATTTTGACTTCCAACATCGGTTCTAAGGTGATTGAAAAGGGTGGTAGTGGTTTGGGCTTCCAGTTTAACGAAGACGAAGCGGAGGCTACTTACAACCGTATCCGCAGTCTCGTGAATGAGGAATTAAAAGCTCACTTCCGTCCGGAGTTCCTCAACCGTCTTGACGATATGATCGTCTTTACTCAGTTGAAGAAAGATGAAATCAAGCAAATTGCTGAGATCATGCTCCGCGAAGTTTCTGTCCGCTTGACCGAAAAAGGTATTACCTTAGAAGTCACCGACCGTTTCAAAGACCTTGTAGCGCAAGAAGGCTACAGTCCCAGCTACGGTGCGAGGCCATTACGTCGGGCAATTATGCGTCTCCTAGAAGATTCTCTAGCTGAAGCTTTGCTTTCAGGTCAAGTTACAGAAGGTGATACAGCGATCGTGGATGTTGACGATGATGGTCAAGTAAGAGTCCAAAAATCAGAGAAACGAGAGTTGTTACTCGCTAATCTTGGCTAAGGTTCCGACTATTTCTCTTTCCTACGTGCTTAATATCAGAAAATCCCACCACTTTTAATGGTGGGATTTCGCATTATTTGTCATATTTATACAGAACCACTCACTCACTCATTCATCCCACACTCTATCGAAACGATAGGGTGTGGGACTTCTGTCTGAAACACGTTAAGCTATAAATAGGAACTCTAAAAGCCAAAACCCATGATTCTACCTGGAGCAACTGTTCGCATCAAGAATCCTACAGATACCTATTATCGCTATGAAGGACTTGTCCAAAGACTGAGTGATGGTAAGGTAGCCGTTCTGTTTGAAGGTGGGAACTGGGATAAATTAGTCACCTTTCGGTTGTCAGAATTAGAACTGGTAGAAACAGCAGGACGGAAAAAAGGAAAATAGATTTGTTTTTGGTCGTTAGTGAGTTGTCTGTTGTTAGTTGTCCGACTAACCACTGTACAGGCGGTTTTACCACAATTGTTCGTTTCTACTTACAAGTTACTAAATTAAACCCGAAGATCGACTGTACGGGCGGGTTTACCAGGATTGTTCGTTTTTACTCACAAGTTACTAAATTAAACCCG
>JAQYWO010000493.1 GCA_029379215.1 Rhizonema sp. PD37
ATATTACTCAAATAATTGAAATATTCAGAGCAGTCTTACGCGATAAATCCCTAACAGAAAAATTGATAGTTCAAAAACACCTAATTCATGGCACCCCTTATGTTTTTAAAAATGATGAAGATAGATATTTTGACTTAAAAAATCAGATCGCACATCATTTTTCAGAACATTTTGATACTGTGCGTATGGTTGGTTCAGCTAAACTTGGCTTTAGTATTTCCCCTTCCAAATTATGGCAACCGTTCTCCGATGAATCAGATATTGATATTATCGTAAGTAAATATTCCTAAGTAATAACATGTGATGGCTTAACTACAATCCGCCATACCACTCATAACCTTGGTCTTCCCAGTAGCCTTTGGCAGGTGTCAGGCGATTAACCAGTGTAATACGAGTTACCCATTTACTCTGTTTATAACCGAGTTTAATGGGAGAAGCCAGACGTAGAGGTGCTCCGTTATCATCTGACAGAGGTTGACCATTTTTCTGATAAGCCATCAAAGTCTGAGGATGGAGAGATGAAGGCATATCCCAGCTTTCGTAATAACCGTCAGCAGATTTGAAGTAAACAAAGCGAGCGTTCTTTTTAGGTAGAGCCAAAGATATTAAATCTCGCAATCGTACACCTCCCCATTGAACGATCGCTGACCAACCTTCGACACAAACATGACGAATGACCATTGAAGTCAGAGGCATTTTCTGAATATCCGTTATGCTTAATTGCATTGGATGGTTTACCTCACCATCAATAATTAGCCGATATGTTTTTGGGTCAATATCAGGAACAGAGTTAAACGTATTGACCAGAAGAGCTTTAGGCTCAATGGCACTGATAGGAAATTCTGGGACAGGCTTTTGAGGATTCAGTATTAAAGCTTCTATACTTTGGTTGAGAGGCTCAAAAGTTTTCTGTGCAACATCATCAAACAAACGAGATCCACAACCGGACATCAGCAAACTGGTAGCAGAAAGTCCCGATAGTTGAAGTAGTTGACGGCGAGTTAATAGTTTTCGAGGACGAAGAATTGGATCCATAAAGCACCTTTACCAAAAGATGGAATTAATTAACCGATAACCTCCTACTTTGAGTCCTAACAAAAAGTGGACGATCACAAACACAACCACAATTGGAATGGTTGCAAAATGAACCACTCGTAGTGCTTGCCAACTTCCAAGTAGGTCAACTATCCAATGGAACTGAGCCGGTTTATACATTCCCAACCCACTGATGATCGCTAGTAATAGAATTGGAACGATCGCAGTGTAAACGACTCGATGCCAAGCATATATTTTGCGTTTTTGGTTTTTACCCTCTTGCAGTGCTTTCAAGTCACTAACACTCACAAACCGACGCTTCCAACGTTTCTCTATCAAAATGTATAATCCGTACCATATTAAATTCAGTGCGAACAGCCACATAGCAGCAAAATGCCAGTGTCTACCCCCACCTAGCCACCCTCCTAGCAAAAACAGGGACGGAAACTGCCAACCCCCACGTCCACCGAAAACTGGATTAGCATTGTATATCTGTAGCCCACTGGTAATCATTAATAGTAGGCTAATGATGTTAACCCAGTGAAATATCTTGGCTAAAAGAGCCTGATTTGGTTGCGGTCGTGCCTTTTTGGAAGGAGTAGACGCCTTCATAAAATTTGCCTTTTTATTATTTGAGGTCTCTAAAAATATATTTTGATATCCAGTTACATTATATAAAGTATGTAGTCAGGTAACCGTTGATAAGTGCTAAACGCTACATCTAGTCACATCATAGTGGTAAACGGGGAAAAAGTGGTGCTAGCCATAGTTGTACTTGGACATCCCAACCCAAGAGAATTGCGATCGCCGTTGCCGCTATCATGACACCCCCCACTCTTTGCAGAATCATGCTGTGAGACCGCAACTTTAGTAACTGTTTACCTAAACGGCGACCTCCATAGGCAAGTGCGAGCAAAGGTAATGCTGCCCCAACACCATAAATAACAAGTAAAGCGAAGGCACTTGCAACTTGATGTTTAGCTGCTGCTAGCACAAGTATGCTTCCTAAAACAGGTCCCGCACAAGGTGTCCACAGCAAACCCAACTGAGTTCCCAACCAAAACTCTCCTCTTAAGCCGATACGCACGCTTTCTGTGCTTCTTTTACGTTTTGGTAAATAACTTAACAACCAGTAACTCCAAGACGGAAAAATCGCGAGAATTCCCATGAACAGTAGTAGGAAAATTGCGACAGTTCGCAAAGAGTTAGCTAATCCTGTAAACCAGCTTGCTGTTACTCCGAGAAGACTCCCTGCGACAGCAAATCCTCCCACCAAACCTGCGACCAAAGCAATAGGACCGTAACGATGAGACTGTAAGGAGCGACCTACTAATACAGGTAGGATAGGAAGAACACAGGGTGATAACACAGTTAAAAATCCACCCAGTAGTGCCAGACCAGCCGATACAGTAGAAATAGCCATTTGTCTACCCTAATAACTTACGGATTGTCTGTTCTGTAAGATCGTAGGCTCCCTCCCCAATATGGTCATATTGCAGAAACCCTTGACGATCCGTTAAAAATAAATGTGGCCAATACTGGTTGCTATAAGCGTTCCAGGTTTTGAATTCGTTATCTAAAGGAACCGCATAAGTAATTTTATGTTGCTTCAACGCTCTTTTCACATTGTTGGCATCCCGCTCAAATGCAAACTCAGGAGTGTGAACCCCAATCACCTTAAGTCCTTGCGCGGCAAATTGCTCATGCCATCGCACAACATAGGGGAGAGTACGCTGACAATTGATACACCCAAAAGTCCAAAAATGAATCATGACAACCTTCCCCTTAAGACTTTCGGTTGTTAGGGGAGAAGAATTTAGCCACTGGCTTATGCCCTGAAACTCAGGTAAAGCCTTACCTGAAGGCTTTATAGCAACATCACTTGCGGTTACCAATTTGCTCGAATTCTGGCTTTGGGGAGTCGCACTCTCTGATTTTTCAGATGTCAGTTTTAGGATTGCTCCTGCACCTGCGAGCATAGCTCCAGCTCCAATACCTGCTATAAAATTACGTCGTCGTACCGAATTCTTAGCCACCATGTTATTTGTTAGTTTGTTGTTTGTTGGTAGACATTTATCTATTTTTTCAGTACAAACCCTAACTTATATACTTATGAAAGTTAAGGTTTGTGTTTAAAAATATTAATGAGCCATGACTTTTGGAAACTCATTAATATGAATTTTTTGGTTATTTAATTATCACTATATTTTCAGTTTCTTAAACCAGCATTAAAAACACATGAGAAGTTGCCTGCTAATTACTTCCTTTTCAAATAGCGTCCCCCAGCCTTTTGGTAACGCCAACTTAGTAGATACAGAGTGATTGCCACCATACCCATCAGCATCCATTCTTCAGGTTCAGGAACTGCGGAAATGTTGAAGGGATTGGAGGGCTTAGTCAATTGCTCTTTTCCATTTTCTACTTTTCGCGCAAAGCGATCGCTCTGTTGTTCTGCTGTTTTAAGTGCGTAACCGTTGTTGGTCGTTAACCAGTACAATCATTGACGAGTAGGGTGTAACAATATTAAAGGACTATATTCCTAGTAAGAACAACAGGACGGTGAGTTGTTCGATATTAACAAACCGCTGGATTACCATGGCACTTACGGTTGAACCCAGCATTAATATTAGAGGATACAGTCACAGCACGGGTATAGCAGACAATACTGAAACGCATTCGGAGCGCACGATCCTCACTAGCAAAACTATAACTATCAAGCTAATCAGGCTAACTTCCATTGCACTGGACTGTTGAGAGCGATCAGCTAGAATTGAGAGGATGTTGGCAGCCGATGAATGTCGTCGTTAGATCTCTAAGTTAGACCATTTCACGCTCAGACATGATACAAATGATTGTTTCTAATTCTTTCCTCCCCTGCTCCCTGCTCCCTGCTCCCTGCTCCCTGCTCCCTGCTCCCTGCTCCCTGCTCCCTGC
>JAQYWO010000063.1 GCA_029379215.1 Rhizonema sp. PD37
GAAATATAGTTAGTATCTATTTACACTAAAATACTACGTAAATAACTTATAAAAAATTGGAGGAAGTCAAAAGCGATCGCCTAAACCATGTACCCGTAAATCGGAAACCCACATCAATCACGAGCAAGTATTGCGTCAAACACAGTACGTTCAAGTGGTTCGCCTGCGTCAAGCTTTGGAGTTATTGTTCTGAGAATCTCAGTAATCTCAGCATTATTAAGTCCTTGAATTCCGAGAATTCGACGAGCTTCTTTTAGCTGTTCGCCAAGTTTTGTTCGTCCTGTCAGTACTCCATCTTCCATGATTATTCTCCTCCATATTTGGCAATAAGCTTTTCAGCAGCTTCGGGACTTAGATGTAACTTCCCGTTGGAATCTTCAACGAAACCCAAGTGATTATAGAAACTTTTTGCTTTATCAAGTGGTGTCAATTGTAACCGTCCTTTATGTCCAGCACCAATGCTTTTTCGTGCTAAAGCTGCTAGAGTCGCAGCACCAGCACCTTTAGTTTTCCGAGAATGACTTTCGGCTAAGTTCCACCCGGCAGTGCTTAAGAAATCTACGTATAAGTGATTATGCTTGTTTCTGTAACAAGCCGCTGCTTGAAGATTCCCATGCTGGTCTACAGAAGCGATCGCCTTCCGTTTCGTTTTCAGAAGTTGCTCAATTTCGCCAGAAATATCCAGATTGTCGTGGAGAACTTCTTTGTCTATATTTTTGTACGGATTATGTTGATTCTTGCTTTTGAGATTGTCGATTTGATCGGAGTGGTGCGAGATTACTTTCGACACTTTGGCTAATGGCACAACTCGCTCATGGGCGAATCGCCGGATGACATCTCGTAAATATTTGTCAGCTTCCTGTGCGGATTGAAAAGTGGTAGTACCTTTGGTTCCGTAAAGATGTCGCAAGGAAACATGATGTATACCGTCTTTTTCAGTAATAATCCCGCCAATTCTCCCCCCATCAAATCGGTAAAATTTACCCAATTCGCGTTCGTCTAAAGTAATTGCAAGAGTCTTATTGTGGTGCCCTTTATTAGCTTCCTTTTCGCTGTCAGGTAAATTGATACCTGGAGGCAACGTCACATGGGTGTGATTCCGTTTTGCTGCTGTCTCGGCATCTACTTTGAGTTTATGCAAAGAAGCCAAAGAGTCTGTAAGTTTCTTGTCGTCGAGAATATCTCCCATCAATTTGTGTTCCGAGTGCCAAGCCTTGATACCAGAAGCGATCGCCGACTTATCTTCGGTGTGGTTGAGGTGCGATTTCTTCTGTACAGTTGTGGTTACAGTACTATTGCTTTTTGCGAATCGCCCTTGACCATCGCGTTTGTACTCGCGGTAATTTAATGAATTTTGGTAAAAAAAAAACTAATAATTTACTTATCAAAATAAAAAAAATATTACTCAGTATGCCTTACACCCTTCCATTGTACGGATTAATTAAGTACAATTAAAGTATTATTTTATGCAAGTTACTGCAAGTTTTCGATATGCCTCAGGTTCGGCGACGAAGGAATCAATGCCAGCGGGACCGCGATCGCACCAAGCTTGTGACAGCGTATCTCGAAGGGCGAACATTGAGCGAAATTGGTAAAAAGCTTGGTGTTTCTGAGGCGCAGTGTAGCCGTGATTTGAAAAAGTCAAAGCTCAATTGGCGTAGTGTGTGCGATCGCCAAACCAGCGAGGAATTTAGCCAAGAAATAGCGCGAATCCGGCAGAAACAAGTCATGAATTCTTTGAAGCTTTCTGCTGAACATTCTCCTCGTGTGTTGGGCGAAATGTTCGGACTATTTGCTGAGCAACAACGACTTTATCAGATTTATGAGCAGCGAAAAATCCAATCTTTAGAGGATAGTCTCGATAAGATCCAACGTGCGGGATGGCGTTGCTTTGTACAGCATCCTGGAGAAATCATCGCCGCTTTAGAGCGCCTCCAGCAATTAGATATTCTTTCAGATGAAAAATATTTCGCTCTCCTGGAGGCGATTCTTGGCGCTCAACGACTTTTACGCCAACAATTAAAATCAATATTTGAATTAAAAGAGCCACTTATGAATAGCCAAATCATTGAAAAGTTTTTAGTAGAAAATGATATTGAATTCTATCAAGAGAAAAATAATATTTATTGTTGTGATATAGACGCAATAGGCAACTCAGCAAAAATATCTTTAGAAAGTGATCGTGCCTTTGTAACTGTCTACAATACAAATTTTGAAAAAATTTATGCCTCTGTCGCTTATTCTTCAGAAGATTTGGTAGAAATTTGGGGAGAAATCCAAGAGCAATTATTGAAAATTAATGGAAATCACAACTAAAATTGCTAGATGCCAAATTGGCGATGATGTTTGGTTTTCCGGCGATGACATTCTCATGGACGCGATCGCCGTTCATCTTGGCGAAGACAAAAGCGCGTCAACTTGCTCTTTTAGTATCTTCGATCCGGAATTTTTGATTGCAGCAAAGTACCGAAAGATTTCTATCCGTGAGGGCGGCATCATCGTTGATGCACAATTGCTCGGCAAAGGAGTGCAGCAAGACTCCACGCCTGACAATGTGCCTAACACCAATATCGGAACACCGACACCATCACCTCAGGGTACAACAAAAGCAACATCAGCCGCTGCAACTGGACCGGGAGTGCAGTACAAAGGATTCCCGCCGGAAATATCTGCTTGGTTAGATGTGATCGCTTTTGGCGAAGTCTCTGATAAGTTAGGACCGGGTGGATATAACTCTGGGAATGGTAATCAAAAATTTTACGACTTTTCGCGGTTTCCAAGAGGCGCTGGTAGGAACTGCGGACGTTATCAAACAAGCGCGGACGAGTATGGTGAATGGCTTGCAACCAATCCTCCGATAAAAGATTTCTCGCCACAAGCACAAGATATTTTTGCTAAATTCCTCATGGACCGCCGACATGCGACAGCGTTCGTACTTCAGCATGATATTGCAAATGCATTGCGAGCAAGTATGCACGAATGGGCAAGTATCTTAAATCCTGATACTGGTTATAGTTATTACAACTTTCGGGGTCAAGAATACGCGAAATACGGCGGTACTCCACAGCCAGTTCAATTGAAAACTGTCGGCGCGGTAACTGATTACTTTAACCAACGCCTTGCCTACTATCAAAGTCAAGCGTCGGGAACTCCTCAAACTCCCGTAGTAGATAATATCAAATTAAACCAAGTTGCAGCGACGATGCAACCTACAAAACCAGACGTTAAACAACTGAAAACCGCACCCGCACCAATTGAGGACTCGAAAAAAGGAGTCGAAATCATTATTTCGCTGATGGTAGGTACTTCGGATTTTAAGCAATTGGTTGACTTTCATTTCATCCATGTGGGCACTGATAGCTCGAAGCAATTAGGACGAGAAATCACAACTTTCTCTGGTAAATCACTTACTTTTTTATTGTCCAGAGTCCCTCAGAACTTGACGCACAGCGATATAACACTGAAGCAATTTGCAGATAAAATATGCAAGCAATATGGACTCAAATTAGTGATGGACGGCGACGGACTTGCATATCACTATTTACCCCAAACTGGTGAAACTCCATTCCAAGTCCTTGAGCGCGAGTGCCGAAAGATTGGATTTCGCATTGCCGATAATCCTAGATCTAAAGAACTAATTATTGAGCCATATGCTCGCCCCAAGTTTACCGAGTTCTCTGTTGATGAGGAGACGCTAATTGAGGCGAAGTTTTCTGACAAAGCATCTGCTACACCGAGGTATATTCCTGGCGCGATCGCCTCCATGCCAGAGACTCAAGGATCGGCGTCCAAAACTTCGATTAATCAACAGTCTGGCGCACTTTCCCAATCTCAAGCAGACAATAAAGTAGGCGCGGGAAGCAAGGGCGGAGTAACTGGAGTTCAGTCCCCCGCAGCTGGTGGAATACCAAAAGTCTTCGGCGTAACTCTCAACAAATTGGCGGAGCAGCAACAGCAGCAATCAGCGAATAAAAGAGCAACAGCACCTCAGACTGAAATCAAAACCCCTCCAATTGTCACCACTAAAACAATAAATAAAGCAGATGGGACTGTGGCGATCATTGAAACTCTTAAGGAATCAGCAAAACAATACTTAAAAATTACCGACCACGAAGTAGTTACCACTAAAATACAAAAGCCGGGAGAGTCAACACCAGGAACAACCACTACCAAAGAAACTGTGACTATTTACACTGACAAAGACACAACGGTGTTTACTCAAAATACAGATGCAACAGGAAAGGTTACTTCTGATTCTCAAACTTCTAGTAAAGTCAACAATGCAGTCCTAGCAACGAAAACAATACCTCAAACTAGTGGAGTAGTGGCAGCGTCAGGAACTGGAGGGAATGTTGATGATGCAACGGGATTGCCGAAGGTTACACCAGGTGCGATCGCTCTTGATAAAGATGGCATGGTTCAGGGTGAAGCTTTGACTAACGAAAAGTCTCGAATTAAGCTGTACGAGGGGAGTTTGACTTTGAGAACTACGGAAGATATTTTGAAGTTGATTCCTGGAGAAATCATCGGATTAAGTGGTCGCCTTTTCCCTCCAGAGTTTGCGACCGAAGTCAGAGTCTCAGACATCAACCATGATTTTGCTAGCGCTAAATCAATGCTGAACTTTTATACACCGGGATTAGCACAGACTGATACACCTCCTTCTGTGCCCAACACTTCGATAAATCAGAAAACCAATACTCCAGCACCTCCTGTCCCTGCATCAAGTAGTGGTTTAATTCTCCCAATGCAGCCTTTGCAGGGTGTGGGAGATGGTGTAGGATTTATACCGAGTCGAGGTAGAAAGCACAAAGGTGTAGATATTCGAGCGCCGCTAGGAACTCCTGTTGTAGCAAGTGGCGACGGGCTTGTAGTTGACACAGTAACTGAATGTGTGGTTGGTGATATACACTGCGGGGGAGATTGGGGGAATCAAGTCATTCTTGCGCTGAAAGTTCCCTCCACAGGAGAGACGATTTATCACCGATATGCCCATTTGAAGCAAGGGTCAATAGTTGTTCAAAAGGGGCAAACTGTGAAGCAAGGACAGCAAGTAGCACAGTGTGGGACAACTGGACACAGCAGTGGACCTCATCTCCACTTTGAGAATCGGAGAGGGAATCCCTTCGCTGATTATTTTCCTCCTAGCACCTTTGGTATCAAATGTCCCCAAGGTCAAGCAGGACAAGTTTGAAGAGCGATCGCCGCCTTATATTAGAGGACTTCCCAAGAATTAACCGCTTGTTTTTGTGCTACATTTAAAAGAAAAAAAAACCACGAAACCGCTGCAAAGTCTTTTACTCGCAGCGGTTTCGTGGTTTCGTGAAGTCATAGAGGCGGGGTAATAAAGATTTGTAGTGAGCGTAGCCGCAGAATGATTTACTCTGAGAAGAGTTTAAAAGGTGCATTAGTCATGCTTACAAAAAAAGAAATAAAGGACTACATCAGCGCAATAGAGTTCGTTGACGAGCAGCTTGGAGAGAAATATAGTCGTATTGCAACTCCTTTGGAAAGACAGCAGCAATCAGATAGGTATGGTAGGTTAATCAGCACAGTAGAATATAGTCGTAATACTGAATTAATTCGCAGCATCAAAATTCTTGCAGAGGATCTTAAAACCCACATTCCGCACTTCAAAATGCAATACATCAATGTTTCAAATAATATTACTAAAACTAAGGGTGATTCCCAGTATTAGTACTGAGAATCATTGATAGGCCTGCGGCGGGCTGCGCCTACGCAGGCATCGCTATTAAAGCTGAGCGTAGCCGAACTGTAAAAGTATTTTTATTTGTAAAAAAGTGAGAAAATTAGGAGAAAGCTTTCAGAATCAAATTGAAAAAAATGAATTCTAAAAAAGAAGAAGCATTCATAAAAAATTTGGATCACTTAGGAATAGTAGCTGGAATTATTGATGAGATAGGAATAGTAGAGAAAATCAATGAACTGCTAGGAACCGATCCGAGAGAAAGAGTTAATGCAGGAGAAGTCGTCAAAGCAATTATTCTGAATGGACTTGGATTTGTTTCTAAACCGTTATATTTATTTTCTCAATTTTTTCAAGATAAAGCCATAGAACATTTATTAGGGGAGGAGATTAAGGCAGATGATTTAAATGATGATAAATTAGGAAGAGTGATGGATAAACTATACAAATATGGATTAACTAAGCTGTTCTTAATAATTGCCTTAGAAGTCGTCAAAAAATATGGAATATGTACAAAATATTCCCATTTAGATTCAACTTCATTACATTTACACGGAGAATATAATAATCGCCTAGAGCAACAGGAAAAAGAATTAGAAATAACTAGAGAAAGTCCTATTCTCATTACGCAGGGATATTCTCGCGACCACAGACCAGACCTTAAACAATGTATTTTAGATTTAATAGTAAGTAGCGATGGAGATATTCCCTTATTTTTTAGAGGAGCATCGGGAAATGAATCAGATAAAGCTGTGTTCGGGAAAATCCTAGTAGAATATTCTAAACAAATAAATTTTGAAAGCATTATGGTGGCTGATAGTGCTTTATATAGCGTCAATAATTTGAAATTAATGGAGAATATAAAATGGATAAGTAGAGTCCCATTATCGATTAAAAAAGCCAAAAACTTGGTCAAGGCATTAACAAGTATAGAACTAAATAAAAGTGAAATAAAAGGATATAGCTATCAAGAACAAACAGTGACTTACGGAGGGATAAAACAAAGATGGTTATTAGTAGAAAGTGAAGAAAGAAAAAAAGCAGACTTAAAAAAATTAACCCAAAAAATTCAAGAAGAATTCCTGAAAACTGAAAAACAATTAACTAAGTTATCAAAATATGAATTTGACCAGCAATCTTTAGCGATGTCTAAAATTCAAGAAATCGAGTCGAAATTAAAGTATCATAAAATCTCGGAAGTAAAAATTATTGAGAGAAAAATTAAAGATGAAAAATTAATTTATAAAGTAGAAAGTGAATTAAGAGAACATCAGGAATTAATCGCGGCAAATGAAAAACAAGCTGGGAGATTTATTTTAGCAACCAATATTTTGGAGATAACAGAGTTAGAAACTCCAGAAATCCTCAGAATATATAAACAACAGCAATCCTCAGAACGAGGATTTAGATTTATCAAAGATCCTTTATTTTTTGCTGATAGTCTTTTTGTGAAAAATTCAGAAAGAGTAGAGACCATGATGATGTTAATGGGATTGTGTCTTTTGGTTTATAATTTAGGACAAAGACAACTAAGAAGCTCTTTAAAAACTGAAAAAGCCACAGTTAAAAACCAACTAAATAAACCAACTGAATATCCTACTTTGCGGTGGATATTTCAATGTTTTCAGGGAATTCACGTTCTAATTACGCAAGGAGTCAAGCAAATTATTAACTTGATAGAAGAACGTTGTAGAATCTTACAGTTCCTTCCTGTTTCTTGTCAAAAATATTATTTTCTAGCTTAAAAATACCTCATTAATTATTGGACATACTTCTTTTCTCAGAATAGAAGAAAATTGAAATTAAATATTTTGCATAACTAGCTTCTCCAACAATATATCAAAGCTGGGTATTTTTTCTTACATAATTTATTTTTCTTGATGGTTACTTAGGTGTCTAAATTAGAATTTAGGATTTTTCAAAATGTAGTTTAATTATACTACTATATGAAGTGCGGAATGTGGGTTATAAAAGCTCAAGAGCATAATCTTGATGTTCCCAAACTTTATGAGGATTTCCAAGACAAAGTAACTCAGTGGGTAAAAGTACTGGCTCACCAAGCGAAATTATTAGAAGGCACGATTATTGCGAAGGTCAATATCAAGAAACAGGAAATATTGAAAGAGTCGCAAGGCTTCGGGTTTATTCTTAAGAGTCTTCGTAGCTTATTTAGTCAATAGCAAATGCGGTGAGAGTTGTACCGTCGCGTCTCGTTTTCCCCAACGGCGATCGCCCCTCGTCTTTTCTTCATCAATATATTTATTGTATAAAACCAGCATAGTAAGCTAAGATATGAATAAGACATAACTATCCTTTTGTCTTATACCCGTCACATCAAGCGCTTCATTGATTTTCTTGGTGGGTGCAGAGGCGATCGCCTAATCTTTATGTAGTTGCCAAGACCCAAACGTATAATAAGTAACGTTATGCGAAAAAAACGCTAAAATATGCCAGCAGAGCCATCCCAGCCAATAGTGGTAACCCATACACCGCCACCAGCACCGTCATCCCAGCCAATAGTGGTAACTCATACACCGCCACCAGCACCGCTATCCCAGCTAATAGTGGTAACCCATACACCACCACCATCACCGCTACCTCAGCCGATAGTGGTAACCCATACACCACCACCAGCACCGCTACCTCAGCCGATAGTTGTTGTTCCTAATTCAGCGAGCCAACAATCAGTCAAAATTCCTGAAAGCTCGACATTTTTTCCCTTATTGATATTTGGCATCTTTTTTCTTGTCAGAGCATTGCAGCGATCGCTATTCTTGCGCTTTGGAGACAGATAGCGCTCCCCCTGTGAGATGGGGAGATGAAGATTTTGTAATGCATCAGAAAAACATCAATTAACGTGGTAGGTTAATTTTGCTACATGATTTGCTCAGGGAAAATTCTGCCAATAAAAAATATTGAGCAAGAGTAATAAAATGTTACGAAGAATAATTGTAGGAGCGATCGCTGTTACTGGATTAATAGGAGTATTTAGTACTTCGACGAAAGCTGCCACAGTAACAAATATATCAGCAAATAATCCTGACTATCCTTATCTAATAGCAGGACAAATTATTTCAGACCAAGGCTATACTCTTACTTACGAACAAGATACTAGTTTTAATCAAAACGGACTTCCACCACTCAGCTATCCGACACCTTTTTCAGATCAAGCTAGCAAAAACTTTCTTGATAGCTTATCGAATCCAACAACACAAGACTTCAACAATCTTCCTTCAGGGACTGTTGTAACAAGTTTGCCTTTAAATTTTGGTAGCGCAGGGACAGGAACTTTTCAAGGACAAGGAACAATACTGGCTCCTAATGGTTCGATTTATCCTCAAAACAACAGTAATCAATTATTTGCAATTGGAAATCGTAGTATTGCGGCTAATTTACCCGGTTCAACTTATGATGAAGTTGATTTTTCAAAACCAATAGGTGCATTAGGTTTTTCTGTGTCTATTCCTAGATTTACTACGTACAGCAATACAACTCTGGAATTAACTGAAATTGATGGAACGATAAAACAAATAGGATTACCTATAGTTGGAACGAGTGAAAATAAAATATCTTATATAGATGTAGTTGCACAAAGTTTATCAGAGCAATTCACCAAGATTCGATTCGTTGGTAACTCAAGTAGAATTCAAACTTTTGCTTTAGGAAATATTACTGCCGCAAACTTTAGCCAAATTAAATCATCTACACCAGTGCCGGAGCCAACAGGAACTCTTGGTTCCTTAGGAGCGATCGCCTTTGGGATTGTGCTGCGAAGAAAGGTAAAAAGGTAAAATGCTTCAGTTATCTACAATCCACGTTCCATCTTCCTCCGCGTGCATAAGTTGATTTCACTTACATTTATATAAAAAATAGAAGTCCGGCTTATGTCCTCACAAGGTAATAACCCGGACTTTATTGAGGTATCTATATCTCAAATGGTGAAGACCATACAATCAAAATTTTGTCAATGCATAAGTTCTAAAGAAGATGAAGATTAAAACCGCGATCGCACTTGGAATTTTAGCCGCATCCCAGTTTGTCAGCACACCTGCTAAAGCAAAAAAACCATTTGTTTATGGACCGTGCCGTACTATTGATATTTTTTTAAAAAAAGAATTAAGGAAGAAAGGTATTGATCCAGTGGAAGTAACGTTTGATTATCCACAAGAAAAGTACTCAACCTATCCGAAAGACAGTACACAAATGCTGATAACGACAATAAAACCCCAAGACGACAAGATTTTAAGCAACGGACTTCTTCAAAAGCAACTATTTAACAAGGTTTACAAAGCTTGCTCTGATGTTGCGGCTATAACTCTAGGCGTACAGCAATCTGGTAATGATTCAACAGTGGGAGTTCCACTCACCGGAACTCAACCAATCTTATTCACTTGCATCCAAGAAGGAGGCACAAGTAAAAAGCTTCAATGGGGGACAAAGTATTGTAAGTAAAAGTGATCGCCGTTCTTTATTTGTTGTTGCCAAAGTATGGGATGTAAAGCTGCGCCGCTGCTTTCTGTTTCGCCACATCTCCACGACGGTCATAACGTTGGGTAGTTGCAAAGTTTGAGTGTCTAGCCAGTCCTTGAACGGTGGAAGAGTCAATGCCAGCATCAAACAGATTAGATATAAATGTTCTACGGAAATCGTGAGGCGAAACATCTCGGACACCAGCAAGTTTTGCTCGTTTTAATAGCATGTTCATTATTACTTGGTCGGTCATGGAGTGACCAACTTTAACTTCCTTCTTCTGTGTTACCGGGTTGAACAATGCACCAGGAGCATCACCTCTAATCGCAAGCCAATCTTTGAGATATTGCTCTGCCCCACCTTGAAGAAAAGTTATAGCATCTTTATTGCCTTTCCCCGCACGAACAGTAATCGCACCGCTATCAATATTGATATCGGTGGTATCAAGTTTCACCACTTCGGATCGCCGAAGACCGGACATCATCACCGCCAACATTGCGGCATCCCTACAACCTGTTGGTGTTTTATCAAAGCAGCAACTTTGAATTAGTGCATTGATTTCTCCCTGATTAAGCATCCGCCCCGATGGCAGTGATTCTCCTTTGATGCTTTTTATGTCACACGCCCTCATTCTGTCGTCGCTATTCATGAGGTTAAGTTTCCAGCATTCCTTCAAAACTCCTTTGAGAGCAGCAATCATTTTATTGGCTGTCGCTGGGCGGTAGCGTTCCATGAGGATAGAGCGAAGAGCAGTAGTGTGCTGATATTTTAACTGCCACCAAGGAAAGTTCCTGCTACCTACCTGCCCTTGAGTCAAGATGCCAGCGATCGCATCAAGGGATTGCCCCATAGTTCTGCGCGAAGATTCAGATAGAGAGCTTAAGTAAACAAAGACGGGGTTGGTATCTTCAGTTTGCTGAGGTAACTCCTGTAGTGATACCCCGAGAACCCGAGGACCAATATATACACCTAAATTTTCTACGGTTTCTACATCAAGTATTGCAACATTAGGGGTCATAAATGTAAGTGCTTTTGAAAAGATGTATTCTCATAAGTGGTTAATTCAGTATACAGCGCGAAAGATTGTCAAACCGGAAACTTTTAAAAATCAGTATTTTATTCTCATAAGTACTTAGTCACTTAAACATTTTCATAAGTGCTTAGTTGCCTCGACATTTTCATAAGCACTTAGTGACTGCACCACAAAGTTCGGAGGTTATGACGCGGCATAACCGAGGACTCACAGAAGCGATCGCCGTTCCTCCCCGCCCTCCCCTCTGTACAGAATGGAGGAACTGTACAAAGTTAAAACTGTACAGCATTGATTACTAATAAGATCTATATAAGAATCTTGTACAGAATTAACGGTTCCAGCCATCGGCAAACCTTATAGAGTCTATTACAGATATACCATCCAAAAAGATACTAACTTGCGAAATGGATTGTATAAGATTTATCGATGAACTACGATGTCATTTGCTGCATCTGATCCATTTTCAACCAAATGTCCACACTTTTGAATGATTTCTCGTTTTTCTTGGGAGAGAAACGAGGAACCTCTCGCTGAAGGGAACGGCGATCACTTCTGGTTGACACTGAGTAGTATTTTTTGCTATCTTTTTCTCTTTGCTGTTAGTTGCCTGATCAAAGGAGCTTCAATTGAAAATTAATTTAATCCCAGTATGTGACTCAGGGATCTCCTATGGGGGAGATGTGACTAACGATGCGATTAATCGTTTTCGCCAATATTTACTAGGCGTAGTTATCGTTTGCCCAGAAGAAGAGTTTGAGTACTCAGAAGAGTTTGCTGCCCCCAGCAATATTACAAAAGCAAATTTTTCCGCAGTAATTACGTTATTCCGAGAGCCAAAAACAATCGGTCAGATAACGGCGTTTATTCATTTAGATGGAATGAATATAAATTTGACCGGAACCGGAGGTGCTTACGGACAAAAATTTCTTGATTGTTTAGCAAGGAATGAAGTCCAACCTTGGTTTTATCCATTAAAAGATGCCTATGCAAACATTGAAAAAAATGTAGGAAATTCTCAATTCTATAAAGACGAAGATATTTCTCTATATAAAAAATTACAAATATGGGAAAAATTTTTAATCAATATTGTACTTCCAAATCTTTATACAGAATCAGTTGGGTTGTTGGGCTTAAGTCGTAAGACTGGAAGTTGGCTTGAGTCTTGGAGAGCGGAAGATATCTAACAGTCAAGGAATTAGATTCCTACATGATTGGACGTTTTCTCATATCTCCTCCAAGAACAACGAAGGGCATCTCTCTGAAGTGAACAGCGATCGCTTTCCCGTACTACCACCTACGAATAAGCCACTTATTAACTGTAAGTTTTCTCTCAAGTGCATACTGTATAAGGCGAGATACCCCCAGCAGAATGGAACAGGTTGGTGTGTGGGGCAATAAGTGTAAGTTTTCCGTAAAACCATTGATACACAAGCGGTTGAAGGTGGGGGACTCGTCAAACCTCTGTCAACTGTAAGTTTCTATATAAATCCCTGCTACAAACATGTTGCAACCTTTCCTTTTCTGCTACAGGTAGTCAAAGAGGGGACAGTCCCCACTTTGGAATGTTCATGGTCAAACAAAAAAATACTTTGGAGATCGCCGTTGTGCTGTCGAGGGGTTCTGCTGAATCCACAGCTTGTAACTGCAAGTTTCTCTTACAAGCATTGCTACTCATACAGAGTTAACCTCAGCAGGGAATCTGAGATTTCTTTGTGACTATTCCCCTGAGTGAGGGTGAATTTCACTGCCGCGATCGCTGCAACGGGACAAGGATATACTACGATTTTTCAGAGCAAAATCATGACATCTTCACCTAAAAATGGGGTGTTTTTTCGTTAGGGCATTTTTGATTAGTAAAATGGCTGGACAGCTTGTCAATTGTCAATCTTAGCCGGACAGCCCATTATAGTTATAGTTAATATATACTAGCGAGCGCTGTCCGGCATGTTGAGGCGTACTACAACAACAGACTTGAGGGATAATGTACTACAACAAAGGCAGATGCCACAATGTCAGCATCTGCCTTTGTTGATGAGAGTCGTGTGTAGCTGTAAGTTTGAGCCGAAATACCTGCTACATAAAGCGGTGAGGGCGGTCGCTTAAATTTTTCGCCTTCTCCCCAAGTGATCGCCTGGGAATAGTTCGCTGTACACAGCATCAAGCGATGGGTAATAAGGTCGTCGTGGTGCCAAGTCTTCAATCATTGGTGAAAAATTCATAACTTTATGAATATACAGCGATAGAGATTTGTAGAATGTACGATTCCATTCTCTGCGGTGTTTCATTTGCCAATCACCAACTTTTTTGTAATGCCTTCGCCATGCGTGATCAAAGCGGCACTGCGGCATCCCCAATGATTGCCCAACCTGGGACAAGGACAAAAAGTAATCATCTCTTACTTCTTCAACAATTCGCCCACCATTATCAACGGTCGCTACGCCTTGTGTAACTTTGATAGCTGGTATTGAGAAATCGGCGATCGCATATGATTCCTCAACTTCAACTCGCGGATATTTCCTCTGCATCTCCGAGTGGCGATCAGCTGCTTCTTGATATCGTTGTGCTATTGCTGCGAACATAGTTTGTAGCGTCAACTGTAAGTTTTCCTTGTAATGTGGTCGTAGACTATCTTTTCAAATAGGGTAAAAAACCACCTTTGACCAATGCGGGAGAAGTCGCATTGGTCAAACTTTGATTAAGCGAGGACTTCTCCTTTCAGGCACCAAGAATCGTGAATGCCTTTTACCATCACCGCCTCTTCATGGTCAGGGGCACTATCTGAGTACCGCCCGATATAAGTACAGATGCCGTTACCTGATCGCCAAGGTTTTGGCTGGAGCCTCGCTCGATAACAACCCTGAGCTTGACAAAGTTGTTGATAGAGGCGATCGCTTCCCAGTGTTTCAAGTACTGCTGATGATTGCGCTGAGAGCGGTTCCCACAGTCGCGACATTTCAATCAGTCGGAACCCGTTTTTGGTTCGATATACCTCAAAACTCAGTTCCCAATCTTTGCTCACGTTGGCGACTGCCTTTAGGATTTCATCTTCTTGAATCCGGACATTTCCCCAAGGCATCGTCTCCGGACAAAACTCGTCCCAGTTCTCTGGTTGTAAGTCGATATCAATGAACATCACATTTAGCGAATTTAAGCACCTCACTCCATAGCTGTTCCTCGTAATAAAGGCGAATTGCTTCTCTTCTTTTGTCGCGAAAGATTGTAAAAGTGGTTCTGTGAGGGCTTGGTATCCGGCATCGCAATAGCTCCATGCCTCAATAGCATGTCGTTGTTCTTTGGTGGTGAAAAGCCCACGTACTTGTGCTAGGTGAAATTTTTCGCGAGCGCTGATGGGGAGTTGAACCAGAATTTCTGGAGAGAGAGTAGGAAGTGTCTTTAGATACTCTTGAACTTCTTCTTCTGCTCTTCGGTAATCAACTACAGAAGGAAGGATAAGTGATCGCTTAATATCCGCCAGTCGTTGCTGTTGGAACCTAATCTCTTTTTGAACAGCAATAATTCCTTCATTCTTTCCTGCCTCAGCCGCCACAACATACATTGGGATTGCTCCTCCAAATTCAGCGCGGCGACGCATTATCGGCATAGAAAAAGCCAATAAATTCTCTTGCTTGTTTAGGTAGATAATTTCGCCCTTAATTTCGCATTCTTGGTGTTCACTAGTCCCAGCTTGGCGGTGTGCAGCGAAATCAATAAGCCGTCTTGTCAGCAGTGGATATTTCTTGAAGTCTGTCATTTTTCTTTGGTGCAAAGTTTCTTGAAGTGATGTGGTAGGTAGATGCACCATTTTTCGTAACTCCAAGGGGAGCTTATTAGATGCGTGTCACAGATTTCGTTACTCTCGCTGCGGAGCAGGCGCAATCGCACCCACGAATTTTTACTTTATAAAAGGAACAAGTTCCTATGCTTGGAATAATGTAGCTAGGTTTATACAACGGGCACTGCGAGCATTTTGCTATCATGGCGATGGTTTTAATCTCTCAAGGGTTGACTAAGGGCGATCGCTTACTTTTTGGACGGAGGGGCGGTCGCTCTTTTTGTTATCAGATATTTTTAAAGGCACTTACTCAACAAAACCTCTTCCTGACAGGCGACCAACTTCTCACCGCTGGCGGGTATCTTTGCTTCAACCCCGGAATACCGTAGCTTTCTGTGCCTTTATATTTTTATGATAACACTGATAACATTAGATAACAGTCATTGAGATAACAAGTTATCATCACTATTTATAATAGTTTCTACGGATATACCTGTATTTCTGATAACACTTCCTTATCAACACTCTTTCATAAGAGCAGCGTGATAGGCTAGAGGTTGATAACAATTGCTAACAAGTAAAACAGTATGGCAAGTCCTTTCTTTTCAGGGAGAATTCCCCAAGAATTATTTGAGCGGATAGAACAAAATATTCAAAACACAGGTAGGACAAAAACCGAGATTTTAGTAGCTGCCCTTGAAATTTACCTAAGCAGTCCACAGTCACAGATAAAGACTGATAACGCTGATATCAGAGAAGAGATTGCATTATTGCGACAGGAGTTTTTGACCCAGCTTGAGGAAATGCGGGTAAAGTTGCCAGCTTAGGAGCAACGCCCACTCTTAAGCCTGAGGATAGGGCGGAATTACAAGAAATACAAGAGATGCGCGATCGCCTCCAAGAACTGGAGATAGAGAATGGTCGTCTAAGGTTAGAGCATCTCGATGAGGAAATCTTGATTGAAATCCGCGATCGCATCTTAGATAACTGGCGTCTTGCCCGTCAGTCTGAAAAATTAGATCGCATAAAGAAAGCTCTAGATCAGTTCATTCGCCAAATTACAAATCCTGGTAGCGACCTACCTAAAAAGAACTACCCAAAAGATAGTCTTGCTTGGGTAATTGATGCTGCTGTGGAGGAATTTGAAAAAGATGGAGATCGCGATCGGTTCTTCAATGCATTACAGGAAGTCGCTGTTCAGGTTAACTTGCTTGTAAAACGTGAACCAATTCTACTCAGCCAAAAGAAAAATCACGAAAGTTGGAACGTGTACTCACTCAAGCGGCAGGAATGGTGCAAGCTCGCGACATGGGAGCCTTTACATACTGCATCATTTATCTTAAAAGCCTGTCGGGCACTGGATCGCGAGAAAAAGCAGAATCGGAAATAGCCACAGGTACTCTGTGTTGCGATCGCTAATTGTCGCTTAATTCGGTAATAACGTAGTATTTATAGTTATTTTTGTTACAATAAAAACACGTAATATGAGTAGTTCTATAAAGTCAATGCGATGCGGATCGCAATAATTCCATAAAGAAAAAACCTCATTTGTCTCAATGAGGCTTCTCTTTCAGATTGTGCTAATATTTGCTAAGTGTCCGGGTACTATAAAAGATTACAGAAACAAATAACCTATCAAACCCCCTGAGGCAAATCTCAGGGGGTTCTTGTTAACCAATGCCGACAGCCATTAGTCTGTAAGTGTAGTTTGGAGGCAAAGTCGAACAATCTTTATGGATACCTTCATTTAAACCTTCCCAATCGATAGTCGTCACGAACAGCGGTATCCATCCTTTCTTGCGACAGTTCGAGTAACTCTCGCTGAATTGCTTGCGAACTCGCTCCTTGATCCAATGAGTCGTCAAGACTTTAAAATCTACAGGGGCAACATCAATTTTTTGTTTTGTATATTTTGATGAGTAAAGAATCATGCAGGGCTGTTCGTAAAAAATCTGCGCTTTCTTCCACTCAGAAGAAACAATATTTCGATAATTAATATCGTTGGTAGTTTCTTCAAAAGCGAGCGCCATTTGATCAATCATTGTTGGCTTTTTCATTACAAAAATAAATAGCCTATGTTTTCATTATACAAATCAATAAAGACTCGTGACATAAGCCACGAAGCTTTATTGATTTGAACAGCGATCGCTCTTATTCTTTTTCAGAATCCATTAACTTTTTTTGTCGGATATTTTCTTGTTGTAATGCTTCGCGGAGAAGATTACAACAATGCTCAACTGTATATTGTGTGATCGGTAATGTCTTCGTAGATTCAGTTCTCATTTTGCTTCCTGTCGTTCCGCTAACCCGATAAGTGAGCGATTTTAATTCAAATATTTTTCCGTCAACTAGCATAAATGATTTGAAGCGAGGTTTCGGCGGTGGTTTAACTTGGTATCTCATTTGATTAATCTTCCTCCGACTCTTTGTTTACTTGTTCCATTTCTTCAAAATATTTGTCTATCCCATTTTTCAAAACGACTGCTACCGATATGCATCCACATAAAAGAACACGATTTTGCTCAGTCATCCAGTTGTAATCTACTAGTGCATCGTTCGTTAGACCTACTACTCCAATTACATCATAGATATCGCGAATGTATTGCGTCTTCACTCGTTTCGGTATCATGTTCCATCTCCTTTTTTTGTTTAATTTAGCCAGTTTTTTCTGGCAGAGTGGCTCGCGGAATTGAACCGCATATCAAGCCTTTAACTTATCCACTTAATAGAATCGCATTGAGATTACCTAATAAAAACGTGCTGTCGTAACGGCGATCGCACCTGCCGTGACCGCTGCCGTGGCTTGCCGTGATGCCGTGGAGTGCCGTGACCGCTGCCGTGGCTACGGCACATACTGCGTAAGGAATGCCGTGATTCTGCCGTGATGCCGTGCCGTGGTGTCGTGGCTCTGCCGTGGCAGTTTTGAGGTATTTTTAGCTATCTGGAGAATCACGGCATCACGACAGCGACGCTCACCACTCTGATTTTGACCAACTATCTTTTCCATCAAAAATAAGATGATTAGTAGCCACCAATTCTGTCAAGCTAATAATTAAAAGTATGTCATCCAGTCCAGCGAGTCTGTCTGCTTTTTTCATATCTCGGAGTGTTTTGGGTTCTTTCGTCTTGGTGGCATTGAAATAATCGAGTACCTGCTGCGCTCGCTCTGATAACTCTGACTTAGTTGTTTCATCCTGAGATTTACTATTAGTAAAGCTATCTTCTAACTGCTCAATTACTTTATTCTCTGGTTTGTATTCTGCTAAATGCTTGCGGGTGTCGCGGTCATATCCTGAGTAATTCTTAAGTTGAGGCATCATGTACCAGCGTCCAGTCTTGCCGTAATAAACAGCACGTCCTGTTTCTGAGTTTTCAATCAAATCGGAAACTTCATCGAGTGATAGCTGCTTAAAAATCTTGGCTGACTTCCATTGTGCGATCGCTCCAATATTCTCAGAAAAAGCTATTACGACAGAAGTCATTTGACTTGTTGTGCAAAGATTTAGCGATGCACCACTCACATAAGGACTTTGCATCATGAACCAAACGTTTCTACCTGCTGAATCTCCCCCAGAGGTGTAAGAGGTTAATTTGTCAACAAGCAGTGTCGATTTAGCTTGCTGCAATTTATTTCCTAGCATTGTTCCCTCGTCAATTACCAGCAAAGTTCGCTCGTTGCTTTGGGCATACTTCGAGTATTCATCAAAGGCAGATTCTGCCCAAGCAGCAACTGAATTTGGCTTAGCATCCATTGAAGAAAACTGCTTAACTACATCGCAGCAATCAAAGTACCCAGTTTCCTTCAGATCTGCTTTTGGATCAATTACAAAAACTTTCAACAACGGATGTTTTCGCTTTGCTTCTCTTATGGCGTTAGAAACGAGAATACCTTTGCCAGAGCCGGGAATTCCAACAACAATAGTATTAGTGATGCGATCGCTCATCTCACTAATAATGTCAATCTTGGCAGAAGACAAAGGGTCATATTTTTCAATAACTGCCGTAGATGGAATATTAATTGCATGCAGTTGAGTTGTAGTTTCGACTGTAGTTGTCGGTAAGGGAGGTAGCTCCTGTTGCGTCCTGGTTGCGAACTCCTCTACAAATTCCCATGCATCAGGAGATAATGGCATCCCCTCCTCATCCGCGAATTGTAGTTCTGCCATGATTTTCTCGTCACCAACCTGACGACGGTAAGCACGGAAATCAGAAGACTTAAGAACGTGGGCGAGGCATCCATTGTGTGTGATGAGTTTCTTGTTTTTGTCCGCAGCGAAAGCGCTTTGGATGCCTTTTGTCAAACAATATCCAGCGAGAACAACGCCAAGTAGTGGAGTTGTGGCGCTAGCAAGCAACCCACCACAAACGATGCCAGCTACTATTAAATGTCCAGAGCGATCACTAAGGTTGTCTTTGAGGGCGATTGCGCCCCACTCTTCAGGATTTTTGTCTAAGTTAACATTGAATCTAGACATACTCTTATATTTTTTAAGCCCCCTCCTTGGGGGCATGTAGTTATTTATACTTTTAGTTATTGCTTATCTGCTGCTCGTTTCATTGTGAACGCCAACTTTCCAACCCAAAGAAGTAACATTATTGAGATTTCCACGCCAAACAGGGTTGTGAGAGCCAACAGGAGATTACTGAAATCGATCTTGTTCCATTGCCCGGTGCTTAAGACATAGAAGAAATCAGTTATTCGCCCTGATTTCACAGGCGAATAGTTCCAAAAACAAATACAGAAATCCAAGGCATAGGCAATCGCCCGAACTTTGGCTAGATTCTCTAGGAATGCGACTGGCAGCTTATTGTAGACTTCCTTCAAACCTCGAACTGTTGGGTCATCATCGTGTTTCGTGGCATACTTCCTACCTGATTCTGCATCTCCGATAACTTCCTCAAGGAAGCCAGCGTGATTGTATAGCACGACTGGCAGCACCTCAATAATTTGGAAAACTCCCCAGAGTGCTACTCCACAAACAAGAGTTACCAGTCCTCCACCAGCTGCGGCGATCGCATTGACAATCGGTATTGATGCCAAAAACTGAAGCACAAATCTGTCTAAAAACTTCAAACCAAGATGTTTTACAAGGTTTACGTAAGGGCGAACGTTTGCGAAAGCGATTGCACCTGCTGCAACTAACGTGACTAGCCAGAGCGCTTTGAATATCCATCTGGGGTGTGTGGTAGTCGTTCTTTGTCTTTGTCCTCCCGCTGCACCACTAGAAGTACCGGGATTATTAGGTTTCTTGCTGTACATTATTTGTTACCTTGCAGGTGTATTGTAGAAAACTCTTGCGCCGTGGATTTTGCGAATAAGATTGATTGCTAGCTGCCGATCGCCAGTAAATGCGAAGCTGTCTGCCACTGGAATTCCCTCGGCGTTGTTCTTCAATATCGCTGTATTGCCATTGGCATCACAAACAACAGTGCCTTCCGGCAAGTAAGCTCTAGAGGTTCTGTCTAAAACAGGTTGTCCCTTAACGAGAGACGCAAGGTTGCGTGGACTATTTGAAACAACAACAATGGTGCAGCCATCCTTGTATCGTTGTCCGGCGATCGCTGCTCGCTCCTTTGCTGTCTCGGCGTTTTCTTGCAGTATTCGTACTGCTGCCGCGCTTTCAGAAATTCTGCTGCGATCAGCTGATAAAGAGTTCATGCTTCGCTGTATGTCATTGTGTCCGAAGATTGCTGTCACACAAGCTATTCCGGCAAAGATGTACTCGGTTTTATGTCTTCTGATATGTTTTCTGTTAACCATGATATTTCGTCGGGGCAGTATTACTACCCCGATTGTTTTTACAAATTAGCGATTAAGAATTGGGCAAGTCCAAGTTGATTCCCAAAAGTCAATTCATCAAGGCGCTCACACACTGGGGTTATAGTGTCAGCAACATCGTGTGGATTGTAGTTCTCACTCGCGTCGGCTGTGATAATCCCAGTTACATAGGACAAAAGCCATAGCTTTTCGGATTGTGTCAATTCTTCAAAATATGTGCCCCAACTTGATTCCATGTCTCCCAAAAGTCCGCCGTCACCTGGGGTGTAGCCAGTAAATCTGCCTAAAGGTTGTCCCATGATAAAATCTTCTTGTGTGTTTGCTTGCTGTAGATGCACCCTGGAGAGGCGATCGCAATTGATTGGTACTCGCTGCGATCGCTCTCCCTTATCCCTGGTAAATGCTGTCATCGGACATTATGTCTCCAGTTCTGAGAATGTTTTCTTCAGAAAAGTACGCGTCAACAAATTTGTAAACTAATTTGATGATCGCGGCTTCCGCTTCGTCGTACTCTTCCTGAACCATTGCCGCAATTAACGGCTCACATCTGCAATAATCGATTGTGGAAAGCAGATCGCCGAGTTCGCTACGTAATTCCTGTTTGGTCATTGCTTGACACGGTTGACACATCTTCTTGGTTTCTCGTAAGTTCGTTAATTTTTCGTTGAAGTTTCATTGTTTTGAAGATGCACAAGCCGATAAATCTGTCTTACTCTCGCAATCCTTCGCGTTCTGGCGCGACCGAGTCAACATATCGCAGTTCGTTTCGTGAAAGCCGGAGTAAATTGCCGCGTAGACTCCTAAAGATAAAGCAGCGATTACCGCGTGTCATATATGAGATGTGAGAGAAAATAAAAACTTGATTGCGGTATGAGTACTTGCTGTACCGTTGCAGCAATTTGGGATTAAAAATCATGCTTTCTCCTTAGCAGCGGCGCGACGAGTCGCCATAACCACTGTTTGAGTAATTGCACCAGCGCCTAGGAGGCAAGCGCCAGCAGTCACCATTGATTTTTGCTTACCGAGTAGTCCTCCGGTGAATCCCAGCGTAATTCCAGCGGCGATCGCGCCTAGCAGAATAACCTTGACTTTCTTCATATAGATGCCTGATTGTTTTATTCTTTTTTGGTGATTTGGGTTATAGCGCCGCCAGCAATCAAAAGAGTACCAAGCGCGATCGCTGGCTTCCTTCCAGTGATAGACGGTAGTAAAAAACCGATTGCAACTGCAATCATCGTTGCGAAAACTGTAATTATTGCAATCTGCATTTGAGTTTTGAGCGTCACTTTCCCATGAGGGACATAAGTTCAGCAATGGTCTGGTTCGTTTTGTTGGCAGAAGCTTGCATTTTCTGAACAGTATCATCATTGATATGTTTGGGGCAGACTCCCAGCAACTGGTGCATAGCGCCAACAAAAGCTTGCTGATCCGCCTCACTTTGTAGGTGTAGTGCATTGTTCAGTTCCAGGCGCTTAGACTCCACAATGCCGAGGATTGCTCGGTTTTTTGCAGTTGTCAACGCATCAATCATTTGGATTTCTTGGTGAATTTGCAATGCCAACGGAAAACCCAAAACTTCGCTGGCATTCTCAACGAGCTTTTGCTGCAATGGTAGCGCCATCTCTTCGGGATTTACTGGCGTGATCGCACGCCCTTCGGGCAATGCTGTATTGATGTTTTGGACGCTTTGCTCAATAAGGCTGTACTCCGAATCGCTGATTTCTTTGCAGCTATCCCAATCATCGCGGACATCTGCCAAAATCATGCGTACTTCATCGGTATTCAGTCCAGTCTTTAAACAAACATGGTCAATCAAAAACATATATTTTTCTCCTCGTTAGCTGGTAGCTGGCAATATTGCCAGTTGCCAACTAATGTTGGTCGTGCCCCGTTACAGTCCCATGTGTCCCCTTGCCCTTGGTTGAGTGGTCGGTCAGCTATTTTATTTTCATGGTTCAGAAGTTCAGAAAAGAAGACTAGGCAATCTTTCTGTAGATTTGATTAAACGAAGTGAACGAATACTCGTCGCGGTGATCGCGGATATACTTTGCTATTAGATTTTTACGCTTTAATTGCAACGAAATTCGATAAACTTCACCTAGAACCCAGCACTGATATTGGCTAAGGAAAGGTGATTCATTGCAATGTATTTTGTAATCTGGAATGATAATTTTTACCCATTTATGCCACTTAGTTAAAGTGTTGCGATGAAGTCCCATCAGTTCCGCGAGTTCTGTTTTTGGTGTTTGCAGATCCAAATCAGGTATAAATACCGATTGATATCGGTCGGTTGTTAGCATTTTCTGCCCCTCTTTAATATGCAGAGTGTGTGCAATTTCTGTGCAGAGTGTATGCAATCAATGTGCATTGCACATTTCGCTGGATTACTTGTAGAAAGTTTGTTCTGAGAAAACCTAAGGGTAAATTTTTGAAGCTATTTGATGTGCTGTCTGAGTGCTTACATTATTCACGATCCACTGCCTGAATCTCTAAGCTGCGATCGCCTTCGTATTGCCTTCGTGTTGCACACTTGTTGCTCACATTTCTAATATAGCACTTTTAATCCGCTAGTGGATTAGCGGATTAAGACTATTTGATTTTAATTATTTATAGATTTTTATTTTTTTATAAGTTGAAACTATAAACGGATTGATGGAGTAGCGGATTATATTAAGAAAAAGCTCAATTACAAATCATGACTGAAGAAAAAGAAGAAAAAATCTACTTAAGAACGCGAATACCAAAGCACATTCATAAGGAGCTTAAGAAAGCCTCGATAGACGATCAACGCACTATCGAGGAAATTGTTGCTGAGTTAATAGAAGAGTGGTTACGCCAAAGAATCAAAAATAGTGGCAACAGTGATCGCTCTTAGTATTCTCTATAAGTGTGGCAGTTAAACTTTTAGCCTAATTTCCTGAACTTCTCCATTAAGCACTATGACTTTATCCACCAAATACCGATAAAAAGTAATCTTATCTTCTTCCGACAAGCTAGAGTAAAAAGCAGGATCTCTAAAACATTCTAGATACTTCCATCGTTCAGATCGGTAAGCCATATCTTGCAATTGTGAGCTTTCTTTTGCCCGGATTTGCGACCGTATCTGTTCTATCGCTGTCGCGATCGCTGGATTATCCCCTAGTCCTTCCAAAGCAGCCAACTGCTGATGTAACTTTGTTAATTCTGGGGATACTGGCTTTATCTCAACGCCAGCAGCAGCCATATCCGCAAGCGTCTCGGCACGCTTCTTGAGTGCTGCGATGACATCGCTTTCTATGTAATCCATATTAATCACTCTGCTTTGTGTACATCCGCGAGAGCGCCAATTTTTACATTGATAATAGTAATTTCTCTCCGTAGTATTTCTATGCTTTAAAGAACTACAAGAATAGCAAGTGCAGCGGCATTCTCCACAAAAAACTAAACCACTAAATGGATATCTTTGCTTTACTGACCCATAACCTCGCGTTTGTCTGTTGTGTTCAAGAGTATTTTCGATAAAACCATATTCTTCATCAGTCATTAACCGATGTCCGGGATGTGTATCCGGCATTACTACCCAGTCGCTTGGCTTTTGCTTTTTTCCATTCTGCTTACGCAAATAAGCCGTATGACCCCTCAATACAGGATTTTGCAGCCATGCAGCATAACCAGGCACACTGAAGCGAAACATATCGCGAGCTACGCGCCCACCTGCACGGCGACCACTACCATCGTGAGCATAGGTTTGCACGCCATACTTCTCATTAATGACTCTCAAACCCAATCTCATAGTTTTGGCATGAAGATAGGCATCAACGCATTCGCGTGCGATCGCTGCCCGTGTCCTCACTTCTTTGGTGGCAATTAGACATAAAAATTCTCTATTATCTAACTCTAAGCGATCGTTCACCTTGATGTACCCAAATGGCGGATTCACAGCTATCCCTTGTCTCCTTAAGTGTTCCCAGCCGTGCTTCACTGCCTCGCTTTTTTGATCGCTGTGGTGTTGCGAAAAAATCACCATCATCCCTGCTGCCATCTTTCCAGCAGCTGAGGATAAATCAAGCGGTTCATCCATGCATCGAAGTACTACACCATTTTGAATAAATTCTTCAATCAAAGAAAAAGCCTCTTTACTTTTGCGGCTGAGGCGGTCAACACGTGTAATAATCACCGTTTCCACTTGACGCGATCTCACCAAGTCCATCACTTTTTCTAATGATTCCCTGCGTCTGCCTTTGTAGCCAGATTCTACATCTGAGAACACTTCCTGAGCACCAGCAGATTTTAGTCGCTCCACTTGCTGTTGAAGGGCATTTGTGTTACTTTGTTCTCGTGAGGAAACTCTGGCATACGCAATTATTTTCATGTAAGGTGTATAATGTATTCAGGGGCATTATACATTGTAGTATCTTCAATGAAAAGAAGCCCTTGATGAGCTAAAGATATTTCACCCGGACGAGGAAAACTGCCGCCGCCGACTAGAGAAGGACCAGAGGCAGAATGGTGCGGACTGCGGAAAGGGCGATCGCGTACCAACGATCCTCTATTTTTCAATAACCCAGCTACGGAATGGATACGAGTTACTTCCAAAGCTTCGCTAAACGACAATGGTGGTAAAATCCCAGGTAAGCGTCGGGCTAACATTGTTTTCCCACTTCCTGGTGGTCCCACAAAGATGAGATTGTGTCCGCCTGCTGCCGCAATCTCTAAGGCCCGACGAGCATGAGCCTGTCCTTTAACATCACTTAAATCTGGATGTGAAGACGCGGTATGTTGCGTCTGTACAACGTCTTCAAGTTGCACAGGTTTGTAACGTCCTGGATTGTTTAAAAAATCAGCAACATTCTGCAAATTTTTGAAAGCATAAACTGCTAATCCTTCCACCACAGCGGCTTCTTGTGCATTATCATAAGGCACAACCAAACCAGCGATTCCCATATTTTGAGCAGTTGCAGCAATAGGTAGAATACCAGGAACTGGAAGCAAGGTTCCATCAAGGGAAACTTCCCCTAAAAACAGATAATCTCCTAATAACTGAGCGCTCACTTGCTCGGAAGCTGCTAAAATTCCTATGCTGATAGGCAAGTCAAAACATGGACCTTCTTTACGTATATCCGCAGGTGTTAAATTAATCACAATTTTCTTCATAGGGAAGGTAAAATTAGTATTCTTTAAAGTTGCTTTTACCCTTTCCTTTGATTCCTGAACTGCTGTATCTGGCAGTCCTAACACCAGAATACCGGGCAATCCTCCCGACACATCGACTTCCACGCCGATCTTAACGGCGTCAATGCCCACAATTGATGAGCTCCATACTCTAGCTAACATAAGTTATATATATAGTGTTTTCGTGAGATATAGCACTCGTATTCGATCTGTAAGAATTGCTAAACCTCAGAAACCCAGTTTCTCTCCTCTCACACATGATCTGCGGATTGCTATAGCGAGCAGGGTAAAGTTGCTCGTCATTTAGTATTCCCTTTCTTTAAATGCTATTGATTATATTCTGATTGTGAGTTTTCTCGTAAATGCTTAGTCAAAGTGCGTTTCAATGTGCCGACATTCAACTGTAAGTTTGGCATTGTGTTGAGAGAATGACCTGCAAACAAAAAAAGAGGTAGTCATGGTCGTTCCCAATCCTACCCCCTTTTTTGTTTATATTATGAGCGATCGCACTAGCAACTGCTAGTTGTTTGGTTTTGTAGCTGAGTATGGAGTCCGTCTTTGAGCATGCCTTGAATTACCCATTCTCGAATCTTCTCACTCCGATTTGGGAGAGACCTAAGAATTTCGTCGTAGGGGTCTTGGATTTGAAATGACAGTGGTGGTTTCCTACCTACTCCTACACCCTTATCCTTAAACTGAGTTTTTTTACTACCTTCCCCAGTCATAAAGTTTTCCTTTAATAGCTTGACTTCCCGACTATATTCGGGTTAATATAATAAGGTAAATGTCCACCGCTAATCTCCTGAGAAAAGTATGGCGGTGGGTTTTGAGCAATATCCATTAGGAAACTGTCATGCTTAATCATAGCATCAAAACCACTATTGGTGTCATCAAGTGTCACGTAAAAGAGTTGCTGGGCTTGGCAGATACCGCGTTAGTCAAAAAATGGGCATTCTTTACAAGGCTGGGTATTAGTTATTCCTCTATCAAACCATCTCGAATCATTCCTTCAATAACCCACTGCCGAATCTTTGCACTACGATTGGGGAGCGACAATAAAATATCATCATATCTATCAGGGACTTTAAAAGAGAAAGGTCTTTTGCTACCTATGTCTAGTCCTTTACTCTTGAATTGGGTTGCTTCTCTTCCAACTCCTGCCATAAAGTTTTTCCTTTAATTACTTGAATACCGGGTATACCAGGTGCTATCATAGAATAATGTGAATAGCCACCGCCGAACTTTTCTCAGGAGATTAGCGGTGACTTGACCAAAACCCAACTAGGAATCCGAATCATGTCTAAAACCCAAGTAGGAATCAGCTCATGTTTAATCTTAGCACCAAAACCACTATTAATGTCCTTAAGCATCATGTCAAAGACCTACTTGAAGTAGCAGACACAGCGCTGGTTAAAAAATGGGCATTAGAGAATGGACTTGGCAAGCTGGATATGAGACGGAAGAACTCTTGGCGATTGGTGTTAGACGCTGTTTTTGTCATGCTCCATAAAGGTAGTGAGAGATGGTGGGGCAATAACGATGCGATCGCTGCTTAAGAACGGTGCAGGGATTCTGAAATAAACTTTATGTAATCCTCCGAACACATTCACGAACACGCCGATCTTAACGGCGTCGGTACCCACAATTGATGAGTTCCAGACTCTAGATAATATAAATTATCTATATAATATTGTCGGCGCGATAGTAAGCTAATATATTTGCTTGTCATTTATTATTCTCTAGAATTGCAAATGACTATACGTAGTGGAGTCATACGATCCAGCTAAGAACGATGAAATATTTGCGCTATGTATTGCTAGGTTTATGTATCTGCTTGCTATCACTGACGATGGCTGCAACTCCTTGTTATGCTGCCAAGCAGGTGATCTTCCGGTATGGTTTATTTGAGCAATCACTACCTGTTGCCGATTTACGTAAGTATGCCGATATGCAACAAGTTTCTTCTGATTTGCGATCTTTTCTCAATTTCTTCAATCGCAAACAAGTTCATGAGTTTCATCAAGCTCTACAAGTAAAAATGTCTCTCGAGCTTGCAGCTTTAGATAAGGTATTAAATACAGAACGTGCTAAAAAGATTTTATCTGGTGTTTCCCAAGGTATCGCCCGTCGCGACAAAGCCGGGGTACAAGCACTCTCTGCCGCTGTGATCCAAGGAGCTAACTCTCAAGATGGTTTGAGCATCGTCAGCTTTCTTGAAGCTTATCCCAGTGATAGACTAGTTATTGATGTTCCAGCCGCTTTAAATATAGGAGATATGTTAAATTTATCTCCGACTGAGACACCACCTAAAGATAACTTAAGTTCCACACCTTTATGGCAACTCGAAGTTGAGTATCAGAAATTTGCGACTCAAGGAAAGCAATTCTCTGGTTGCTTGTTTGGTGATTCTGTGACTGCCGAACTTGGTAATAAACTTGGGAATGGAACTTTTAATTTTGCATTAGATGGTTTGAGTGGTATTTCACTTGTTGAACAACTGAGACTTCTCATTCACACTAAAATTAGATGTGAAAAAGCTGCGATCGCCATTGGTGGCAATGATGCTTGGTACGGATTAAGCAATGAATTATTTGCCAACAAACTCCAAGAATCAATTTCCTTAGTACGAAGCCTTGGTAGTCGCCAAATCTTTTTGATTCCAGCTTTTTACTCCACACCAGCAGCCAGCTTAGATCCAACTATCTCAGCAACAAATCCTAGTGTAGATAAGATTAATGTTGTGATGAATCAAGTTGCCATCAAAAACAACATACCATTTGAACTACAAGAAGTTCAATCACTAAATCAAAATGGTGCGTTGAAAGATAATTTAAGTTCAGAAGATGGTGCTCATTTAAATAACGAGGGCATAAATATTTATCGGCAGGCATTACTAAAGATTCTCAGTCAATAATGAAGTTCGGTTATACAATACCCGCGCTTCCTTACTTCTTAGAGAGTCGCGGATATTGTTTGGAACACGTTTGATTTAGGGGTGGTATACAATCAGTGTAGGAAAGCATGAAAGCACATAAAACGAGTTTCTGATTGTCACATTTTTTACAAATTAAATAGAACTGTAATGTGTTACCAAATGTGTATAGGACTCCTCTTTGATTTTTGAACAAGACTTAGTAAAACTCATTATTACCTGTTACTTGCTGACAACAAGTAAGTTCAAAAATCAAAGCATATTGTTATATCATTTTGCTTGGTTAGAGGCTGTAACTTTAGCTTCACTCCTCCTCGTTGCTATTAAAGTTAAGTTTGTTGTTTTCGCGAAGGAGCGTTTAAAAAAACCCTTGACAGAATGTTTAGCAAATTCTTGCGTTCCTCCAACAATGAATTTTTTGTCTCCGTTGAATAATGTAACATTCTGGCTTTTTTGATAACTGTCAGAATCGTTATTGCCAAAACTATTTAAATTCTCAGCAAAGGTAAAAAAGTCTAAGGGACTTTTTTTAATGCTACTATTTACGTCATTCGATAACAAAGAGAAAAGAAAGTTTTTTAAATTCTGTTTGGGTACGTCTGAGGTATCAAATAAATTGAAAGAAATGTCTCCAGATGCATGAGCGTTCTGTACTTTTAGCTCACGGATTCTTGTTTGTATATCTAAAGTAGCTGAAAATTCAAAAGAAAAAACTTTTCCTGCAGCTACATCAAAATTCATCACAATTATAGCCTGAGTTTTTGCTGTTGCTGAATTATCTTTACTGTCACCAAATACTTGACTTAAAGCAGATGTAGATACTGATGGAGGCTCATCTGTAACATTGATTAATACATGAATATTGTGCCCTTCAACAGTTCCACCTTTGGCAATAGGTGTATTATCAGCATGATTTTGTTTTTCGATTGTTGAAAAGCGTTCACTGAAGTTTGTTAAGTTTAATTCTCCTTGAGAAGAAGCAAAGGTATCAGCCTGACTGGGTGAGAGGGGTGTAGAAGTAGCTGTTGATGGAGTAGCCATGAGTAATCAATCCTTTCTTTATATGTGTTTGAGTTTTAGTTTTACTAACTTGCAATAAGTTGGGCAAAAACAAAGATTTGTCAGTAGCTTTGTTGCTCTTGAGTAATTCTTCAACGGCTTCTGCAGCCATTCCGCAAAACACTACGCTTTAAATTTTGGTTGTCAACAATCACTTGTCGTATCTCCTATATAAAGAGAACAATTGAGATCTTTTAGCGTAAGTAATACCTCATAAATAAAGAGCTATATTATTACTATTAGGCATTGTCCACGTAGCTCAGATTTTCGCGAGTCAAATAGAACTACTATAGATTTACCCACGTTTTAGCCAAGATACTACAATTTCAGGTGTTTACTACAGTAGTAAATTTTATCACAGTCTTTTTGAGTACGATTCTTGGTGACAATCCCATTAGAATAAAATCACAGATGATTTAGCATGAGTGAAACCACAGATACGATTTTCGGCAAAATAATTCGTCGGGAAATTAAGGCTGACATTGTTTATGAAGATGATTTGGTGCTGGCATTTAAAGATATCAATGCCCAAGCACCCGTTCATATTATCCTCATTCCCAAAAAACCCATAGCTAGATTAGCTGAGGCAGAATCTGATGATACTAACCTGCTGGGACATCTTTTGTTAACAGCGAAGCATGTTGCAGAACTTGCTGGATTACAGACAAACGGTTATCGGATCGTTATCAATAATGGTCCTGATGGGGGTCAAACTGTATACCATTTACACATACATATCTTGGGAGGACGGCAGATGGCTTGGCCTCCCGGTTGACGGGGACGTAAGGGGAGAAGTTCATTTCTCCCCCTAAAAATGTGAAGCGAGCCTACCGGGAGCTTCCCCCGGCAGACTTCAAGAAGACGATTGTCAGTTTTTGAGCAAAGAAAAATGTAGCGGAGCATTCTAGCGCTTAGCAGGGGGAAAGAATTAGAAACCCGTTATTTGTATCAGGAATGAGCGTGAAATTGTATCAGCCAGAATCTGCGTCTACTCGCTGTGCGCGGTGTTGGCTCAACCACCCAATTTGCCGTGATTCCTAGCTATCTCCAGCATAGAGTCGCGAATTTTACTATAAGTAAACCTGATAAGTATGATTACTAAGAGTAATCAAAGACCCCTTGCTTTTGTAAACCAATGTAAACTATTATGAGTTCAAGCGAAATAAAAAGTCGCTTAACATACATAACCAAATCAAGCAATCGTAAAAACAATGACAGCAACCTTACAACAGCGCAGTAGCGCCAATGTATGGGACAAGTTCTGCGAATGGATCACCAGTACCGAGAACCGGATCTACATCGGTTGGTTCGGCGTCTTGATGATCCCCACCCTACTTGCCGCCACCATTTGCTTCCTGATCGCCTTTGTCGCCGCACCCCCAGTAGATATAGATGGTATCCGTGAACCAGTAGCAGGTTCCTTAATTTACGGAAATAACATCATCTCTGGTGCTGTTGTTCCATCATCAAACGCAATTGGTTTGCACTTCTACCCAATTTGGGAAGCAGCATCTTTAGATGAGTGGTTGTACAACGGTGGTCCATACCAGTTAGTCGTATTCCACTTCTTAATCGGAGTATTCTGCTACATGGGTCGTGAGTGGGAATTATCCTACCGTCTTGGAATGCGTCCTTGGATTTGTGTAGCATACAGCGCACCAGTCGCAGCAGCAACCGCAGTCTTCTTGGTCTACCCCATCGGACAAGGTTCATTCAGTGATGGTATGCCGTTAGGAATCAGTGGTACATTCAACTTCATGTTGGTGTTCCAAGCAGAACATAACATCTTGATGCACCCCTTCCACCAACTCGGTGTAGCCGGAGTATTCGGTGGCGCACTGTTCAGTGCAATGCACGGTTCATTGGTAACCTCTTCACTGGTACGTGAAACAACCGAAACCGAGTCACAAAACTACGGATACAAGTTTGGACAAGAAGAAGAAACCTACAACATTGTCGCAGCACACGGTTACTTCGGTCGGTTAATCTTCCAATACGCATCATTCAACAACAGCCGTTCACTGCACTTCTTACTCGCCGCATGGCCAGTAGTGGGCATCTGGTTCACCTCGTTGGGTGTATCAACAATGGCATTCAACCTCAACGGTTTTAACTTTAACTCCAGTGTGATTGACTCACAAGGTCGTGTCATCAGCACCTGGGCAGACATCATCAACCGCGCTAACTTGGGTATGGAAGTGATGCACGAGCGCAACGCTCACAACTTCCCTCTGGACTTGGCTGCTGGTGAATCTACACCTGTTGCACTCTCTGCACCTGCTATCAACGGTTAATCATAATGTAGAGGCGCTATAACTGAGCGTCTCTCTATAGCAAAAGCGCCTTCCAGTTATGGAAGGCGCTTTTTGCATTCAATATAAAGTTCATGCCGCTCGATAAACAGATATTGCCAATGTCCAATTTAAATACGTAGCAGTAGATTACAAATCACAAGCGAATCAGTTCTGGTTCACCATACAGAGAAACGGAGCTTGCTAGTGAGCGCTCTTCTCCCAAGGGCAAAAGCAGCACGAGCGTCACCTAATAGCTTTAGCGAGACACCTCCGGGGAACCAAGCGTTACAAAGACGCACCAGAATGAGGAGCAGGGCAAGCTTGTTGCATCACCAGATAGAAGGGGTTTATAATTGTATAAATTACTGCTGTTATCAGGAGTAAAAGTACGCAAAAAAAAGATGATGACAGGGGGGTGTGTGAAAAACTACAGGGATAAAACAAAAAAATAAAGCGAGCAATCATTTGGCGAACTCCGAAAAACCAAATATATTAGAAGCTCACCGAAAGAAGTTGTTAGTTAATCAAATAAAAGCGCCAACATGTAACAGGGAAAAATTTCAATATCCATAATCTTTACTCCGTGAGTATGTTGAACTTCACTCCCGGAACGAAGATAATTGTTTTCATTCGGTTTTTTATTACCAAAAAATTTTCAGTATGAACAAAAAATGGGCGTTCAAGCGTATTACTGTAAACTTGACAGAAAATGAAGCTAAAAAGCTTGAAGAGTATTGTGACAAGACAGGCAGAGCAGCAACGGATGTAATTCGAGAACTCCTTCGGGGCTTGCCTACGCAACAAGACTCTACCGAAACAGGATTTACATCAAGCAACTTTAATGTTAATGCAACATTAGTTAACCCTTAATGTGGTAACCTTTTCGGTTGTCAAATAGCAGTAAGGCATCGTAACTTTTCTAATTTAGTTCAGAGGCTTGGCGTAAATAGTCAAGTCCCTGGCAACTCTTGAATAAGTTTCCCAATCACATCTGATTCTGATTTACCTATCTTATCACAATACTCTTCAAGCTTTTTAGCTTCATTGTCTGTTAAGTCAATGGTGATTTGCTTGAAGGTCGTTTTTTGAGAAAGGCTTTTGAAACCGAGAAGTAGATGTGTAGCAGTTTGATTCATTATTACGTGACGTTATTCAACGAGAAAATGATTTAAATAGACAAATTTATTTTGGCGTTTTTTATTAATATTTTATAGTACCCTTTTTGGGTACTATAAAAT
>JAQYWO010000494.1 GCA_029379215.1 Rhizonema sp. PD37
CGTCAAGTGTGATATACTTAAGCAAGTGTTTTTTAAAGAGTGTTAGTAAGTTATTAAGCTGACTCTTGAGGAATAAGTAACGTAAAAATCATTGGCAATTAGCAAGAAACGCTTTCTAGTTCGTATAATTAGAAATGTTAGAGAAGCGCCTTTCATCACTATTCATAGTTAATAAATCGAATTAACTATAAAATCTGCTTAGTCTTCAATCTAACTTATTATTTTTTAAAGTAAACTAAAAATGCTTGGTACTTTTCAAAAAAGTCAACTGCGAATAGAAATTGAAGCATCAGCCACTGCAATTCGTAACAGTCTCTTAAAGGCTGAAGAACTAAAAAGTTGGCTGCCCTCAAATCGATTAAGTTCTGGAATGCCAGAACAATTAACTCCTGGATTTGAGTTTACAAATATGGTTGGACCCTTTTCGATTCACCATCATGTAGATATAATAGGTATTAATTGCGTGCGCTTCTTATTAAGTCAAGGAATTGACGGTTTTCATGAGTGGTATTGGGGAGAAGGTTGGGTACAATCTCGCATAGAAGGTGTCACTATTTTGCCGCTTTCTTTAGGTCAAACATTGAGTCTGTTGCGTTTGCGTCAGTTTTTGACGAATAAGTAAAAAGAGAGCCCCCATAGATGAATGCCCGGATGTTTCAATTATGACGCGAAGCTCTGGTGACTTCAGCAACCGCCCCCCAAGACTTCGCGCCTTGAAACTTGCTGCACTTTATAAGAACCTAAATGTGAATTTGATTTTTCATAAATAAACAATAGTGTCTTTAAACCGATATTATTCCTATGAACTTTTTACTTTTGCCTTGTTTGGTAAGTTTTATCACCGTCTCAAGGAAAGTAACTCTTGGGGAGAAGCTAAAAGTTTGATTTTTGTGTAAAGAATTTGCCGTGATTGATTGAGAATAAACAACCACAGGACATTAACGCCACACCAAGAAGTTTGTGCTTTGCCTGACACCTGAACTTGGATTTGGTCATCTTCTAAGGTTTCTATAATTCCCTCAGAAGGGTAAACTTTAATATCTTTGGCTTCTTGTTGTAAGAAATGAGCGATCGCCTGTGGTCCCACAACACCTGATTCAAATGGGGGATGCATAACACCATCACTAGCGAATAAAGCTGCTGTCTCTTCAAATGTTCCTGCGTTTAAAGTTTCAAAATAACGCAGTATAGTTGGTTCGGAAATTCCCTGTATCACCAATGTTGAGTCTAGAGATTCGACGGATGCCATATTTATTTCCTCTCCAAATGTATCTAAATATTTAAATGGAAAATAGGTATAAGTGCAAACTACTATAGATATATTTTCAGCATCTCTCCTAACTCTTATAGAGACGCAACAAAACGCAACATCTCTACAACTTCTGACAAATTATACTATATTAATAATGAATGCCAGCTTGCTTAAATCTGTACAAAGCTTCACTTAAGCGATCGCACTCAGCAATTAAACTGATTCGCACATATCCTTCACCCGCCACTCCAAAGGCATTACCAGGAGTAAAAACGACTCCAGTTTTCTGTAATACATCAAGAGCAAAATCTGTGGAACTAAGACCAACCGGGCAAGGCACCCAGAGATACATTGTTGCTTTAGTCTTATTGACATTCCAACCCAAATGTGCTAGTCCTTGGATGAGGAAATCCCGACGGATACGGTAGCGTTCTTGAACTTCCTGCAAATACACATCCGGCAGTTGCAAAGCAGTTTCTGCTGCTGTTTGCAAAGCGGAAAAAATGCCATAATCGAGATTGGTTTTTAATGTTCGCAATCCTTGAATCACATGGCGGTTACCAACGACAAAACCGACTCGCCAACCTGCCATGTTGTATGTTTTGGAGAGAGTATGAAACTCTACACCAATATCTTTTGCTCCAGGAATTTCTAACAAGCTTGTGGGTTGATAGCCGTCAAAAGCTAACTCAGCATAACATAAATCATGAACTAGCAAAATTTCAAATCTTCGGGCAAAGGCGACGATTTCTGTAAAGAATTCGCGGGGTGCAGTGGCAGCAGTGGGATTGCTAGGATAATTGAAATAGAGCATCTTTGCTTGTTCGGCAACGGCGTCGGGAATTGCTGCTAAATCAATCAGCCAGTCATTTTCTGGTTTTAAAATCAGACTGTGAACTTTACCACCAGCGATCGCCGGGCCTCGAAAATGAGCTGGATAGGCAGGATTCGGTACTAAAACTAAGTCACCAGGGTTAATGTAGGCGATCGCTAGATGAGTCAATCCCTCTTTGGAACCGAGTAAAGGTAATGCTTCACTATCTGGATCTAAATCGACTTCGTAACGACGACGATACCAACTCGTAATTGCACGGCGAAAACTTGCTGTGCCTTCAAAAGGAGGATATCCATGATTGGCACTATTTTGTAAAGCTTTCACTGCTGCATCTACAACTGGTTGCGGAGTTGCCCCATCGGGGTTTCCCATGCCTAAATCAATTAAATCTAGCCCTTGTTCGCGTGCTTTAGCCTTGAGTTCATCCAGACGGGCAAAGACATAAGGTGGTAGTTGTTGTATACGTTCAGCTGGGGCTATCCAATTCAAAGTCATTGTCTAATTACTAAATAGTTCAATTTTGGAGTAATTCGCTATTAATCATTTGTGCTGGTGCGGTGGTAGAAATCATCGCTGCCATTAACTGTTCTGTCGCGACTTTGAATGGTAGCCTGTGAATGTCAGAATCAGGACTTAGAGCAACTTCAGCGGCTTTTTGCAATTCGCCCAAGGTGATATTGCCCAATCCCAAATCGCTCAATTTTTGTGGTAATCCAATCTCGGCGTAGAACTTTAATAACTGTTGCCGTGCCGTTGCTGCGAGTTGATTGCCTTGAATTGTTTCTTCTAAACGCAGTTGCACTAATATACCATAGGCGACTTTTTCACCGTGAATGCTACCGTGAAGAGAAATATGCGTTAAACCGTTATGCACGGCATGGGCTGCAACGGTACGACATTGTGCCCCTCCTACTCCCCCAATGACACCAGCAAGTAAAACCGTCGCGTCTACGACTTGTCGCCAAACTTCGCTACCAGGTTCATTGAGGGCAGCAGTAGAATTTTGGAAGAGGATATCTCGCAGAACTCGTGCTTGTTGAACTGCAGCAATAATTAAGGTTTGCTCTGAGTTTCCGCTACTGACAGAGGCTTCGTACCACTTGGCGATCGCATCCCCAATTCCCGCCACGAGCGTACGTGCAGGAGCTGTTTGAATCAAGTCGTAATCCAGAATCAGTAAATCGGGACAGCCAGAGAGTGGCACATCGTAGAGAAAAGCACCTTGATCAGAATAAACATTCGAGAGGGCAGTCCAAGCAGCACACGTAGCCCCTGAAGTAGGAATTGTCACTACTGGCACTGACAACTGATGTGCAACTAATTTGGCTGTATCCAGTGCTTTCCCACCTCCAACACCAATAATCACATCAGCTTTGTGTTTTTTTGCTGCCGCCCTCAAGGATAATAAACTCGCTTCACTACAATTAGGAGCATAAGAAGCTTGAGCAAAATCCAAGGGAAGTTCCGGAGATGATTGCCAGTTCTGTTGGGTAATGGCAAGAGTGCGATCTCCTCCCACTATCATTGGGCGGCTGCCCAAACTGCTTATGGCTACTATCGCCTCTTTTAAAATTCCCGCACCACGAATGACTTTTGCAGGAGCAACAGTAAGAGCATGGAACGAAGGTGTCTGAGCAGACAGCTTTTCTGCAAATTGATTAGGCATATCACTGACTAACGGGACTTTAGCTCTTTTAGCTATTTTGAATACCAGAGAATCATCGCCAGTTCAAAAACCATTGACTATGATGAATCGCTCTTGTATTTAACACCAAGACTTGTAATAATATTTTACATTAAATTCAAAATTTTGTATTGTAAAGTAC
>JAQYWO010000495.1 GCA_029379215.1 Rhizonema sp. PD37
TCCCAAAACCTACCAAGCGTGAACTTTTTATGGAACCAAAAATTGCCAAACTTCTTGACGGTAAAGCGGTAGCGGCAAAAATTAACCTTGAACTTTCTGCTACTATTACAAAGTTACAACCCCAAATAGGGCGTCCGCCAGGTTTAGCAGTGCTGGTGGTTGGGGATAATCCAGCTTCAGCTGCTTATGTACGGGGTAAAGAACGAGCCTGTGCGAAAGTGGGCATTGCCTCATTTGGGAAACATTTCCCAGCCGAAACGACTCAAGCAGAACTTATAGAAGCGATCGCCGCACTTTCAGTAGATGAACTTGTCGATGGCATTCTTGTACAATTGCCTGTACCTAACCACCTGGATGCTAACGTCCTTTTGCATCAAATTGCGCCAAATAAAGACGCTGATGGACTCCATGAGGTAAACTTAGGACGATTAGTACGGGGAGAACCTGGTTTACGCAGTTGCACTCCGTATGGGATTGTGCGGTTGTTAAAAGAATATGACATTTCTTTACAAGGAAAGCACGCAGTGGTCGTGGGACGCAGTATTTTGGTAGGTAAACCAATGGCGTTAATGCTACTGGAAGAAGACGCGACTGTGACGATCGCCCACTCGCGTTCATCTGATTTGGGAGATATTACCAGAAAAGCTGATATTCTCATCTCAGCTGTAGGTCGTCCGGAACTAATTACAGCAGAAATGGTAAAACCTGGCGCTGTTGTGGTAGATGTGGGAATGAATCGTGTTACTGATGCCAATGGAAACAGTCACTTAGTTGGGGATGTCAGCTTTGACTCAGTTGCTCCATTGGCAGAATTTATCACGCCAGTTCCTGGTGGTGTTGGTCCGATGACTGTTGCCATGTTGTTACAAAACACGGTGAATAGTTATAGCCAAAAGTGTAAATAGGATTTGTCATTGGTCAGTCGATAGATGACTCTTTCCTTTAAAATTGTTACTTACATAACAGAACAACAAGGAAATTTTCAGGATGGTAGCAGCTGATAACCTTCAAAAAATTCCAGAGTCAGCACAATTTGACTTGTTAGTCTACTTGAAAGAGCGACAAAAGCTTTGTGAGATTGCTCTGGAAAAAGCGATTCCCATGCGTTATCCAGAAAAAATTTACGAGGCAATGCGTTACTCGCTCTTAGCTGGTGGTAAGCGTCTGCGTCCTATTCTGTGCCTTGCTACCTGTGAAATGCTCGGCGGTACAATAGCGATGGCAATGCCCACTGCTTGCGCCTTGGAAATGATTCACACAATGTCATTAATTCATGACGACTTGCCGGCAATGGATAATGACGATTATCGTCGGGGAAAGCTAACCAATCATAAAGTCTATGGCGAAGATATTGCCATTTTGGCTGGAGATGGTTTACTCGCTTACGCATTCGAGTATGTTGTTAATCATACTCAAGATGTCCCGTTAGATAGAGTCTTGCAAGTCATTGCTCGCTTAGGTTGTGCAACTGGAGCAGCTGGCTTGGTTGGGGGACAAGTACTCGATTTAGAATCAGAAGGTAAACCGGACATTTCTTTAGAAACCCTCAATTTCATTCACAATCACAAAACAGCAGCTCTATTAGAAGCTTGCGTCTTAAGCGGTGGTATTTTGGCAGGAGCATCCTCAGACAACGTACAAAGGCTATCTCGCTATTCTCAAAATATTGGGCTTGCCTTTCAAATTGTCGATGACATTCTCGATGTCACCTCCACTCAAGAGCAATTAGGCAAAACCGCAGGCAAAGACCAAAAAGCAAATAAAGTAACTTATCCTAGCCTTTGGGGATTAGAACAATCCCGTCAACGTGCTCAAGAGTTAATTGATGCTGCAAGTCTTGAATTAGAACCCTTTGGGGAAAAAGCATTGCCGCTCCAAGCAATAGCGAAATTTATTACGAGTCGGAATCACTGAACCAATTTTGGATTGAAGATCAGCTTTGTGGCATCTGATACATTCTCACACCTACAACTGTAGGGCGCACGAAACAGCGATCGGCAATCCTTAATAACAAACACCAAAATACCATGCAGGATTTAGGCGACATATTAGACAACCGGGTGTTGCTGGTTGCTCTAGTAGCTTGTTTGATTGCTCAATTATTAAAGCTCATCATCGAGCTAGTGAAAAATCGTAAACTGAATTTTAGTGTTTTGGTTACAGCCGGAGGAATGCCTAGCTCTCATGCCGCACTGGTTTCCGCTCTGGCGGCTGGTGTTGGGCAAACAATTGGTTGGGCTTCTTCAGAATTCGCGCTGGCTACGGTTTTTGCTATCATCGTGATGTACGATGCTGCAGGCGTTCGCCAAGCTGCTGGTAAGCAAGCTCGTATTCTCAATCAATTAATAGATGAATTATTTCACGAACACCCAGAATTTAACCAAGCTCGTCTCAAGGAATTGCTAGGGCATACTCCCTTTCAAGTCATAGCTGGCTCGGCTTTGGGTATCATTATATTTTTGTTAGCTAAATTAACTTATTGAGCGATTACTGTCATTTCACTGTTGAACGCAGTAACGTTACCTTGCGACTATCTACAAGTAGAGCAAAAAAACCTTTGTCGGAAAGCGTCTGTAATTGGTTATATGCTTCTCTTTGGTTTGTCGTAAAAACCGCCAACAAATAGGGGCGTTGTCCGTAGGAAGCAAAGCCCACGTTGCCTCCGACAACTCGCTGTACGTCAGTATAAATTTCTGGATGATTGAAATAATCCACCAATACAGCAAAACCTTCTCCTAACTTTTGGGGTTTATAAGGTACTGACGGAGTTGGTTGAGTTGGTACTGTTGTATCTCCTGGGCGAGTGGTGATGATGGCAGACAAGCCAACAACATTATTGATATACTTTGCCCAACGATTAGCATCTTCCTTCTTCCTAAAACCACCAATCCGCGTCACTGTATCGTTAAGGTATTTACAAGTATTGGGCTTAAGTTCGGATGGTAAAACTTGACGTAACTGCTTTTGATTATTTGGTGTGGGGCTGATGACGAGTAAAAGATACTCATCACGAGCTGGCGGTTGACAAGTTGAAATTTGTTGAGCTGTGACAGAATTGACAAGAGCGGGCAAGCCTAAGATGGCGATCGCACTCGCACTGACTAGAGTATTTGGTAATGTCGTGAATTTTTGCCCAACCATTTTATACATATATTCTTTTAGAAATTTGATCTACAAGTCATAAGGGGAAGAGTGGAAAGTTCCTTGGTATCCCGCGTAAAAGTGCGTGGGATACCCATACATAGGCTACAGGTTAATTGTGCAGTCGTATTCTCCTCCCTTGTAAAGCTCGTGGCGTTACAAAGGAAAGATTTCCAAGGGAACAGACACTTTGAGCGCTCTTGGAAACCAACGCTTGCTAACTTTCCAAGACTCATCAGAATTTTAAATTTACTCCACAAATAAAACACCGCAGCTACGTAAGTTGTGTTTATTCACACTGTTCTTACTGACTGACTTCAATCTCAGATCTCAGAATACAGTAGCAAGGGATGCCAAAGCATCAGGAATTGTTTCAGTTGGAGCCGAAAATTCTCCAGTAATCACGTACTCAAGTCTTAGTTTTAACCAGGTAATAAATTGGAGATTGGTAGAAATAACTGCCGCCGCCGGTTGGGGACACCTCTTTTTCTCCTCCACCTTCTGTGGGGAATCCAGAAAAGCTGGTTGCTTAACCAACCAAAAATCAATTTCTTTTTCTTGTTCGTGGTAGTGACGGGTGCGTTCCTTGAGAACTTCGTCTAAAGGTTCCTCTTCTACCAAAAAATGCTGACTTGCCAAAACGTAATAGTATGTTTGCATACTTCTTCCACTGGTTACCTCAATTAATCATAAGGCGTACAGCACTGTTCTCTGTACGCCCAACATCAATACAATTCGGATCAGCACCTAGGCAAGGGGAGGAGG
>JAQYWO010000496.1:0-712 GCA_029379215.1 Rhizonema sp. PD37
ACTTCTTCCTGTATAAACATCTTACTATCAGGTTACTTTTGTCAAGGAATCATGTTGTTACTCCCTTATTCCTTAGTTATTTTTTTTACTCATTGCATGTTGAATATAATACGGCAATTAGGTAGAAAAAATCATCCCAAAGAATGGTAAAATAAGCACTACACGTAGGAAACAAAACTCGTTTAGTTATCAGTATTGTTGTTGCGAGGAAAGACCTCCGGCTTACTGAGAAGGATTGCTACATAGCTGCACTCACTGCGGCACTTGCTTACCGATTGAGGATGGCAGAGTACGCATCTATGCGTACCTTGGATGTGTGGTACGCACGGTTCGATGCCCAAATATTAATCGACCTTGCTCCCGATGCTAAAATACAGCAAAACTGGTTACAGATGTGGAGACACTGGGCGGTTCGTCGTCAGACATGGCATTAGCCAAAGCGTATTGGCAGTTTTGTCTATGAATATTCATAAGCGCGGTTCGGGAGTAAGAGCAATCTACTTTTGTTACATTTCCTTGAAATTACTACCATTTGTTCTTGATTACTGTATAGTCTAATTCCTAGAAGTCTTTGTTTTTCTGGTTAAATATTTCATTATGGAGCTAGTATTAGTCAAATTGGGAGGTTCCTTAATTACTAATAAGGATAAACCCTACACTGCTCGACCAGAAATAATCGCACAACTAGTCGAAGAAGTGACTATAATCAGAC
>JAQYWO010000496.1:812-3897 GCA_029379215.1 Rhizonema sp. PD37
ACTGCTCGACCAGAAATAATCGCACAACTAGTCGAAGAAGTGACTATAATCAGACAGGAAAATCCTAATCTGAAATTGATTCTAGGCAACGGAGCAGGTTCTTTCGCTCACCAATCAGCTAAGAAGTACAACACAATTGACGGTTTTTTGTCTGATGAAGAAAAAATAGGTTTCTGCTTCGTCCACCAAGATGCTTTAGATTTGAACCGAATACTAACTAAAGTTTTTTTACAAGCAAATTTACCAGTCATAAGCTTGCCACCTCTGACTATGGTAGTGACTCACAACAAAAAACTATTTACGAGTGACTTCTGTACAGTAGAAAATAGCTTACAAGCAGGTTTAATTCCTTTAGTTTTTGGTGATGTTGTTTTAGACAAAGCCATTGGTGGTACTGTCCTCTCTACAGATACTTTGCTAGCTCTGCTAGCAAAATATTTCCATCTTCAACAAAAATTTCAAGTTCGAGTAGTCAACGCCGGGAATTATCCTGGTGTATGCGACAAAGATGGGCAAGTACTTTCTCACATTACTCCAGCCAACTATTCTCAGATTAAAGTTGCCTTGGGCAAGAGCGAATCAGTAGATGTTACTGGCGGGATGGCTCAGAAAGTTGAAGAGTTTTTAGCTATATCTAGTTTAGGAATTGACTGCTGGATAATTGATGGGAATATTCCAGGAAATTTGGCTAAAGCAGTTTTAGGAGCGCCCACTCAAGGCACTTTAATTCGGGCAGTCTAACGAAATCAACTCACTGCTTGGAAAATTATAATTATGCCCTGCTCGAAGAAAGGCGGTTATGCTGAGGGCAGAAGGTTTAAGAAAAATTTATCCCAAAAAATTTAGTCCTCTGTATTGCATAAACGGTTGCAAGCTTCCGAATTGATTAGACATCTCCAGATCAGCACGTAGAGGCGATCGCATGCACGACGTTCGCATAGGGTAAGGCAGAAGTCTGCCTAAATTTATTTATAAAGTTCCCCATGACTCGTAGCAGCATCGCCCTTTCCGCTATCCCTTACAAGACTGAAGCCTAGAATAACCAGGCTTCAGTTATATATATGATGTTCCATTTGTGAGCGTCCGTAAGTCATAAATTTTATTTTCATTTAAGTAAGTCGGAGATAAAAAACTGAATTACGTTAAGAAAAGTAAAATTAGCTTGTAGTAAGCGCTACTCTCCGAGAAGCCGCTCCGCGTCTACAGCACTTTAGCACTTACTACAAACTTTCATTTATCTATGCCGACTTATTTACATACAAGACAAAATGTAAAGACACGCTTTGAAGTATCTCTACGATTTTTTATCTTTGTATGTGATTCAATTGAAACCTGCCATAACATCTTAGACTCAAAAATCCTATCAGAATTGAGTTGACTTGACTACAGAAAGGAGGGAGAGGCAATCAATAGCTGTTTATACTGCTCGACCAGAAATAATCGCACAACTAGTCGAAGAAGTGACTATAATCAGACAGGAAAATCCTAATCTGAAATTGATTCTAGGCAACGGAGCAGGTTCTTTCGCTCACCAATCAGCTAAGAAGTACAACACAATTGACGGTTTTTTGTCTGATGAAGAAAAAATAGGTTTCTGCTTCGTCCACCAAGATGCTTTAGATTTGAACCGAATACTAACTAAAGTTTTTTTACAAGCAAATTTACCAGTCATAAGCTTGCCACCTCTGACTATGGTAGTGACTCACAACAAAAAACTATTTACGAGTGACTTCTGTACAGTAGAAAATAGCTTACAAGCAGGTTTAATTCCTTTAGTTTTTGGTGATGTTGTTTTAGACAAAGCCATTGGTGGTACTGTCCTCTCTACAGATACTTTGCTAGCTCTGCTAGCAAAATATTTCCATCTTCAACAAAAATTTCAAGTTCGAGTAGTCAACGCCGGGAATTATCCTGGTGTATGCGACAAAGATGGGCAAGTACTTTCTCACATTACTCCAGCCAACTATTCTCAGATTAAAGTTGCCTTGGGCAAGAGCGAATCAGTAGATGTTACTGGCGGGATGGCTCAGAAAGTTGAAGAGTTTTTAGCTATATCTAGTTTAGGAATTGACTGCTGGATAATTGATGGGAATATTCCAGGAAATTTGGCTAAAGCAGTTTTAGGAGCGCCCACTCAAGGCACTTTAATTCGGGCAGTCTAACGAAATCAACTCACTGCTTGGAAAATTATAATTATGCCCTGCTCGAAGAAAGGCGGTTATGCTGAGGGCAGAAGGTTTAAGAAAAATTTATCCCAAAAAATTTAGTCCTCTGTATTGCATAAACGGTTGCAAGCTTCCGAATTGATTAGACATCTCCAGATCAGCACGTAGAGGCGATCGCATGCACGACGTTCGCATAGGGTAAGGCAGAAGTCTGCCTAAATTTATTTATAAAGTTCCCCATGACTCGTAGCAGCATCGCCCTTTCCGCTATCCCTTACAAGACTGAAGCCTAGAATAACCAGGCTTCAGTTATATATATGATGTTCCATTTGTGAGCGTCCGTAAGTCATAAATTTTATTTTCATTTAAGTAAGTCGGAGATAAAAAACTGAATTACGTTAAGAAAAGTAAAATTAGCTTGTAGTAAGCGCTACTCTCCGAGAAGCCGCTCCGCGTCTACAGCACTTTAGCACTTACTACAAACTTTCATTTATCTATGCCGACTTATTTACATACAAGACAAAATGTAAAGACACGCTTTGAAGTATCTCTACGATTTTTTATCTTTGTATGTGATTCAATTGAAACCTGCCATAACATCTTAGACTCAAAAATCCTATCAGAATTGAGTTGACTTGACTACAGAAAGGAGGGAGAGGCAATCAATAGCTGTTTATACCTTCTTTATAATTATATGTAAAAAATTTTACCTTATTTTCATTTGTTTTAAAAATAACAAAGGAGACTAAATCATAAGGAATGGTGCAAATGCAAACAAAAAAAGCTTTTTGGAGAAAATATTCATAAGCTATATAATTATTTATACTTAGGTTTTTTAATTAGTTTCATAAATAAAATACGCAAAAATACAGATGTTTAGCAACTGAAAGCTATGTCATCTTTGTTTTAGAAAGACACCA
>JAQYWO010000064.1 GCA_029379215.1 Rhizonema sp. PD37
AAATTGCCGATATGACAATAATATTTAATTATGCAATTAAAAATTATATTTTGACTATGCATCCTGAAACTTATGTGACAGAGGTTCTTGTTAAATCTGCTCTTATAGAAGCTTCTCAAGATGAATTTTTCATGCCTAATGATTGCATATTCGTGATAGAAAGTTCACAATTATTAGGTATATTCACGCTTGCAGACATTTTGCGGATGATGGTTCACGGAGTGAATTTAGAAAAAGTCAAAATTGGGGAAATTATGAGAAAACCTGTTTTGACTTTGGAGCGAGATTTTGATATTAATACAACTCTCTCTTTGATGAGTAGGCAAAATGTACGTCATTTAGCAATTGTGGATGATGAAGGGCAACTGTTAGAAATAGTTACAGCAGAAAGTATTGCTACAGCATTGCAGGCAGAGCTCTTAGAGACAAAAGAGAAGTTACAGCAAGAAATAAAACAACACGACTTGTTGAAAGTGACTTTGAGAACAGCTTCCGAGCCATTAGAACAGCAAATTACAGAGCAAACAGAAAAATTGCTAAAAGCTAATAAGCGTTTGCAACGGGGAATATGCGATCGCATTGCTACAGAAGCGCAACTACTGCAAACAACTTCTGAATTACAAGAATTGTTTCAAGCTTTTCCCGATATATACCTACGGCTGAAGAGTGATGGCACAATTCTCAGCTGTCACTCTAAAAAGACATCAGATATCTACTTGCCACCGGAAAAATTCTTAGGGAGACTCATACAAGACGTATTACCATCTGATATCAGCAGACAATTCCAAGAGGCTATTTCTCAACTACTCTTAACAAACTCTTTAGTAGCAATTGAATACTCTTTAGTATTTCCCACAGGAGAAAAAAGCTTTGAAGCAAGACTGTTACCATCAATTACCAATCAAATTATCGTAATTGTACGTAATATTACTGAGCGTTATCAAGCACAAAAAGCATTAAAAATAGCTAAAGATGAATTAGAAATTCGAGTTGAAGAGCGAACTTATGAATTAAAGAGTACTAATGCTCGCTTGCGGCAAGAAATTAGAGCGCGTCAGCGCATTGAAGAAGCACTCCGCTATCGAGTTGAATTTGAAAAACTAATTACTAGCATATCAACACACTTTATCAACCTTGCTCCTGATGAAATTGATAACGGCATTAACCAAGCATTGCGAAAAATTGGAGAATTTGAAAATGTCGAGCGGAGTTATGTATTTTTATTTGCCCACAGTGACACTACAACGAATAACACTTATGAATGGTGTGCCAAAGATGTTGAAGGGTTAGTTCATGGTAAAAAAGAAACCTCATTTAGGCTTTTACCTTGGATCATCGAAAAAATTAGCCGCCTTGAAACTATTCATATTCCTTGTGTAAGTGAGCTTTTACAAGAAGAATTTTCTGACTATCCAAACATTCAATCTCTCATTATCTTACCAATAGTTTGTAGTGGTTTCCTGATTGGATATTTAGGATTTGAATCAGTCATCTTTTCAAGAACTTGGACAGAAGACAGTATTGCTTTACTGAAAATGGTAGGAGAAATGTTAGGAAATGCCTTAAAACGTAAGTGGGTAGAGCAAGCATTACGAGTGAGTGAGGAAAGATATGCACGAGCAATCAATGCAGGGAAAGTAGGTATATGGGAATGGAACATTCAAACTCACAAGATGTATATAGATCCAAGTTTTAAGAATTTGCTAGGTTATAATGAAAATGAACTTACTAACATCTTCGATAGTTGGCTAAATTTAATCCATCCTCATGATATTGAATCAGTTAAATTTGAATTTAATAGTTACGTAAACGGTCTTATTTCTAAGTACGAGGTTGAACATCGAATGCAACATAAGGATGGTAGATATCTGTGGTTAATTGCCCGTGGTACTGTTCTTAAAGATGCAAATAATAGCCCTTATTTGATTGCAGGTTCAAATACTGATATTACTGAACGTAAACTAGCTGAAACTAAACTGAAAACATCTTTAAAAGAGAAAGAAGTTCTTTTAAAAGAAATTCATCATAGAGTTAAAAATAATTTACAAATTATTTCGAGTTTGCTGAGGTTGCAAGTAGGATACATTCAAAACGAACAAACTCTTGATATTTTCCAAGATAGTCAGAATCGTATCCGTGCTATGGCAATGATTCATGAAAATCTTTATCAATCAACTGATTTAGCTAGAATTCAACTTTTAGAGTATGTTCAGAATTTAACAAGTAACTTACTCCGCTGTTATAAAGTCGATTGCAATATCAAAATAAATTTAAACATTCATAACATATTGTTAAGAATAGATACGGCTATTCCTTGTGGTTTAATTATTAATGAACTTGTTTCTAACTCTATTAAATATGCTTTCTTAGATAGGAATATAGGTGAAATTTCTATAAGTTTTTTATTATTGGGAAAGGGAAACTACTTATTAAGTGTAAGCGATAACGGTATAGGAATTCCCGAAGATATAGAAATCCGCAAACAGAAATCTCTAGGTTTACAGTTGGTTTGGAATTTAGTAGAGCAGTTGGAAGGGAAAATTTCATTTCATTCTAATTTAGGAACATTATTTACAATTAATTTTTCAGAACCTAATTAAACGGATAACAATGAATACCAAAATTTTAGTTGTTGAAGATGAAAGAATTATTGCTTATGATATCAAATCTTGCCTGGAAAAAGCAGGATATATTGTTCCAACTATTGCTGCTTATGGAGAACGAGCAATTGAAATCGCAGAAGAGTCACAGCCAGATTTAGTTTTGATGGATATTATGCTGAAAGGCAATATGAACGGTATAGAAGCGGCTGAACAGATTATTAATCGCTTTGACATTCCGGTGGTTTATCTGACGGCTTATTCAGATGATAGTACTTTAAAAAGAGCGAAAACTTCTCAACCATTCGGTTATATACTTAAACCTTTTGAAGAAACTCAATTAATTACTACTATTGAAATAGCTTTGAATAAGCATCAGACCGAAATGGTAATACGAACAGATTTAAAAAAAGAAAAACAGATGAGAGAATTTAAGTCTAACTTTGTCTCAATGGTGAGTCATGAATTTCGCAATCCATTAACTACTATTGGAACTTATACTGATATACTAGCAAGTTATACTCATCAACTAAATGAAGCAAAAAAAAGCGAATATCTATGCCATATTCAAAATGCTGTTAAACATATGACGGATTTGATGAGTGATGTTTTGCTAATTGGTAAGGCGGAAGTAAATCAATTGATGTTCAATCCCGCGCCTCTAGATGTGGAAAATTTTTGCCAAGATTTAGTAACGGAAGTACAATTTAGTGCAGGCGATCAGTACAAAGTCATTTTCACAACGCAAGGGCAGTATCGCGAATTGGAAGATACTACCTGTCATTCGCGATCGCTAGCGATAAAAACTTACCTCCCATGTCTAGATCAGAAACTACTGCGGCACATTCTGGCGAATTTGCTGGCAAATGCTGTTAAGTATTCACCTTTCGGTGGCGCAGTTCGTTTTGATCTTTTCTTTGTAGAAGGAGAAGTAATGTTCCGCATCCAAGATGAAGGTATTGGTATTCCACAATTAGATCAAGAAGATTTGTTTAATTCTTTTCACAGAGGTAGCAATGTAGGCAATATACCAGGGCATGGTTTAGGACTGGCAATTGTTAAACAATACGTAGAGTTGCATCGCGGAGAAATAACCTTCGCCAGTAAAGTTGGAGTGGGAACAACGTTTATTGTGAGTTTGCCAGTAATATCATGTTCTACAAATGAGTTATAAATAAAAGATAGATTCGTAGTTGCGCTTCTCTGCGAGTAGCGCAACTACAAACATTATTATAAGTGTTCAACCGAACATAATAGAAAATATCATTCAGCTATCAGCCGTCGTGCCGTCAGCACAAGTCGAGATGACTTGTTTAAATATACTGACGTACATAATTTGTTTGATTGCTGATAGCTGAATACTTATCAAGAAACCTTTGCTATTGATTCGCCGTTTACCGAGGTATAAAAATTACTTTTCTCGTCCACCTCTGGGGATATTGGTAATTCCTTACCTGTAATCAATCTTGCCCGACGACTTCTAGTGAAATAGTGCCAGCCCCACTGAAGCATAACCAAAAGCTTGTTATCAAACTCAATTAAGAAGTATATGTGAACCAACAGCCAGAACAGCCACGCTACGAAACCTGTAAACTTGATGAAACCTAAGTCTACCACCGCAGCATTTTGCCCGATGACTGCTAAACTACCTCTGTCTGCATAAGAAAATTGTGGTAATGTCTTACCGCTCATTCGCTGTTTAATCACTGAAGCAACGTATTGTCCTTGCTGCATTGCTACGGGTGCTACACCAGGAAGAGGTTTGCCATTTTGATGAGCAAAATGTGCCAAGTCGCCAATCACAAAAATATTAGGATATCCCTTGACACTTAAGTCAGGTTCAACGATAACTCTTCCGGCGCGATCGCACTCAGCTTTTGTACATTCTGCGATCGCCTTTCCCAACGACGAAGCTTTCACGCCTGCTGCCCATAATACGGTTTTGGCAGCAATCTGTGACACCTCTGAATCTTGTTTGATGGTAACAACATCATCTTCTATGTTTGTGACAAGTGTTTTTGTCTTAATAGTCACACCCAAGCGTTTCAAAGATGCTTCTGCATCTAATGACAATTCTGGTGCAAAAGGTGGCAGAATACGATCCAATCCTTCAAGGAGTAATACCTGCGTTTGGGATGTGTCAATATTGCGGAAGTCTTCTTTCATTGTATGATACGCCAGTTCTGCGATCGCACCTGCTAATTCCACACCAGTAGGCCCACCACCAACAACGACAAAAGTTAACCAAGCACGACGTTTTTCTAAATCAGTTTCCTTTTCTGCTGCTTCAAACGCCATGATGATGCGACGACGCATTTCTATGGCATCTTCTACAGTTTTTAATCCTGGCGCAGTTTTTTCCCAGTCGTCTTTACCAAAATAGGAATGCTTTGCACCTGTAGCAACGATTAAAGTATCGTAAGAGATTTCTTCTTCATCCATGAAGACGAGTTGTGCTTCTGGATCAATATTTTTCACATGTCCCAGTAGTACTGTTGTATTCTTTCTTTTACTAAGTACTGAGCGTAATGGGGACGAGACATCAGCTGGCGAAAGTGTTCCTGTCGCAACCTGATATAGCAGTGGTTGGAATAAATGAAAGTTGCGTTTATCTATAAGAGTAACCTGAATGTCATTGCGGCTCAGTGATTTGGCTGCGTAAAGTCCACCAAAACCACCGCCGACTATGACGACTTGGTGTGATGGCTGATTTGCAACTGCGTTCTTCATTTCTCTTTATTTCCTTTCACTGACCATTATGTTACTATTCTTAACAAAATTTTACCTAAAATGTTACAGTGGTTCTGCTGATTTATTCCGCTTTCATGATGCTTATTTGGGAGCTTATTTTGTGAAGAATTATTAAGAATTAATCCTATTCGTTCAAAACCGTCTAAGAAGAGCTTAATATGCGTATCACTCTACACCTTGACAAAAGTCATCTATCCAATTATGTAAACTAGAGGGATTGTGCGTCGGCGAGAGATGAGCTTTATTAGGAACATTTTTCTGTTGAGCCTTTATATGCTGATTTTGGCTATCCAATTTGGAAGTCACTGAAACTAATGCTGTAGGTTGGCGTTTAGTGTCTAACTTGGAAGCAACTGCAATTGATGCAACAGGTTGGCTTTTGCCATGTTTACCATGAAATTTAGAGGCAACGGCAATTGAGGCGTTAGGTTGAGGTTTGTTTTCTGGTTTAGAGGCAACGGCAATCGAGGCGTTAGGTTGAGGTTTGTTTTCTGGTTTGGAGGCAACGGCAATCGAGGCGTTAGGTTGAGGTTTGTTTTCCGGTTTAGAGGCAACGGCAATTGAGGCGTGAGGTTGAGGTTTGTTTTCTGGTTTAGAAGCAACGGCAATCGAGGCGTTAGGTTGGCGATGCCTGCGGCTGGCTGCGCCTACGCAAAGAGTCTCTGGTAGAGACTCGCTGTGAACCTGACTGGCAACTTCCTGACAATCTAATTCTATTAAATGTAACTGCTCTTCAGGATTGAAGTTTAGACCTAAAGCGGCAACGATTTGATCAGGATTGTTATTTAAATCCAAGATGAAAGGAAAAATCTCATCAAGCTGAGGTTCCAAAACAGACATAGTCGCCAAAATAAAACCAGATGTCGGACGACGCTGCCCATCATAAGTTCCCCAAACTTGAACTTTTACAAGCCAGGAACGGTTTTTATAGTAGTGATTCACCCACTTCAGTTTTAAAGATTGGCGTAGCTGTTGGATATTCATGGAAGGTATCGCTTTAGTCAACAAGTTTACAGTCCCAAGGTATTAATACATTTAGCTCAAGTCCGTGGTTATACGTATACCTCTAATGGCTGACGACTAATCACTACTTAGTATTATTCTTGGGAATGAAACCGATGATAAAGCATCTGAGTTACCCTTTTACCACCTCGCAAATGCTGTTCTACGACTAAAGCCACTTCATCAGGGCGAACACCACTATACCAAACCTCTTCTGGTAATACCAGCACCATAGGACCATTGCCGCATTGTCCCAAACAACCGCTACCAGTCACCGTCACACCAGTAACTGGCGACGCTTCAAAAGCTTCTAACACCTTCAAAGCACCTTGCTTACGGCAAGTGCGATTTAAACATACGCGGACACAATTGGGAGAAACGGAGTCAGTCATTTGTTAATTGTTATCAACACTCCGACTACATAGTGTAACTAATTTAGCAACAGTCCCTTCGATTTTAACCACTCATGGTTGAAGATGCGTGACTGGTAACGGGAACCGCTATCACATAAAATGGTGACAATAGTATGTCCTGATCCCATTTGCTTTGCTAAAGCAACAGCAGCAGCGACATTGATGCCAGTGGAACCACCCATAAATAAGCCATCTTTTTGTAGCAATTGGTAGACAACCTGTAGAGCGATTCGATCATCAATTTGGATAGCATCATCAGCTGGTGCGCCTTCCATATTTGCTGTGATGCGACTGTTGCCAATACCCTCGGTGATAGAAGAGCCGTCCATGTGGATTTCGCCTGTTTTAATATAACTGTAAAGTCCGCTTCCCATCGGATCGGCGACAACACATTTAATAGCTGGATTCTTTTCTTTCAAATACATTGCAGCACCTGCAAACGTACCACCAGTTCCGGTAGAAGCTACCCAAGCATCGACTTTACCACCCGTTTGCGCCCAAATTTCAGATCCTGTCGTTTCGTAGTGGGCGCGGCGATTTGCTAAATTGTCAAACTGGTTTGCCCAAATGGCGTTTTCCATTTCATCGGCTATTCTGCCAGATAGTTTGACATAATTGTTGGGGTCTTTGTAAGGCACAGCAGGAACGGGGCGAACTTCTGCACCTAATGCTCTTAAGGCATCCATCTTTTCTTGCGACTGGGTGTCAGGAATAATAATCAGACATTTGTAGCCTTTAGCGTTACAAATATGTGCCAGTCCAATACCAGTATTTCCAGCAGTTCCTTCTACAACTGTCCCACCTGGTTTAAGTAAGCCCTTTTTTTCTGCATCTTCAATAATATAAAGTGCAGCACGGTCTTTGACTGAACCACCTGGATTAAGAAATTCTGCCTTAGCGAGAATTTCGCAGCCAGTTTCTTCACTAAAGCTGTTTAAGCGAATCAGGGGTGTATTGCCGACAGTACCAATAAATCCATTTTTAATATCCATTCTGAAATGACCTTAGTTATTCATATTCATACTTATGGCAAGTCTGGACATGATCCCAATTAGCTTTTATTTTATTTTCGCGTCGAGACGCCGAGTAAACCTGGAATCGACGACTTAATATTGACAACAATGGGATCGTTACCAAATTTTACTCATATTCAGAACAAACCCTGGTAAAACTGGATTGCCACTGACGCTCGCAGGATTATCTAGACATTCTTCTGGTATTCCCGGACGATAGATATAAACTTTTCTGTTCAGACGGTCAATTAACCAGCCAAGCTGTATTCCTGGCTCCCTCATATATTCTGCCATTTTTTCAAGCATTGGCTTAAGATTGTCCGAGGGAGACCTAAGTTCTATGACAAAATCTGGGCAAATCGGGGCAAACTGTTTCTGCTGTTCCGATGAAAGAGTATTCCAACGTTCCAGTTTAATCCAGGAAGCATCCGGCGATCTATCAGCACCCGTAGATAGCTTAAATCCTGCACTAGAGCTAAAAGCTAAACCAGTATTGTCTTGTTCGCACCACGCCCACAATTGCCCTAATATGCTAAATTCTCGATTGCCTGTTTCCGAACCAGTGGGGGACATAATTGATATATCTCCAAATTCATTCCGCTCAATGCGTAAGTCACGGTTAATCTGACAGAACTCAAAAAACTGTTCGTCTGTCATTTGCAGTTCTGGTGGCATCTGCAACACAATTGGAGATGAAAGCATAATTCGTTTCCTCAACGTGTTTATTCCACAAGCTTCTATTTTATTTTTACGTTAAGACGGCATAATGAGATTGACAATAATGGGATCGCTACCAAATTTTACTCATATTCAGAACAAAACCTGGTAAAACTGGATCATCCAGACATTCTTCTAGCATTCCCGGACGATAGATATAAACTTTTCTGTTCAGACGGTCAATCAACCAGCCTAGCTGTATTCCTGGCTCCCTCATGTATTCTGCCATTTTTTCAAGCATTGGCTTGTATTTTTCTATTCATAATCTTGCACTAAGGTTGGATACCACATTCTTGGCTTTCTTAAACCTTAATTTTTCAGGTAGGCACCAATACCGTACGTCAGTACGAATTTATTCATTAAGGCAAGCAGGGGGAGTAGAGGTGCAGAGGGGGGAAAGAACTGATTCTCCATTAACTCTTTCCTCAAGAGAGTACCCCTGCCTCCCCTGCTTATCCATTTCTTGCTTCCTATTACCTATTACCAGCCCTAACTATGTAACTAGCTTGAGTTAATTACTTATTAGGTTGAGGAGTCATACGAAGATAAGGCTTCACTTCCTGATACCCTTTGGGAAATTTCTGCTTCAGCACTTCTGGATCTTTCAGTGAGGGGACAATTACACAATCATCACCATCTTTCCAGTCAGCTGGTGTGGCTACACTGTGATTGTCTGTCAATTGCAGCGAATCAATCACCCGCAGAATTTCATCAAAGTTGCGTCCAGTGCTGGGTGGGTAGGTTAAGGTTAGACGCAGTTTCTTGTTGGGATCGATGACAAACACAGAACGCACGGTTACCGCTGCGTTGGCGTTAGGGTGGATCATATCGTAAAGGTCAGAAACTTTATGATCTGAGTCTGCCAAAATAGGGTAATTGAGTGTGGTGTTTTGAGTTTCCTCAATGTCTCCCACCCATCCGTTATGAGATTCTACATCATCCACGCTGAGAGCTATAGCTTTGACATTGCGCTGATCAAACTCTGGCTTCAGCTTAGCAACTTGCCCTAATTCAGTAGTGCAAACTGGTGTAAAGTCTGCGGGGTGCGAGAACAGCACTACCCAGCTGTCGCCTGCCCAATCGTAAAAATTTATGTCGCCGTGTGTGGAGGCTTGGTCAAAGTTCGGTACTGTATCACCTAGATGGAGAGCCATTTAATATTCCCTATGGTCGATAATTTGATACGTATTCTACTTTGTCATCATGACATATGACTCCGGTTCTCCGATTGAGCAATGGCACTTTGATACAAAATTTTAAGTTATGCAATATTATATTAAGCGTCGAAACGTACCGTTTTACAATTATTAAGATGATTAAGATTTCCTAAGCGAGCGCACGGTTTTGATTCAACGTGAGTTCGACGAATTAAAAAAAGGTAGGAGGCAGAGCCGGAAAGTCTTTTAGCTAAATATAAGCGGGATAATCTTTAAGGATAAAAAGTTAACTTCAACTCTGCCTGAATCTACGCGTTTTTGAGATGCGCAGGGTGGTTTAATGTAATCAGTAGGGGTAGGGTCAGGATTATTCGTTGAAAGGCAAGTCTATGACGGTAAACTTGAGCAGGCGTAAATTTCTCTTGTATAGTTCAGCTAGCTTCAGCACCAGTTTACTGCTCATAGCTTGCAATAAGAGCCAAACGCAATCAGCAACAGAGAGTAGTGGAGGGTTCAAAGTTGCGATCGCTCTTCCTGGAACGATCACCGACAAAGCTTGGAATCAATCTGGTTACGAGGGCGTACAATTAGTCAAACAAAAGCTTGGTGCCGAGACGACATCTGTCGAACAAGTTGCACAAGCAGATCAAACCGAAACCCTCTCAGATTTTGCTCGTCGGGGATATAATCTTGTCATTGCCCATGGGGGACAATTTGATGCGGCTATTCAACAAGTTGCACCGCAGTTTCCCAAGACATTCTTTGTAGGTGTCAATGGTGCTGTTAGTGGTTATAATATTGCATCTCTACGAATAGATCACCTGCAAGCTAGTTATTTATGTGGTATTGTAGGCGCATCAATAACTAAATCGAATCACTTAGCATATATTGCCGGAGAAAAGTTTGAAGCCACTCAGCAAGAGTTACGAGGCTTAGAATTAGGGGCAAAATCTGTTAAACCTGATATTAAAATTAGCTCTATATTTACAGGTGATTGGAATGATGTTTCCAAAGCAAAAGAAGCTACACTTGCCCTGATATCTACTGGTGTGGACGTTGTCTATCAATGGTTAGATAATGCTTCACCTGTCGTCTTACAAACAGCAAGTGATCAAGGCGTTTATGCTTTTGGAAACACAAATGACCAATTAGAAATCGCTCCCAAAGCCGTTTTAACTAGTGCTATAAAAAGGCTAGATTTGGCAATAGCTTATTTAGCAGAACTTGCCAAGCAAAATCAACTTAAAGGTCAAATTTATACAATTGGTTTAGAAAAACCAGATATCCTAAATTTAGGAAAGTTCGGGACAATGGTTACCGAACAAATCAAACAAAAAGCCTTGAATACGAGACAGGAAATTATTTCCCAAAAAATCGTCTTTGAAAACTGTCAAGAGGGTGGACAAGCAACTCGATGTTTAAGAAGATAGAAACAATCCGTATCGCAATCATAAACCATTTGTGAAATGCTCTCTCTCTTTCTTTCCTTCCTTCCTCGGCGATCTTGGCGTCTAAAGCCCTACCCTTCGGGTTCTGCTTTGCAGTACGGGCATGGCTGCGCTAAGGCGGTTCATCCATCCCAAAAACAATTCTCACGACTCATTTAGAAACGTACATAAATAAACTCCGTGATATATTCCAAAATCAATGTCATATTTACGGCTAGAAGGAATAACAAAACGCTTTGGTGTATTTATTGCTAATGATAATATTAACCTAAACATTGCTCAAGGAGAAATTCACGCAATCTTGGGTGAAAATGGTGCAGGTAAGACAACTTTGATGAATATTCTAAGTGGTATTACTCAGCAAAATAGTGGAAAAATCTACCTGCAAGAAAAATTACTTAGAATCAGTTCTCCCAGTGAAGCAATTAAACTAGGCATTGGCATGCTTCATCAGCACTTCATACTGGTTCCTCAACTCACAGTAACAGAAAATATTATCTTGGGGACATTGGATCACTGGCGTTTAAATTTGAGGCAAAAATACAAAGAAATTGCCACTCTCTCTCAGAATTATGGATTAGAAATTGACCCTACGGCTAAAGTTGGAAATTTGCCAGTAGGAGTGCAACAGCGTGTAGCAATTCTTAAACTTCTCTACCGAAAAGCCAAGCTACTGATTCTCGATGAACCGACCGCAGTGCTGACACCAAAGGAAGTAGAATTATTAATAAGTATTCTCCGCCAGCTCGCAGCTAATGGACACACGATTATTTTCATTAGCCATAAATTGCAAGAGGTAGTGAAGCTGTGTGATGGGGTGACAGTTTTACGACGAGGAAAAGTTGTAGCAAATACAACAACTAAGAAAGCAACCCCTCAGCAATTAGCTAAATTGATGGTAGAGCGAGACGTGGCTTTAGAGTTGCATAAGTCTCCAGCATCCGTGGGAAAGGTGGTGTTATCAGTGCAGAGGTTGCAAGTTGCTTTGGAGAAGAGTGTTGCTGTTCGCAATGTATCTTTTGAACTCCGAGCCGGAGAAATTTTGGGGATTGCTGGTGTAGATGGTAATGGACAAAGAGAGTTAGCAGATGCTATTGCTGGTTTACGGACTATCAAGAAAGGAAAAATTATACGAGATCGGAAAAGTATTGGGTATATTCCAGAAGATAGACAAACAACTGGTTTGGTGTTGCAGTTGAGTATTGCTCAAAACCTTATTTTGAAAGCTTTTAAAAAATCTCCTTTTTGTCGTCGCTTTTTGTTACAGAGGGAAGCAATCAGAAACCATGCTCAGTCTGTTATGCAACTGTTTGATATTCTCGCTTTCGCAGAAGATGTGAAAGTCAGTCAGCTGTCAGGGGGAAATCAACAAAAAGTTGTACTGGCGCGGGAACTTGCGGAAACACCCATGTTAATTGTCGCAATGCAACCAACGCGAGGATTAGATGTGGGGGCAACGTCATCAGTGCAGCAACGGTTATTGGCAGAACGCGATCGCGGTGCAGCTATTTTGTATATTTCGACTGAGTTGGAGGAGATAATGACATTGAGCGATCGCATTGCGGTGATGTATGAAGGTGAGTTTGTAGCTATTTTGGATACTCAAAAGACGACGCTTGAGGAGATTGGATTTTTTATGGGTGGGGGAAACAGATGAACAGCATTCGGATTCGCCCTGTTGTGCAGCCAATTCTATCACCACTGATTGCCATCATCTCTGCATTGCTAGTTGGTGCTTTTTTGATTACACTAGCTGGGGCAAGTCCGATCACAGCCTACACTGCTTTGTTTCAAGAATCTCTGTTTACCTATTTTGGGTTTGGTAATACACTGGCTAAGATGACACCCCTATTGTTAACTAGCTTAGGGGTATTGGTTGCTCTGCGTGCTGGGCAATTTAATATTGGTGGGGAAGGACAAATTTACCTTGGTGCTTTAGGAAGTGCTGTGGTTGGGTTGTATATTCACGGCTTACATCCTTTGATTCATATCCCGTTAGCACTTTTCGCAGGATTTGTGTTTGGTGCCGTTTGGGGTTTGATTCCTGGTTATCTCAAAGCGATACGGGGTGTTAATGAGGTTATTACCACTTTGCTGCTGAACTACATAGCAATAAATTTAGTGAGTTATCTAGTTCAACATCCTTTGCAGGAACCAGGTGCGCCTAGCCCTTATTCGCCACTCATTGCTAAAGACGCTCAGTTACCAATTATTCTACCAGGGAGTCTTGCCCATGCAGGAATACTATTGGCGTTAGTTGCCGCCTCCCTTTTGTGGGTATTACTTGTGCGATCGCCTCTTGGCTACCAAATTTCTGCGGTTGGGTTTAATCCGATTGCTTCTCGTTACAGTGGTATTTCTGTTGAAAGAACAATCATGTTGGTGATGAGTTTGGCAGGTGGTTTGGCTGGGTTAGCTGGTGCGTGTGAGGTTATGGGGTTGAAATATCGGCTGTTTGAGATGGTTTCTTCTGGTTACGGGTTTGATGCCCTAGCGATCGCCTTTCTCAGTCGAGGTAGCGTTTTGGGTGTCGTCTTAAATTCTCTCTTCTTTGCTGCTTTGAGGAGTGGAGCAAATGTTATGCAGCGTAGTGCAGGGGTACCAATTACTGTGATTTATGCAATTCAAGGTTTGACTGTGCTATTTATTGCAATTAGTCTGGCGGTGGAATATCGAAAGAGTTAAAAAACTTCACCTAATTCCTTGACAATCACCCTTCTCCTGGCGGAGACGCTGACGCGAACGGGGCTACCAGACTTCCCGAGCTCTTTAGGTGTGTAAGAAGACTTAAATTCATGAAGCACTTGAGATTCACTACTTTTATCTCTGGATGTGTTAGTGTTCATACGAATTGAAAAAGTTATATTTGACGATTAACTTTACTATAGTGCTACTGTCTAAGTTTAATTTAAACGATAAAAATACCTGACTTTTCCTGTGATCTTTTTGGTGGAGCGATGTCTGACGACAAGCGGCTCCTTTGTCTATGCTTACTACATCCCTGTCCCAAAGTTCTATTCTCTCGTTCTTCATTGTCATTAAATTTAATTAATTGAGAATCAACTTTCATTCTTCCTCTCTACAAAAGACAAATAACAGTGACTAATTTCTTTTCTGATTATCTGGTTTCCAGTCTTCGTCTCGCGGTACCTTTAGCTTTTGCTGCACTGGGAGGACTTTGCTCAGAACGTTCAGGAGTACTGAATATCGCTTTAGAAGGAATGCTCTTAACTGGGGCTTTTACGAGTGCTGTTGCTACTTTTTATACAAATAATCCTTGGATAGGTATCCTTGCAGCTTTCGTAAGTGGAGGATTGGTAGGGTTACTTCACGCGTTCTTGTCTGTTAGTTTGCGGGTTGAGCAATTGGTTTCTGGGTTAGCAATTAATCTTGTAGCAGCTGGAGTAACATCGTTTCTCGCACGGTTGGTTTTTAGCAGTGGCAACACTCAGCGTTTGGAGGGAATTCAGCCAATCATCATTCCAAGTCTAGCCCATCTTCCCTTGCTCGGTCCTCTATTATTTCAGCAAGATGCTCTGGTGTATTTGCTATTTATTCTAGTTGCATTAAGTACATACATATTATTTTATACGAAATTTGGTCTGACGCTACGTGCTGTCGGAGAATACCCCAAGGCTGTTGACACGTCTGGTATCTCAGTACCACGGGTACGTTATCTTGCTGTGATTATGAGTGGTTGTCTAACTGGATTGGGTGGTGCATATTTAAGCTTGGTGCAAGTAAAATACTTTGCCGAAGGAATGAGTGCTGGAAAAGGTTTTATCGCGATCGCCGCATTAATTTTCGGCAAGTGGCATCCTGTATTCAGTTTTTTCGCTTGCTTACTCTTTGGTGCTACAGAAGCCTTGCAATTACGAATTCAAGCAACAGGTGTGAATATCCCTTACCAATTTTTAAGTATGCTTCCCTATACAGTCGCAATTCTCGCTTTAGTTGGTTTAGCTGGTAGATCCAAGCCCCCAGCAGCTTTAGGCATTCCTTATCCGGAAAAGAAGGAGTAAACCGTAATAGATGCGATCACATTTAATAACAGGTAGCTTATCGCACTCCATCCCACTCCCTCATTAACTCGAACATAACTCATGAGCGCAACTCATCGCGAGTAGCGATGATATGCCTGAATTGTTTGACGGGCGATTGCATTCCAACTATAGTTCTTCAATGCATATTCTCGAGCGCGTAACCCTCGCCTCTGGCGTTCGTCAGGGTTCTGTAAAGCTGTTTGAAGTAACTCAGTAAGTGAATGTACATCCATTGTACTTACCCATCCTGACTCGCTATCGCGCACCTCTTGACAAATATGTACTTGATCTGAGATAACTACAGGTGTTCCGGCGACCATTGCCTCAGCGACAGCAATACCAAAATTTTCGTAGTAAGACGGCAAGACGAATAAATCAGCAGCTTGCAGTAAAGCAGACTTTAATTCACCTGTCACAAAACCAGTGAGGGTAGTATGCGATCGCATTGGTGAAGCTTGGATTTGAGCTTTGATCTGTTGTTCATAATCAGGATCTTGAGGATTCGTTCCCGCTAAAACAAAGTGAAAATTTAACCCAGTCTCTAAAAGCTTTTCTAAAGCTGGAATAAGTAAATTTAACCCCTTTTTAGGGTCAATCCGGGACATAAATAATACTAGAGGTACATCTTCTGGTATCCCATATTTACTTTGCACGACACTTCTCCCCTTTTGAAGCGGGAACTGAGGAGGGATCACTCCTATTGGAATCATCAAATCTTGTGTGGCAACACCAAATCGTTCTGATATTTTCGCTTCCTGAACACTAGTAAAGTGAATCGCGGCTGCACCAGCTAAATTGGGACGTTCTAAAATTGCCGCATAAAGCTGTTTGAGTTGTTTTTTCTTTTGTAAATCGGCAGGATCGAGAGTTCCCAAAGGACGCAAAATATAAGGTAGCTTTGAAATCCGACATACAGTCGCTGCCGCAGTACTTACGGGGGAAAATAAAGCATGAATATGCGCTAAATCGAACTCGCAGGCATGACGATTTAACCACTTCAGTAAGTCTAGAGAGAATTTGTAGCGACGAAACGGAGCACAACGAAAGTAAATTATTTGATAGCCATCCTGCTCAACCGGGCGATTTAAGGGAACTTCCATTGGTTTTTGATCGATATCGCCATTACTATCGGTTGTGAGAACTACGACTTCCACTCCTGCCCTTGCTAGTGCTGGTGCTAATCCTAGTACCATTTGACTAGGACCACCGTAAATCAGGGAAATAGAAGGGACAATTTGCAGAATTCGCATTTTAACAGTTGTAAATTATTATACCATAATATAGAACAAAATATACTGCATCAGGCACCGAGGAGTCACTTAAATTTGCTGTTATCATGACTATTGCTCTTTTTCCAGCTTTAACTTAAACTCTGTGAGAGAGAACCTTTGGAAAGATCAGGTGATACCTAATGTCTGCAATCCCAGTCATTGATTTAGCTGCTTTCCGCAATGGTAATGCAGGATCTCGGCAAACTGTAGTCAAACAAATCTATCAAGCTTGCCACGAAATTGGCTTCATGTACTTGCAAAATCCAGGAATCTCACTCGACTTGATTCAGCAAGTATTTGCCCAGAGCAAGTCTTTCTTCAATTTACCTTTGGCAGTAAAACAACAGTTAGCTTGGAGTCAAGAATCGAGTAACACAGGTTATGTTGGGATTGAGAGAGAATGTCTCAATCCCAACAAACCAGGCGATTTAAAAGAAGCGTTTAATGTTAGCAAAGCAGAACTAATGTGTCCCACTTCTTCTATATCTCCAGCCTCCAACTCTGAATTTCTCGCCTTTTTTGAAGCTTGTACAGAAATTGCTAACACCGTTTTGCAAGTATTTGCTTTGGCGTTGGAATTGCCATTCGATTTTTTGACGACAAGGCACAATCAACAACATCATACCCTGCGATCGCTGCACTATCCCCCACTACAAACACCCGCCAAAACCGGACAAGTACGTGCTGGTGAGCATTCTGATTATGGCAGTCTGACTTTACTTTTTCAAGATGAAGTGGGGGGGTTGGAAGTACAGACGACAACAGGAGATTGGATTGCATCTCCCCCAATTCCTGGTATGATAGTGGTCAACACTGGTGATTTAATGCAACGGTGGACAAATCATGTGTTTTGCTCAACTAAGCATCGGGTCATAATTCCTAATGATAGTCGAGTGAAACAGTCTCGATATTCTATTGCTTTTTTCTGTCATCCCAATGATGATACAGAAATCACTTGTCTGGATAGTCGTCAAGAACAGCCTATGTATCCACCAATTCTTGCGGGAGAATATCTTTTACAACGTTTACAAGCGACTTACAGCATTGCTGATTAAGGGGATGAATTATGTGTCAGATATCTACATCACTAAGCCGACGTGCGCCTTGAACGATGCCTTCGATACGCACTGAGTGTTCTTGCAGGCGAAAAAAGATGAAGTAATTTCCATGAACAGCCATGTGAAGTCCTGGGGCAAGATCTTCCCGACTGGGAAATGCGGTTGGCATCTTGGCGATCCGATGACAGTGCGCTTCGATTTACTGTACACTTTGTCAGCAATAATCCATTCCCACAGTTGGCAACATAACAACTAGGAGTAGTGGAGCGATCGCCAAGTGGCTGGGGGGAAGCCCAAGTGTCGTTTGAAAGCGCGATTAAAGGCGGGCAAGCTTGCATAACCAACTTGGGTGGCGATGGCGTTGATGTCTTGTTGCGTACTTGCTAAAAGGCGAGCCGCAACATTCATCCGCCATGTTGTGACATACGCCATTGGGCTTTCTCCGATCACCGATCCAAATCGCGCTGCAAACCGAGATGGTGACATCATGACAGCTTTAGCCAAGTTAGTAACAGTCCAATTTTGACCCGGTTGAGCATGAATCATGGCAAGCGCGCGGCTAATTACCGGATCTCGCAGTCCTGTCAACCAACCAGTTGATTGTGGAGGCAAGGACTCTATATAAAATCGAATGGCTTCGGCACAAGTCAACTCTAGTAGCCGATCAACAACATAATCACTACCTGCCAATTTTCTATCCATTTCTTGTGCCATCAATTCAGCAATCACGCTCAGGTTATGTAACCCATTAAAATGCCGGGTAGAAACATGCAGAAAAGGTGGTAAGGCTTCCAGGAGGGGATTGAGCTTGAAATGATGCATGAGAAACACACCACAGACGAGAGCCGTAGACCGCAGCGTTTGCTCTTGAGGCTGAAACGGGTTGTTGCCACCGAATAATAGCTTTTCTACTTCTAGTGGACGCACACCGGAGCCTTGACCTACCTGATGTTCTCCACCACCAAAGCAAATAGCCAGTCCGCCTGCTTCGACAATGACCGTTTGTTCTTGAGGCAGGATGATCTCAATGCAACCTCGTTTTACTAGGTGAAATACTACCACACGAGTGTTAGGAGTGAGGTTTAAGATGGCACCGATACGATTAGTATCAGGAATTGTGATTGCCCAGGGAGAAACATAGTTCTCATTGAGCAGAGTATTACCGCTGATGTGCATGGTCTTTAGAACATCACTAAAAACATCGCATTCAGGTATGCGTTCAGTTGTTTCAGATAATAAATCAGTTGAAATAGACATTGTAACGAATAAGCTATCAGCTTATTCTAAAAATGAAATATAGTCTAGCGTATAGGAGATTCGTGATGTCTGCAACTACGGCTGCTACATTGGTTGTGTTGCAAAATACTTTTGAGGACAGAAAACTCTTTGAAGAAATCAATTATGCAGCCATTGCAAAGATTGGAACATTGAAGAAGGCAGAAGGCAGAGGGCAGAGGGCAGAAGGAACAATTGGATGGGGATTCAGACCCCAACCAATTGTAAGCACCGTGTAGACGGTGGGGTTTTAGACCCTTGTTCCCTTCGGTCACGGGCAGAGGACAGGAGCCAGTATTCCCGTGACTCATAGCTGCCTCCTGCCCTCTGCCTTTCTTGATAAATTTTCCCCATTTTTTGACTGCCTCTTTGTCTACTTTTTTCACTTGCTTTTCCTCAACATGCTCATAATTTCCCATCCTTTTAGTGTTCGTCTTGCCATGTTGAACGAGCCAAATCCACGGCAAACGTATCTTAATTATTCTTGACAAAACATGAGTTAGTGTATTAGCGGAAGAACAATAATTTATTGTTTGACTGGTACCAGAAAACATATATAACGCTTCTCGTTTAAGTCACATACATAATCTCCTTACCGCTCTTAGCATGCACCCCTCTCCCAAGATTGGGAGAGGGGCATCTAGTGAGGACGAGAATTTATGAGACACAATTGAGAATCTCTATAATAGGATGACTTCAGGTTCATAGTGTCGCCACTTGAAGGGATTGGACTTGGACATACACAGAGATCAGATTGGGGCACGAGCTTATCACCTCCCCTGCTTTTTGCAACACAACACAGGAGACCATACATGAAAGTCATGGCCATCGGAACACTGAAGCCGCTCACACCAGAGCAGAGGGAAATGTATCTTCCGAACGAAGTTCCCGCTACCTTGCAAATTTATTTAGATGGGAAGATGGAGCAGTTCTGGCGTCGTGACAACGACGCTGGCGTCATCTTTCTGATGACCGTCGATACGGTCGAGGAAGCCGACGCGCTGCTCAAAGCATTGCCGCTCAGTCAGGCGAACCTAATGACATTCGATCTGATGCCTATTGGACCGCTCAGCCCACTTGGAATGCTCATCAAGTAGCGTTTTTGACCTTGCCTTTTGCTCTAATCCGCATTCCAATGGTGAATTTCATAATTTCCGGAATTCTGGTCGTCCATAATTACCGAAATTCGCACCAATCCGGGGGTTGTCTTCACACGTTTGTGGCTGGCGGAATCGGACGCCGATTTTCCAGAGGTCAGGACATCGCCAACCATATTATACAACACCAACCAACAGCTCTAGCATCTATTCGGAATGTTGCATATATAGCTCTGAAATAGGAAGCAAGACACGACGTAAAATTTGGCAAAATGGGAGCAGATAATCACATGGATAGCAAACCGTCCTTCACCGAACACTATATTTTGCGGGAGCAGGGAAGAGTGTATGCACGCGACTACAAAGGGGTAGGGTCTGCCTTTGTACTTATGCATGGCTTTCCCGATAACCTGCATATCTGGGACGACTTGATCCCCTACCTAGCTGCTAGCGGGCGGCGCGTCGTCACGTTCGATTTTTTAGGCTATGGTGCCTCGGACAAACCTGCTGGCATTGCCTACAGCTTTAAGCAGCAGCTGGAGGACCTTGAAGCTGTTGTCGAGGGCTTAGATTTAGGGAAGATTGTCCCGGTCGCTCATGATGCTTCCGGGATGGCATCGCTCAACTACGCACTCGCTCACCCAAAGGGCGTTGACTCCGTGATCATGCTCAATTCAGCCTATTCGGAAGATTCCACTGTCCTTTGGCCTGAGATGATCACGCTCTTCGCGACCGAGAGCCTTCACGAACTCGCGATCGCGATCGCCCAGAGTTTCGAGCAATTTGGCTGGCTGCTGACCTGGCAGCAGCAAAAATTTCAGGACTCCCTTCTAGAGGCGCACAAGCCGCGTTTCAACGAGTTTCTCGGTCCACTTATCAAAGAGAACTTAATTGCTCAGCCCAGCTCAGGTCCAGCGTTAGTGCAGATGGCGGCGCAGTTCTTTGATGAGCATGTCCGAAACGCCACGCGTTTGCCGGAACTCAGGACGCTCGACATCCCGGTAAAGCTCATTTGGGGACAGTATGATCCCTATATCACCGTGGCCGTGGCCGAGCGGCGTCAGTGTCAGTTGAAGAACGCCTCCCTCACTATCGTGCCGGCAGGTCATTGGCTACAGGTCGATGAGCCGGAGCAAGTAGCCAAGGCAATGCTGTCATGACTAACCGCAAGTTTAATAAGATCTCTGTTATCCACCCCCAAGTGCGTGGAAAGCGCTCGTTCCCACCGAAATACGCCAGACCGCACGGCTGTATTTCGCGGGGAAAAGGCTTCTTAACAATAGTAAGTTAAGCCCTAGTGTGGTGTTTGTGCTGAACGTTGCCGACCACAAAGAAGCGTATGAACTCAAAGATTAATAAGGAGAGTGTTGATGAAAAGCCAACCTGTTCTTGTCACTGGAGCTACCGGTGCTACTGGTGGCTATACGATTGACGCCCTGACAAAGCTCGACGTCTCGATCCGTGCCATGGTCCGCAAAGACGATGATCGCGCAGCAAGGCTTCGATCTAGTGGTGTTGAGGTGGTTTTTGGCGATTTGCTAAACCTGGATTCAGTGCGCTCGGCGATGGAAGACATCGGCGCTGCCTACTTTGTCTACCCGCTAGTTCCGGGTCTGATCAATGCCACCGCCTACTTTGCCCAAGCTGCCCAGGAGGCTGGCTTGAACGGCATTGTAAACATGTCGCAGATATCCGCCCGACGAGACTCAAAGAGCCATCAGGCGCGCGATCACTGGATATCCGAGCGTGTGTTCGATTGGTCTTGTGTTCCCGTTACGCATCTGCGACCAACCTTCTTTGCTCAGTGGTTGACCTATCCACGAGTGCGTCAGGACATAGCGCAGAAGGGACTGATCAGTCTTCCGTTCGGCAACGCGCGTCACGCCCCGATTGCTGCCGAGGACCAGGCTAGAGTGATTGCGGCGATCCTGACAAACCCTGTTCCGCATTCCGGCAAGACCTATAAACTTTTTGGTCCGGTAGAAATGGATCAGTATGGCATCGCGAAGGCGGTCAGCGACGTGCTCGGCCGCGAAGTAATCTACGAGCCCATCGGGATCGCGGACTTCCGCCATCAGTTGGAGCAGTTCGGTTTACCCGAGCAAACAATTCAGCATCTTTGCGCCGTCGCACTCGACTTTCAAGAGGGTCTATTCGCAGGAACAAATGATGCCATCGAAACCATCACAGGGAAGGTGCCGATGACAGTCCAATCCTTCGTCAAGGCTCACAAGGCAGAGTTTAATGATTAGAAAGTCTATCCGAAACCAGCACGCAAAGTCGAGATCACCGAAAAATTAGATTTTGAACTAACTACGACTGCGCCGTGAAGACAAAGTTTAGTCAAAACTTAAAAACGCGTTCACTTTTAAGACTTCTCACAAAGGATTTTAAATACCATGACAACAGTGACGATGAAAGACGGCACAAAGATCTACTACAAGGACTGGGGCACCGGTCCGGTCATTACCTTCTCACATGGATGGCCGCTGAGCGCAGATGCGTGGGACGCTCAGATGCTGTTCCTAGGCAGCAACGGCTATCGCGTCATTGCCCATGATCGCCGCAGCCACGGTCGATCAGACCAGACATGGACTGGTAACGATATGGATACCTATGCCGACGATCTCGCGACCCTGTTGGAGACGCTCGACATCAAGGGTGCCACGATGGTGACTAGGTAAAGAAAAAATCTTTTTTTGAATTCCTCAGTCCAGTTCTCAGTTATAGCCTTAATCCTTTCCCAAAACATATCGCTAATTGCAGCCCTCAACAATTGTGGAAAAGGTTTTCGCGCTGCGACTGTTGACCAGAGACTTTAATTGCATAAAATTGTGTTTTTGTCAATACATAAGTCCTATTCCTGTTGCGTTGGTCGGATCAAAATTTCATTCACGTTGACGTGAGGCGGTTGGGTAACGGCATAGGCGATCGCCCGTGCAATATCTTCCGGTTGCAGTGGAGTGACGGCTTTGAACCGGGCTTCGAGCGCTTGTTTGGCACTGGGATCGGTGATGTTGTCGGTAAATTCGGTGGCAACTAGACCGGGTTCAATAATGGTGACACGAATATTGTGTTTGTGAACTTCCAGTCGCAGAGCTTCCGAAATCGCATTTACACCCCATTTGCTGGCGCTGTACACACCCATGCCCGCCCGTGTAATCCGTCCGGCAACGGATGAAAGATTGACTACATGCCCAACGCCCTGTGCTTTGAAGATAGGCAAAACCGCATGAGTCGCATACAACAATCCCAAAACGTTCAGGTCGAACTGTTTCCGCCACTCTGCTGGATTGCCATCCTCAATCGTTCCCAATACTCCCATGCCCGCATTGTTCACAAGAATATCGATTCGTCCCAAAGTTGTGTTGACACGATGTACCAGTGAGTTCACTTGAGTTTCATCGCTGATATCCGTGACAATTGGTAAAGCCTTCCCGCCAACCGCTTCAATTTTTTGTGCAACTTCGTTCAATCGCTCGCTTCGACGAGCCGTGATCGCCACCTGTGCGCCTTCTTCTGCAAGAGCGATCGCTGTCGCCGCCCCAATTCCCGAAGATGCACCTGTAATAATTGCTACCTTTGCGTCTAATTTGCCTGCCATCATTTCCTCCTGATAATTTTCTGATACTTGATGATTGAACTCAATCTCTTGTAACTGTAGCCCATGACTACCAGCTTCAGCCGAGTACCAATGATTTTAAGTTTAGTCGGTATAAATCTGGTAGTCCATTGGGTTTCTGCCGTTTTTAACTCATCGACCTCTTTTCGGTGTTCAGATGAATTTTCAGCCACTTTTGGGTAGCGAAAATGTCTTAGTTCCATTAACTGTGATTTGCTCTGACATCCCGCTTTATTTCGTTGATGATTTCCGGTTCGCGCCAACGCCGCCACACAAACCAACTACTGCAAAGTATCATCAGCACTAAGAACAGTACTGGTAGCACATTAAGCGGAGCAGGCGGCACCGGATACACACTACCCACTACCGGAATGAGCAAGAACAACACAGCCACTACAGCCACCACAACATTTCTCCTTCGCAGCCTTCGTTGTTTACGGAGGTAGATCGGGGCAGCTACCGACACCAAGATGTATGCCAACAGAAAGCCATAGGCGGAAAAGCTGCCAGTGTATTCAAAAATTTTCATCACCTCGATACCTCGCAAGCTGAGGATGGTTGGTACTAAAAATGTCAGCACCGCGCTTAAAGCGATCGCAACGTGAGGAGTCTGATTACGTCGATGCACACGACCGACTGCTCGATGCAGTAGTTTATGACGGCTCATGGAGAGGAGAATTCGCCCTCCTGCAGTCAGCGAGCCAAGAGTACTGGCAAATAAGCTAATTGCGGCACCCAGCGATATCGGCACGCCAAAGAAGCCAACACCAGCTTGGTTAGCCAGGATATTAAGTGGTGCCTTGCTTTGATCTAGGGTAACTTTGCTGCTCGAAAAGCCCAGTATTTCCACGTAGGAGGTAATGATGAAGAATAACCCCACTCCCACGGTACTGCTCAATACAGCCCGTGGAATATACTTGAGGGGGTTTTTAGCCTCCTCTCCTAGGGTAGTAGCACTTTCAAAGCCGACAAAGCTGAATACCGCAAGTACCAAGCCAAGTTGTAGATTCGGTAACGAAACCGAACGCAATGACAGTTGTGCCATGTCTGGAGCAAAGCCGTGCTTCTTGAGCACAATCCACGCTATAATTAGAATTAATGCAACTGAAATGAGTTGAATGCCCAGCATAAGAGTTGTGGACAGTTCGATTCCCTTGTATGCTAGAAACCAAGCTAAGCCAGTGCCAATGGCAAACAATAAGACCGGGAATACTTGGAAGCCCAGTGGTTGCAATAAAACGTTGACATAGCTCACAAAGCCAGATAAAACAGCCATGCCAGCTGCTATGTAGCCAATACTGAGAGACCAGCCGCAAAGGACACCAAGTGTTGGACCCAGCCCTTGAGCGACATAGGTGTACATAGAGCCGGATGAAGCCTTTCGGGAAGCAAACTGGTTAATGTTGAGACTGACTAAGACTAGCCCGATAGTTGCAAGCAAAAATGCCAACCAGGTGCCATTGCCTGAGTGACTGAACATTTTGGGTAGATTTAATGTTGGGGTTGTGGCCGGAGCAATATTGGCGATCGCAAGTGATAGAATTGCCTTGAAGCCGAGACATCCAGATTTTAGACCTGCCTCGCCGCCAGAACGTGTCTGAGAAGAAGAGTCAACCAAAGTCGAATTTCCTCAGTAGTGATGTATTTCAAACAAATTACCACAGGCTTTAGATCTACATCCAAATAAATCGGGAAGTCTGGTAGCCCCGAAGTATAGCTGCAAACAGGTAAATATCGCAATGTTGAAGAAGTGTTAGAACTTGCTTTCAGGCTACTTGATGAATATGACCAAGCTGATGCTGAATGGAGAAATTATGTGGGAGAAAAAATAGACGCTGCGATCGTTATGAGTGAACAAACTCAACCCATCGATGGAAAAACTTTCGTTAACCGAATCCCACAACATTTTCAGCAAACGCGTCAGGCGACAGAATGAATCGTCGTTATTTTATTAACATTCTTGCAACACAAGACCTCAAGGAAATTGTTGAATATTTTACTGTTAATAATATTTAGGGTGGAGAATATTTTGTTCGGAAATTTGAGCGTCGTTGCGAGCAATTAATAAATTTTCCGCCGATGGGTAGGAGATATGCAGAAATCCGTCCCTATCTGCGTGGTATAGCAATCTGAGAAGTAATGGTTGAAAATCAACGATATCTTGTCTTCCGTTGAACTAAAATCATAATTAGATTACCAGCTTCGTACTTAAGTGTAGGAGTAACTATATATTTACAAGGTCCTTATAAAACTCTAATTGCTGTTTTGCCAAAGCTTTATTAGTATATTGAACCATTGTCTTTTGATAACCCATTTCGCCTAAATTCTCTGCAAATTCTGGTTCCATTAACTGAACTATACAATTCGCCAAGGCTTTAACATCACCTTCAGGAAATACCAAACCAGCATCGCCGATGACATAAGGAATTTCACCTGAATCGGAACCAATGACAGGTACTTTACAAGCCATTGCTTCAATGAGTACATGACCAAATTGTTCTTTCCATCCCGCAGCCGTTAAAGTTTTAAATTTATAAGTTGTCTCTGAAGGTAACACTAAAGTATTCATAAGATTAATATAATTACATACCTGGTTATGAGGTACACTTTCAACTATAATGATTCTTTCTTCTAGATTATTTTCTGCGGCAAGACGCGTCAAGTCTGACTGTAATTCTCCACGTCCGAGAAGCAATAATTTCCAAGATTTCTCTTTTAAAGTGACTAAAGCATTCAGTAGAGTCAGCAATCCTTTTTCTGGCACAAAACGTCCGACGAAGCCGACAACAAACTCACCTTGAGCAATCCCCAACTGAGTTGCTAATTCTGTTTGAGGGGTAGGAGTAAACAAACTTTCATCCACACCAAGTTGAGGCATGACTTTGATCGAACCCTTGTATCCCCTCTGTCGCAGGACTTTTGCACCATCTTGATTTCCCGCAATGATCCCATGGCTGTGCTTGAGGTTGTATTTCTCAATTAAGGAAACTGGAAATTTGAGTTCGTAAGGAAGATTCCACCAGGTAAAAAACACATTTTTAGCATTTAGTCCTAAAAACTGATTTAAGGCGATCATCTGAGAATGAGCCAATCCTCTAGATCCTTGTTCTACCTGAATAACCTGGGGACGAAACTGCTGTAGTAAAGAGATTATATCGGCACCAAAGGTGAGAAGCCCTTGATGATTTTGACTAAAATTAGAAACCGGAACTATACGAAATTTACCTTCATCACGGTACTGAGTTTCAATAATTCGGTTTTGAACGCCACCGGGTTTCCAACGTTTAGGTACGACAACAGTCACCTCAATTTCCGGTTCTAGTTGCGATAGAACACGCAGTTTTTCACAGTTTAAGTCAACAATATAAGTATGACTAGCTACAAGAATTTTCATCTTTATTTTGTTAGTTGTGAGTTATTGGTTGTTATTTGTTAAAAATTATCATTCTTCTACTAACTATTAACCATTAACTACTAACTCTTTACTATTAACTAAACTTGTTCATCTAAGCGTGTATAAATTTGACCATCATTCCACCTCGATTGGATAACAGAACCTAAAGCTTTGAAAAAGCCGAGAGTATAGAAAAAACCACGAGTGACAATTTTGATAGGGGAACCGCTTTTGTGACAAGGCGGGCGTCCGAGAACATGACAGTCAAATAAACGAGTGTACAGACGTAAAGCTTGAGTAACAGTGAGGTTTTTCAGCCCCATTAAGAAATGGTTATGGTAGAAGGTGAGTTGATATTGGAGACTTCGCATACTAATATCATGGCAACCTCCCGTTTCTTCACCTAAATGTACCAAAGAAGCTTCTGGATCATACCAAATTTTGTATCCAGTCTGCCGCAACCGCAAACAAAAATCTGATTCTTCTCGCACTGCACTCCCACGAAACCTTTCATCAAATCTTAGTCCGTACTTGGTAAAAATTTCTCGGCGAAAGGACATATTACAACCTCTAGTAGAGAGGACTTCCTGAGGTTTAACTGTATGTACCAAATCAATATAATACCAAGCAATTCCTGGGTCCATTGCTTGAGAAGGAAGATATTCAATCTGCAATTTTCCCCCAGAATCACCTAATTTCATTCTGTCAAAGACACGTCCGGCGACAGCCCCTACTTCTGGTTTTTCCAAATAATTTTTGGCATGCGCCGCTAAAAATCCACTTTGTAATTGGACATCATCATCAATAAACAAAATGATTTCACCTGCTGCACGCCGTAAAGCATAATTCCGTGCCCCTGGCAAACTCGCCCACCCTAGATGAAACCACTTAATTTTACCTGCTGCGGCTAATTCCTCGATGAAGGCTTGAATTTCAGGTTGGTGTTTTGGAGTTTGGTCTACCACCAAAACTTCAAAATTTGGGTAGTCTTGGTTGAGAACATCCACAAGGCTATCACGTAGTGGTTCCTCACGGGCATATGTTGGAATAATCACAGAAATTAAAGGTAAATTCATCTTTTGACGGTTGATGATTGTGAGTGGTTGGTTGCATTTTACTCTTTACTCCTGTAAGGGCGGGTTTTGTCATATGTTGTGTTTCCGAAGGTGTTTTTTCTCTTAAACCCGCCCCTACTTTCGTCGTCCTTTCACTTCCTCGCGAACTTCTTGGAGTTGTTCCTGCTTGTCTATAACTGGTAATTTCAGAAGAATTCCTGCGGAAAACCAGTAATAGACAGCGACTGGATCGACATCTAGAGGGTAGTAGTATGTGTTGTAACTAATAAATAGTATAAACACCCACATAGCTGCACCGTAAATGCGGAAATTACGGTTTTTTACAGAACGGTAGGTCCGGAAGCAAATTACTGTTAAGGTAGTGACCAAACCAAAAAAACTTATCAGTCCCAACGGTCCTATTTCATAAAGTACTTTGGGGTAGTACGTTTCCACTAGCTTCGTTTCACCCAATACACGAGCTGAATTGGTAGCACGACCTAAGCCATTTCCGAATGGTCCATCAGAATTTTTCCACACCTCTGCAAATTGCTGGGTAATAAACTCGTAAGGAGGTGAAGCTTCCCAACGACCAGTAAAACTCTCTATCCTTTGTTGTATAATATCAGGATTAGTCACCACTGCAATTCCCAAAATAATCGCAAGTCCCACTCCTATAGGGATAAATCGTTTTAGGTTACCAATTTGACCAGTGAGAACTAGTAAAATCACGAAGCATATTGGCACTAAGGCTAGAGCGATTCTTTGTCCGCAGACTACTGCATTCACAAATACTAAAGCCATAGAAGCTAAACCTCCAATGCGCCAAAGGATGGAGGGATCACTAAAGCCTGTGGCAAAACTAAAAAAGTTGCTGGAAATTAAGAACCATGCCCACTGCCAAGGCGCAACAAAGGTTCCAGGTAGCCGAATTACCCCTTCTTCAGGACTGTAAACTAAAGATCCACCGATAAAACACCGAGCATCAAGTGATGCTTTGAATAAAGCTGCTCCTTCTAAATTTCTAGTGCCTTGACAGACACCCTTTGCTAGTAATATGTATTGAATTAATCCCAGTATACAGCAGGTGATTATAGTCACAATCTGTAAGCGGGAAAAAAATAAGAAATCCTGCTTATTACGAATGAGATAATAAGCGCAACTTATTAAGGGTAAATAGCCCAACAAGACTTTCAAACCCAGAATTCCCATGCCTAAAGGTATTTCGTTGTGTGCGGCTTTCAATAGTGCGGTTGCCGGGGGGTTGAACTGTTGCCCACCATTAACGAACAGCAGTGTAATCGCACATGAACCTAACAGAATAAATAGTGGAGTTTTAATACCTGGAGGAATCAGTAGGGGTAAGTTCTGCTTGCGGCAAGTCTGCCAGATTCCAATTAATGCAGGAATGTAAAAAGCATCTTTAGCTAATTGAAGTATGGGGCTATTGCCGAGATAATAAGTAATTGTACCTCCTAATGGTACGTAAAGAATGAAGGCTAAAAGGGCTTCTCGCGGGTATTTGAAGCCAAGGGATATAATGATGATTCCTAATACAGTCGGAACTGCTGCTTTAATTCCACCGATAAAAAAAAGAAGAATACCTAAGAAAAGACTACAAAAGGTAGCAGTAATCAAAAGGCTGATCAGTTCTTTGCGTGCTTGTGCTGCTTTGCGCTTCTGGGCTAAACGTTCTTTAAAGTTAAGGGTTGGAGTTTCCTGTTGCGATCGCTTTTTTGTTTTTTTTGATTTTAACTTTGACGTTGCCATGCTTGTGTTATACAAATTATAAGTAGCAAGTCGTTTTAACTTAGCACTCATAATACTTTGGATTTTAAATTTTGGGTTTTAAAAGCCCTGTTCTACTATTCTTGTGCCAAAATGAACATTCAGATAAGCGATTGATATCCATTAGTAGTCTTTAAACATTCCCTTAATACCCCTTCAACGCAGAAGCCTTCAGATTTATAAAGACTTTTTGCTCGGCATCTCTCTATGATATCTAACCACAGCGATAGGTATGTAACTGCTCAAACGCATACTCCTTAAGAATTTTGATAGCTGAACGCCCAAATCCTGTGTATTAGAAAGGCACTGGCTCCCTTGCCACAAATCTGGGTATCGAATGATTGCTATCAATATAAACTAAATTCTTCCTGAATTGATTTTTTTAACACTCGACGATTTAATATATTAAATGTTACATTCAAATTTCCGTAATAAAAGTTTTCTGTTGTCGCCACAATATAAACAGCACCAGGAAATGGCAAAGGTTTAAGAGGAGTTCCATTTTTATCTAGGACTTCTCTGACTTTTTCATGATCTATGTAGAACTTATAGTACCCATACCCTCGATTGTATTCAGGGCTTTCAGGTATTTGATTTAACTCATATTTAATAATATTACAAGTTCCACACATTTTGTAAAAATTTCCCCTTTTCACATAGATTAAATTACTCTCATTCTCATATTTATAGCCCTGATTAATAAACCACCCATAAGAATTTTGATTCCTATCTACAAACTCAGCCAAATGCTTGCTTACACAGTCATCTGCATCAACAGCCATAGTGTGGGATGGAGAAAATTCTTGAGCATGAATTAATCCTCTTAATATCTTACGCCCTTTATCTGTATGTCCTATGGATATAGGATCTGGCTCATTTGCTACTGCGAAATCAACTTCAATGTATGTAATGTTGGGATGATGAAATTCAATGCGCGGTTGTTCATTGCAAACAACAATCACTCTGTAGTTTTGTGAAGTTTGATTGCAAAGAGATATAGCACATCTTTCAAATAACTGGCAAACGTGTTCCCAGGATTTAGAAGCTTGTGGACTTTTAATCGGTACTACGAAAACAAGCATAAGCTGTTGGGGAAGAAGACAGAATATTATGCAAATAACTAATATAGCTGTTCTCAGTCAAATCCGATACACTCTCGCCCTCACGAGAAAGTCCCTCTCCCAAGCGCGTGTGTAAGGGGTGCCCATAAGGGCGCGAAGCTCTGGGGACGGAAGCTTCCGCCCCCAAGACTTCGCGAGGTGAGGGCGTATGGGATGTGACTAAAACAAAAACCGCTATAATATATCAATGATGACTTCCCCAATGATGTCTTAGACATCTCCAAACAATTAATTATGCGTTCGTTGAAATCGTTGCAGGGGGCGAACAGTGAGACAGCCCTGTTCGCGGAGCGTCTCCCCTTGGGAGAAGGAGGGTTTCCCTCAGTAGGGGACTGCGAACCCGTTAGCGCAGCGTTAGCGATAGCGAAGCGTTAGCGAGGCACGAGCGTCGGAACGAGCGTCATGGCCTTACCCTCCACAGAACGCCTGAAGGCGATCGCCCCTACGTCATTTCTCGCTTATGTCTATTACCAAAACGAAATGGTGTTATCCTAAGTGTTGCTGGACTTGTGACACCAATTCCTTTGTCCAATAATTGACTAAGGAGGCATCTTCGGCTTCTACCATAACTCGGATAACTGGCTCTGTACCGGAAGCGCGGACTAAAATTCTGCCTGCATCACCCATTGCTGCTTCAGCATTTTGCACTGCTATAAGTAGGGGTTGACAGTCCTTCCAGCCCAAACGCTTTGATCTATCTTCTACGCGCACGTTTTGTAACAGTTGCGGATATGTCTGAAAGCTTTGATCGACTAATTCTGATAGAGAAATACCTGCCTGTTGGACTATGTTTGCTACATGCAAGGCTGTTAATAAACCATCACCAGTAATACCATAATGACGGCAAAGGATGTGACCGGATTGTTCACCGCCCAGCATTCCTCCAGTCAGCAGCATTTCTTTTTGGACATGCTGATCGCCTACTGCTGTGCGAACAAGAGTGCCACCTCGTTGTTTCCATGCCTTCTCAAAGCCTAAGTTTGCCATGACAGTGGAAACAATCAAGTCGTTTGGCAATTCTTGCGTTTGCTGCAAGCTGCATCCCCAAAGGTAGAGAATGTAATCGCCGTTAATTTGTCGTCCGGTATTGTCTACTGCTAAAACGCGATCAGCATCGCCATCAAAGGCAAAGCCGATATCGGCATTGTTTTCCAGGACAGCCGCTTGTAAAATATCCAAATGAGTGGAACCACAATTCACGTTGATGCGATCGCCATCCGGTTGGTTGTGCAAGCAGATCACTTCTGCCCCCATCTCTATAAATACTGATGGTGCCAACCCAACTGCTGCACCCCATGCGACATCTAAAACGATCTTCATTCCCTCAAAATTCATGACATGATGCAACGGGTTTTTCAACGCCTCTGTATAATCCTTCAATAACTCCAAGCGCGAGTAGTGTCGTCCATAATGATTGGCGTGATTAGATATTGTTAAGCCTCGCAGCAGCGCTTCAATTTCTGCCTGTAACGCTTGGGGTAATTTCGTCCCATCTGCACCAAATATTTTAATGCCGTTGTCTTGAGGTGGATTGTGACTAGCAGAAATCATGATTCCGCCTATGGCATCTGTCACACTAGTGAGATAGGCAACGCAGGGAGTAGGGCATAATCCCAAATACCAAACGTCTAATCCTGCAGATGTCAACCCTGCACTCAAAGCCATTGCCAGCATATCGCTGGAGTTTCTAGAGTCTTGTCCGAGAATAACAGGGCCTGGGTTTTCAGAATGGTTACGCAAAACACAACCAGCCCAGAAACCGACTTGCAATGCCAAAGACGCACTCAGCAATTCACCAACTTGTCCGCGAATACCATCTGTTCCAAACAAGGAAGTGGCTGGGAGTGAGATTAAGGGGAAGGCAGAACTCCCCTCTATACCTTTTTGCGTGCGATCGGCTTCAAAAGCAGAAACCTCACCAACAAACGGAGTCCGAGTTATAAATGAAACCATATATTGAAACACTCCACACAGTGACACTGGGAAATAGCACTTTAAGATTATTTAACAATCTTTCAGATTAACTTTTCATCAGGACGATTTACTAGTTTTTGTTTTAGTAAATATATTGAAATTATGCCTGTTATACGTAATAATAC
>JAQYWO010000065.1 GCA_029379215.1 Rhizonema sp. PD37
TCCGTAATTCTCTAGGTGTTATTTTCCGATCGCTTGTCTTTAGTCTAAACTCCAGTCACGTCTTAATCAATGGAGTATCTGACTGAACCTACTCAAATACAAGCGCAAATTACTAAGTTAGCTGCGGCTAAAATATTATGGCTAGATACAGAAATTGCTGACTGGAATACCCCATATCCAAAGTTATCTCTAATTCAGGTGCTAGCCGAGCCTACAGATTTGACAGGTGAATCGGCTTATATTCTCGATGTTTTACGCAAACCTGATATAGCAGCATACTTTATTAACCAAATTATGGTTAATCCTCAAATAGAAAAGGTGTTCCACAATGCCGTTTTTGATTTGAAATATCTGGGAAGAGAGCTAGCACAAAATGTGACTTGTACCTTAAAGATAGCTAGAAAGATTAGACGTGAAGTTTTACAAGTATCTAACTTACAACTGAAAACTTTAGCAGTAGAACTTTGTCACTTCTCTAATGTCGATAAAGAAGAACAGGGAAGCGACTGGGGAAAGCGTCCTCTTACTCAAAAGCAGCTTTATTATGCGGCAATGGATACTGTTTATCTTGCTGCTGTACATCGTCGCTTATTAGAAGTTTATAATCCTAATCTTGCAAGTACTATTTTTAATATGTCAGCTAATGGCTTTAAGCCGTATACAGAAAATAAAAATTCATCTTTAACTGCTACGAAAGTCAGAGTTGCCTTTGAATGTCCTCGACTGTTTTATTTAAATGACAACTTCGGAGGAAAGACTTTATTTTTACCGCGAGATACTCAAACTGGAATCGGCAACGTATTTCATCAATTAGCTGATGAATTTATTAGCTTAGCATGTCAGGAACCTCAATTTAAAGAGTTGTTTCAACCAGATGCAGCCCAATTACTGGTGGAGGAAATTGCCTCTAGTATGCAACAGCTTTTTTATGTAAGAAAATTTTATTCTTACTTGCAAGAATCAGTAAAAAAGGATAATAGTAAAGCACAATCCCTGCTCAAAGTTTGGGAAGGCTTACAAGGGTTAATCAGACACTTTGCAGAATTGCTGGTTGTTAATCGGCGTTATTGTGACGCAAATACAGTGATTCGTAACACTTTTGTCACTGAAGAACGTAGCCTTGAACATTACTTTCCTCTGGCTGATGGTACGCAGCAACGGATCGCAGGGGAATTTGATTGCTTGATTTTCAATTATGAATTCAAACGCCTATGTGTAGTGGAGTTTAAAACCTATCAGCCTGTAGATCCTTCAGCGCAGTTAGCACAAGTTGCTCTTTACAGTTATATGCTATGGCAGAAGAAAAAAGTAGCCGTTGACTCAGCTGTTTACTGTGTTTTGCCAGAATTCAAAGAGTATCAGTATTCCTGGGAACAGCTAGAAAGTACGGTGCATCAGCTTATTCCTTATAAATTAAAACAAATGCGGCAATGGTTGACTTGGAAACCACCATCACCCAACCCACCACCGTCAACAACTCAGCCTTACCTGTGTGAAATTTGTCCACAACAGCAAAAGTGTCAAAGTTATTTTGAAGTTGAGAAGAGTGAGTCTTCTGGGAAAAAAGATGAGCCACATGTCGATTCCAGAGATGATGACAGGCAAACTTTCAATGCTGATGCGATCGCTGAGAAATTGCTAGCCACCCTGCAATCTTTCGGTATTGGTGTTGACTACCACGGATGTGCGATCGCACCTAGTTTCATCAGAGTGAAGCTCAAACCGCATCCGGGTGTTAAAATCAACACTCTACTGAAATTATCTGCTGATTTACAAGTGCATATGGAGTTAGCAAATCCACCTTTGATTGCTCCCCAAGCTGGATATGTGAGTGTTGATTTACCTCGTCCAGATAGACAAGTGGCTAAGTTTGAAGATTTTGTCAAGTCGCAAATTTTACCAGTAACAGCAGCAGTCAAAATTGCCATTGGGGTGAATTTAGAAGGGCAGTTAGTAGAAGCAGATTTGTCTGATCCGAATTCTTGTCACTTTTTGGTAGGTGGCACAACTGGAAGTGGGAAGAGTGAGTTTTTGCGATCGCTCCTTCTCAGCCTACTCGTTCGTTATTCCCCGCAACATCTACAAATTGCCTTAGTTGATCCCAAACGAGTGACTTTTCCAGAGTTTGAGGAGATGAAATGGTTGTACTCACCGATTGTGAAAGATGGCGAAATGGCGATCGAACTAATGGACAAGTTAGTGACACAAATGGAGTCGCGTTATCAACGATTTGAGAAAGCCAAGTGTGCCGATATCAGTACTTACAATCAACGTATCCATCAACCTTTACCTCGGATTGTCTGCATTTTTGATGAATATGCCGACTTTATGACAGAAAAGGAAATCCGCACGCCATTAGAACAAAGTATCAAACGCTTGGGAGCAATGGCACGGGCAGCGGGAATTCATCTTATTGTTGCCACGCAACGCCCAGAAGCCAAGGTTGTCACCCCCATTATCCGCTCAAATCTCCCTGGAAGAGTTGCCTTGCGTACTGCAAGTATTGCAGACTCAGCTATTGTCTTAGGTGGCACAGAAACATCAGCAGCTTACTTGTTAGGTAAAGGTGATTTACTCTATCAAGTTGGTTCTCAACTACAACGCCTACAAAGCTTGTTGGCAATGAATATTCAATTATAATTATCTAGAAACCTTTGCTCAGTTGGACACCTTACACCTGGATACTGAGCAGAGCAAACGTCGGAATATTAACAAGAAACTCATTTTGTCAAAAATATAACGTTTCTCAGTAGAACTCTAGGTTTTGTGATAGATTTATGACAAGTTCGGAAGTACTTAGAAGTGTGGCAGCAGAAATTCAGTTGTTCAATGATCTTGAGCAGAAAGAAACTTTTCTGTTTGTGTTAGGGGCATTATTTGCTCGCGTGATTAGCTTAAAAAAAGCAGCAGAAATTATGGAAATAGAACCCAATTTCTTTCTAGAGCTATTGAACATGATGGGTTTAGAGTTTTCCTATCTCACTCCACAAGATGTTGCACTGGAAAAGGATTGGTAAGGAATGTGTTGATTGTCTTAACCAATATTTTCAGAAAAAGAATCAATAATTTTTAGCATTGTTTTGTCTGCTAAGCCATCAATACGCTCTACTATATTACTAAAAGATGTAAACTTGCTTTTTTGACGCTCGCTGATGATTCTTTCAATTATTTGATTCTTGACCTTCAATCTTTTGAGTTTATAAGTAAGCTCTGCTAAACTAAAAGTATTAACTGCCTCTAAAGGTTCAATCGGTTTTGGAAGTTTGTTTTCTACTTCCTCTAATCTTTCATTAACTTTTTGAATTTCTAGTCTAAACTCTGCTTGTAACTCAAGCAAGCGGCTTTCACCTCGTGATTCTATATTTGTGATACGAGTCTCTGTATTAATAAGCCGTGATTCTGTGACTGTGGAAATAAACTCTTTGTCAATTGAACGAGTTGATTCGCTGGGAAGAGCAGGTTTTGGCTTTCTTAGTAATTCTATTTGCTTTGTGATCAACTCCTCATTTTCAGGCTCAATAATAAAGACTCCAATCATCTCACCTTTACGAGCATTTATTTCTCTAGCTCTAACAGCAGCCTGATACTCAAACTCCCCATTTATTACTTCGTATGACTGTAGACTGGTTCGGCGAACTACAATAGGGTTAATTACTCCTTCTAATTCTAAAATTAATTTGGCTGCCTGTTCTATGTCATCATCTGAAAAGTTTGAACGAGATTGAGTAGAAGTTATTTTTTTTACAGCAATAAGTGAAGTAGAAAGTTTCATGAGGACATTCCTATTTTTCGTAATACTTCTTTTGCTAGCAACTCAAATTCTTGAGCCGAAGTTGACTCCGGTTTAAAATCTATAACTGACATCGGATCGGCTATCTCCAGATTGCCAACCATCTGAATTTTTTCAGCACACTTAGCCAAATCATCTCTCTCATAAATAATAGTATCCATAACATTAAGACCATACCTATTAGGGATTACTTCTAATCGTTGTGGCAAAGTATGTTTGACGAATTGGTTATTGGTCGATATTTTGCAAGGAAGAACTCCTATAATCTCTATAGGCTGTTTTCTTATCTGCTTTCTATATGCATTAATAGTTTTGAGAAATTCTTTAACATTTACTAGTCCTTGATTCGCAAAAGGCTTCAAGTCTGATGGAATGATGAGAAAATCTGCAGCTATCAAAGCAATTTTTGCGTACAGGTTTAAAGAAGGTGGTGTATCAATCAGTACAACATCGTATTGATTTTCTACTTCTTCAAATTTCTCAATTAGTATCATCCGGCTATAATCAAGACTAATTAAATCATTTTCATATTTCATCAAATCGATGTGTGCCGGAACTACATCGATTTCTGGACTAGAAAAATTGGATTTTCTTGCTATTTCTGAAATAGGATAAAATTCTTCTGATTGCAATATTTGTAGAATATTAGCTTCTTTTATATCATCAAACTGTTCATCATCAAATTTGACTAACCCTGTAGCAAATGTAGTGTTAGCTTGGCTGTCAAGATCAATGACTAATACTCTTTTCCCTTTCTTCCGAATAGCCGCCGCAAGGTTGACTACAGTTGTTGTTTTACCTACACCACCTTTATTGTGATATATTGCAATTACTTTCATTGAATATTACCTCTTGTTGTCAGAACTCGAATGAGATTGTTTTTGATTTTTGGTTGTCTTTTTCTATTTACATTTTTTTATTTCTCTCCTTTTTTGACTTCTGGCAAACTATTTCTACCAATTTACTGCATAATGTATCGCTCATAAATGAGTGGTGAAAATTATTTTTTAGCAAACCGCTCTGACGCTCCTACCCCAACTCCAGTTGGAGACGCTTCTCAACTCCAGTCGGAGAGGCTGCGCCAACGAGACGAACGGGGAAGCAAGCGTGACAGGTAGCTGCTCCCAAGAGGAGAAGACAAGGGAGATAACTGCGTACTCCTTTGGGGAAGCAAGCTACAAAGCAGCGTCTCCCTTCTGGTGTGTCCGCCACGCGAATTTTTTTATGCCATTCGAGCATTTACACAATTGGAATTTATGCGAGCCGAAGAGTTAATTGAAAACTGGTATGAAGTTCAGAAAACTTTGTCTCTTCAGGTGGCTCGTGACTTCATACTAGAACACTTAAAACAGCTATGTATGCTTTATCCACATAGTTAGCTTCTTGTCAATGCATAAGTCTTAGTACATATATTGACAACGAATCTATCTTACGGGACTAATTGCTTTTGAACTCGTTTAACGCTATCACTATCGCCGCTTTGTGAGTAGAATTTTATGGCTTGTTCAAAGGCTAGTTTCGCATCGACTTTTTTATTCAAAGCAAGTAGAGAATTACCTTTAGTTTCGTATGCTTCTGGATAGTTGGGGTTAAGCTTGAGAATGCGATCGCAGTCTTTGATTGCATCTTCATATTTTTTGCGGGCAAACCGCACTACACTGCGTCGATAATAAGCATCCGTATAGCTGTCATCAAGGTCGATGGCACGATCAAAGTCTTTGGTTGCGTCTTTGTATTCTCCAATTGCGAAACGTGCTACACCTCGGTTTACGAAAGCTTCTGCCCATTGAACTGAACTATCAATAACTTTGTCATAGTCGGCTAAAGCTGCTTGATAATTCTTCAAAGCAAATTGTGATAGTCCTCGTACATAGTAAGCTGTAGCTAATTTAGGACTGAACTTCAATGCAGTGGAAGCTTCAGTAATAGCCGCTGCGTAGTCTTTTTGCAAACGGCGAATATTGGCTTTGTCGCTGTATGCTTCAGCGTAGCTCGAATTAATACTGATGGCTTTGTCAAAGTCAGTTAACGCAGCTTGATAATCTTTTTGTTGGGTGCGGGTAAGACCGCGATTTCTGTATGCTTTGGCAAAATTGGGGTCGATTTCTAAAGCTTTATTATAGTCAGCTAAATATATAACCAAAAGTACAATTTTTGAATTCTTTATCATGAATTTTAAGATGTTATGTGACAAATTCTCTAAGCAGGGAAAGCTGTAATAATTGCCTCACAATGCTGCTGACTTCTTATCTCATCGCCATGCAACAACTTAATCAATTAATTCTCCAAGTTTATACTCAGGATTGTGTGTGATACAAATAACATATTTACCCAACTTAGGATCGAATAAGCCGATCGCACCGTAAAGATGACCTACTTTATGTGCCAAAACGAATGCTACTGGTATAGAAATAGGTCCATTAATCTTCAGCAACTGTCCCCCTATCAGTTCTCCCGACTTTGCCATTTCGTCCAGACGGGTGGCTGCATCTTTGACAATTTGGTCATTCTGGGCAGGTTCTCCAAAATTGACGCGCAAAATCTCGTCTTCTAATTCCATCAGGTACGTTGTCATAAGTTTAACCTGTGATCGAATGGCTCTATCATACACGACGATGGAAGATGCAATTTCCAATCTGTCGTATCCTAGAGTCATACCTCACAAAATTGGGCTAGTGGCCGAGCAACTCTTTCAAGATATTCCCCAAGTAGAACTGCTGCAATGGTTGGCACGCGGTTCTCTCAAACAAAACCTATGTCGGGCAATTCGTTTGTGGGTGTGGTTAAACACTCTTTACGGCGAAGGTAAGAACCGCTTGCTGTTACCAGAATCTTTCACTTTTGCCGACTGGCGAGATAGCTTTTTCACTGTCACACACTCCAAAGGAGAAGAGATTCCCAAATTACATGATGCCAATTGCCCTTGTGCGAAAACTACGGCTGATTGGTTGTTTGATGCGAGAACAGGAATTTTAGAAACAGAGTGGAAGCGATCGCTCATTTCTCATACAGCTATAGATACATCCTTACTAGATGAACTTCTACAGCGCCGCTTGTTTGGAATAACTCGTCGTTCCCTCCAAGGAGATTTGGAAATCTTAGCAGAACTGGGCTGGCTTGTGTACCAAAAGAATAAATATTATCCCGTACATAAGTTCCCCTCTCATCCCACAAATATTCAACAAGAATCAACGGCTGCTAAACTCGGTGCCTATGAATGGAACTTTTTACATCCAGATTTAGCAGCGATGTCTGACGACAAGCCCTTCGGGTTCGGGAGTTCGCAATCGACGGGAACCGCCAAGACTGCGACTCCCTCACCGCTTCGCGTCAACGCCCAAAATCATTCCCAGCAAATTGATGGAGTGCAACGCTTCTTCCTCAAACTTGATTATGTCATTCCCTCTGCCACCATAGATCAAGTCGATAACTGGCAGTATGAATTAAAAGAACTTTGGGCGAAAAAAATAATACCACCCATCAAACTGACTTACAACAGTGCCAGGGTTGGAAATACCGTTAATTGCGTAGTCTACCCAGTCTGCATCTACTATGTGCAGCGAGCAGTTTATCTTTGTGCTTTCGGCGAAAGTCCTGATCGAAAAACTGATTGGTATAACTTTCGTCTTGATCGCATTCAACGGATGACTCCCCTGGAGTGGAAACACCCACTTATTCCCCAGCCTTTGCGTCAAGGCTATCAAACGTCCACCTTACCAAATCCCGATGACATTGCGGTGCAGTTGTCTCAAGCTTGGGGCTTTGATTTCTATTTGCCCAAACGTCTCATGTTACTGCGATTTCAACGAGAATATCATGACCTTTATATCAAAGATACTTTTCGTCATGAAACCTTTGAGTCAATTACTTACCAGCAAACAAAGCATCTGATTACACAAGAAGTGCCACACCTAAAACAACAGCAATCTTTGCTAGAAATTCTTGCCCATCGCTCCCAACAAGATGCCTACTACCGCGTTTATTACCGACACAGAGATAATAATGTGATTATGCGTTTAAGAGCATGGCGTCCTCAATGCGAAGTTCTCCTTCCTTGGGATTTAAGGCAAAACATGAAGAGTGAAGTGCAACAAGAGGCGCAACTTTATGATTTTGAATTTTAAATTATTGAGTACAACAGAATTGACAGAACGATTTGAAACCGCATTGATATAGGCGACTCGTCTCTATGCAAATCGGACTCGTATGATTAGCGGTATTTCTTAAATTTCACAGCAGATAAGTGTAACAGCTTTGGTACTGGAATCAAAGAGGAGTGAGGATAAAGCGATTTCCACCCTTTTACATGGTCCAGTGGAAGATTAAGGAAGTCAAGCAACTACTCAATAAATTTTTGGATATATTTTAATATAAATATACACAAATGTACTGAGTCTAACATCAAACCTAAACTTCTTTAAGTTGAGTGGAAAACCCATTACTTAGAACAATTACATCAGACTTCTCCCTCAGTAGTATCATTAGTAAACAAACTTCACAATACTCGCTTTGTTCTGGCAGAATGGCAACAACAAGGAGATCTCATTTGGAGTAACTTGAACGGTGGTAAGGAGAAAATATTGTGGTTTTATCAGGATGGCTGAATGTTAATGCCAAAATTTCCAATTGACAGTAAGACGTGTACATTACATAAAAGAGAATACGTCATTAGAGGAGTTCACTAATGGGATATGTAATTGCAACGGCAAATATGAAAGGTGGTGTGGGAAAAACGACTCTCACCGTTAACTTAGCGACTTGTTTGGCAAAAGATCATGGCAAGCGAGTGCTTGTCTTGGACTTAGATTCGCAAATCAGTGCCACACTTAGTCTCATGTCACCAGTGGAATTTGCCAAGCGCCGCAAACAAAGACTGACACTTAGGTATCTAATCAATGAAGTTATCAATCCAGAGCAAGAACAAAAAATAGCAATTCAAGAGATCATCCATTCTCAAGTTTGTGGTTTGCCAGGACTGAACTTACTACCAGGAGATATCGATTTGTATGATGAATTTGTTGTGTCACAAATGCTGCATCAACAAGCATTATATCTGAAAGAGCAAGACTTTGAAACAATTTGGAATCGATTTGAAAGATTTTTATTGACTAAGATTTTAGAACCAATTCGGCAAGAATATGATTTTATTCTGTTGGATTGCGCTCCGGGATATAATCTTTTGACTCGCAGTGCGTTAGCAACAAGTAATTTTTATGTCCTTCCTGCTAAACCAGAACCTTTATCTGTGATTGGTATTCAGTTGTTAGAAAGACGTATTGCTCATTTAAAAGACAGTCACGCACACGAAGCTGAAATGGATATACAAATGCTAGGAATTGTCTTTACTATGTCAAACGCTAACTTACTGACTGGAAGATACTACAAGCAAGTCATGCAACGCGTTCAACAAGATTTTGGCGATCCTAAAATTTTTCAGGCACAGATACCAGTTGATGTGAATGTAGCTAAAGCAGTTGACAGTTTTATGCCAGTCGTTTTAAACGCTTCTCAATCATCAGGCTCAAAAGCATTCGTTCAGTTAACTAAAGAATTGTTACAAAAGCTTGCATCTTTGGAGAGGAAGTAGTTATCAGTAATTAGCTTTTTAGCAATTTCCCGACAATTTTTTATCTAAAAGGTATAACTATCAGCAAAGAATTGGGCTGCTATTCGTGACAAAAAGTCAATCAACTCACTAGGTGCGATCGCAAACTTTTTAGTGGTTGTCCAACTTTCCAAATCGGGAGCAAAGTGCATCATCTGCTTGTGGACTTCATCATTAATCCAGAAAACCAACGGAAAGGGAAAATTATTGCGAAACTCCTCAAATTAATTTACAACAGAGAATCAGGATCTACGCCCATTGCACGCAACCGTTCTGCCAGCAACTGGGCGCGTTCTTCTGGAGTGAGCAAACGTTTCCCTTCCTGATTATACCAGTACAGCCAGTCCCGCGTAATGCCTTGATATTGTCCTCGTTCCATGCCAATGCCTAAACCTATTTCCGGTAACCAAACAGGATTTCCTTGCTGCAATTCATAGATACTATTGACCAACTGATAGATTTCCAGTCGTGGTTTGCGGCGGCGGGTGGGATTATAAACTACGTAGTACAGCACCCCCAACTTTGCATACTCGTCTTTTTTAGTGCTGTATTCCCCACGATAAGTCTGAGATACCACTTCCAACACCAATTTTGGAACTTGCTCCTCTTCCCAAATGGCATAACTGAGACGTAAATTTTCATCAAAAAAACGTTCTACGCCCAAACTCAAAAACCCATCAGGTACAATAGGCGGTTGATATGGGTCATAGTATACTCCCATATCAACGCCAAAAAACCAATCCATACGGTCTGCCCAAGCCATAGCTAGTACAGCTTTAAGTAAACTGGGAATCAAATCTTGTAGTTCATTGTCCACAGGAGTATCGTCAGAGTCAGGTAGTTCCTCAGAAGAGGGCAAGCAGGCGAATGGATTATACTCTAACATGAGCTTTTTGGAGATGATCTCACATTCAGATCGTATAACAATACTATCTAATTTGTGCAAGTTCCAGATCCCCTAGATCCCCGACAACTTATACGGATATAGCTAGTCATTCAGGGGTGTGAAGTCTTGCAATTCTCAAAAATTCAACAGACATCTCCGCAATGAATTATTTTCTTCATGTAAATAAATTAAAAAAATGTCATTTATTTTTTTAATTTATTTACAAAAAATGCAGAGCCAAAGCCGGAATTTCAATAAGTACGTCTTAATCTTAATAAAACCCGAATAAGTTGCCTTAAAACTTGCTTTTTGACAAGACTTTAGGTATTCACCTTCACTCTTAAAAATAACTCTAACGACAAATTATAATTTTTGTATGGAAGGCACTACTTTAGGTATTTGTCAAGATTAATCTACATGCATTTACCTTGGCAAAAAGCGCGCTTTTTGTTTATCTGTGTTATGCTGATCTATCTTCCAACTACCATGAAGAGCGATCGCTTGAGTTCCCACGATTTATCTCTATTGCAGTGTCTGAGAATTTTATAGCGATTTAATAACAAGCCCATAAATTAATTACAGATGCGAGTGACTCTTGAAGCAATAACTGATATATACTTGCTAAAACAGAGTTGATTTGTGTAGCCAAAATAGTCAGTTAGGTGGTATGCTGCGCTTGTAAAATAGCCGTCAAAATTTATAGTTTAAGAAAAATTTGCTCTTTGGGAAGATTCATAGCAAAATTAGTAAATGCTTGAACTTCCTCTGAATTAAATTTCCTTATTCAGGGTTTAGCCTCTACTAAATTCGAGTATTAAAACTCATCAAATGTCAGATTCAAACTACTTTGACTAAAACAGGAGAGGCAAATGATCGTTTTTGATTCCAGTAGCTTGAGTGCTATTAGTCATGTTCGCAACGTTACTTCTGTCATCAGCGTTATCACTCAACAATTGAGCTTGAGCCGAAGTGAGGGGATAAAAGAGCCGCGAGCAAATAGCTTAGGAACGCTTTCACAAGAGCCCTCAGGTACAAAGCGCACTCTCACAGCCCAAGCTATCACGAACAATAGCAAGTGCGGCTCTGGGCAATCACGCGACAAAAACATGTGGCCATTCGCCTGCGACAGTATTTGGAATGTACCGATTGGAGCGAATGCGAATTACGTTGATGCCTATATCGGCTCAAAGGGCATTGGAGTTGACACTGAGTGGTACATCACAACTAAAGACAGTGACCCTGCTGTATCAACCTACATGCCTCCTACTTTTAGTTCAGGTCGTTGCTCCGGCACCATACCCCAACAGCAGGCACAGTGGCATCCGGAAGCAAGTCAGCTGATGAAAGTTCCTTACAATCTCATCATTCCAGATGCAACTACGACATATACTCCAAACGGCTCCTCGGCGTTTCTAAAGCCGGATGGCAGAACCTTAGTGTCATTCACCACGACGACCCGTTGTCAGCAGGGTGGTCCGCTCTACAGTAATTGGTTCGGACAGCAGGATATCTATGGTGATGGCATTGAGGGTGGACATGGCGGCTCTGGGATGTCAAGCATTGGTGGTAGTATTCGCCCTGGTGAATTGATCAACGACATTCCTATCCGTCACGCACTCAAGATTGATATCTGGGGCAAGTGGCTGCACTATAATCCTTCATCGCCAACTCCCGGTCATCGCTGGCCAGCTCCTCTTGCTGATACTAATGCACCAAATCAATACCAGGGATCTAATCCGGCGCTCGTTATGGGTTCGTTGCTAGCAATTCCACCGAATGTCACAGCCCAAAGTCTGGGACTGACATCCAAAGTAGGTCAAAAGATATTTCAGGCAATGCAAAACTACGGTGCTTATATTGTTGATGATTCGGGTTGGGACTATAATTATCTCTGCGTTGAGCAGAGCGCCGAGGTCGAGTACTCGACAGTTACTGGACATGATTTATATAATGATGCTGCAGTCCAAGCCGACTTCACTAAAATCATTGCAAACGTGAAGGTTGTAAACAACAACGGAGCAAACAGTATTGGTGGAGGTGGTTCGCCACGCCAGCCTTTACCACCACCAATTGGAAACTAAAACCGAAGGCATGAGTTGTCGGTAGGGTGTGAGTGAACGTCGTATTTACTTGAGAAAAAAACAGCAAGAGGATGACGATATCATCAATATTAGTGGCACTAAAAGCAACTGCTCCGGTGCTAATTGCAGCGAAGAACCAATTCATTGCTGTTTCCTTATATTCGTTGGATTATTGAGAGGATACTTTTCCAGTCATCACAGGTGTTTTCTACATCAATGGACTCTACCACTTCCCATTGCAGATAATCCATATTCATGTACTGGCGGGTTTGACAGAATATCGGATGTACCCAGATTTTATTTATAATTAAACCCGCCCCTACTGCCTTAACTACGATTTATGCATCTAAATATAACTATAAATGAGCTTGGGACGGCTTTTGTTACAGCAGTAACCGCCTTTGCGGCAACTAATATCGATGACACAATCATCCTGCTGTTATTTTTTTCCCAGGTGAATGAGAGTTTCCGTTGGTGGCATATTGTGATTGGCCAGTATCTGGGTTTTACAGCCATTATCATTTTTAGCTTACCAGGGTTTTTCGGTGGTTTGGTAATCAGAAGAGAATGGATTGGATTACTCGGATTACTGCCTATTGCGATTGGGTTGAAACAACTTATTCATAGGGAACAGGAAACGACGGAACTTCAAACAGTTGCCAACATTTTTCAGCCATCTTCACAGGTTCATCCGATAAAGTCTTTTCTGTTTAGTGTTTTCAATCCTCAAACTTACAAAGTGGCAGGGGTAACGTTTGCCAACGGTGGTGATAATATTAGCATTTACGTACCATTATTTGCTGGTAACAATTTTATCAGTTTAGGGATTATCCTCAGTATCTTTTTTGTGATGGTAGGGATCTGGTGTGTGATCGCGTACTTATTAGCTCGTCAACCCTCAATCTCCCATGCTTTGAGTCGCTACGGTAAAGCTGCTGTCCCTTTTGTGTTGATTGCTCTTGGTCTGTTTATTATGTATGAAAGAGGTACGTTCGGTTTGTTACTAAATGTATTAACGTAACTTCTTTGACTATTTAGCACTTTAGCTATCAGCATACTTAGATTCGACATCTAAATTCTTTTCATAGCTAATACTTAAATACTGCCGTTAATAAATTAATTTGCAACTTACCATGAGCAAAAGTGTATAAATAACAAAGCGAAGTGGGCGTTGAGGAGCTATTTGACAAAGCTGAGCACCTAGCATGACTCCAGGTATAGAACCAAACCATATAGGCAATACTATACTCCAGTCAACTGTTCCCAAGGTCAGATGTCCTAAAGACGTGAAGAATAATAAAATCGCTGCTTGTGAAATATCTGTACCAACTAATTTACGAGCATCTAGGTGAAAAAAGCCAATCAAAACTAGCGCAAACATAGAACCAGACGCCACGCTGGTTAAACCTACCAAACAACCTAAAACTGCTCCTACTATCGTTGTCAAAACTCGACCAGATGTAGTTTGTAAGTCTAGCTTAGGGAGGTCAATTAATTTAATTTTTGGTAAAAAAGTCAACAGTATTAACTGTATTAATGCAAACAAAGTAACTAAAAAAATCATCAATCCAACCAAGTGGAGCAGGATGTAATTGAAGTTATCGTCCCCAGCTTGCTTGAAAAAGTGTAAAAGTCCTACCCCAAAGAGCGATCCGGGAACACTGCCTAATACCAGCCATTGAACGACCTCTATGTCAATGGTTTTCTGTTGCCAGTGCTTGAAACCACCAACAAACTTCATTGATGTGGCAGCCACAACATCAGAACTCACAGCGATCGCAGGCGGGACTTGAAATAGAAAAATTAACATTGGCGTAATCAGGGATGCTCCGCCAATTCCCGTTAAGCCAACAATGATGCCAACAAAGAAACTGAAAAGTGGTAGTAATGAGTGGTCCATGATGGTACTGTCTAAGATATTCTCCCCTATCTCTATAATAAGTACATAATTCCGATTTTATTACCGTATTTTATTTTTATGGTGATTGAGAATGATGAAATCTGACTTTGGTAAGCTTGGACAGTCCTTCCTCAACTTTTTCAGACAACTACTCATTGCTCATTGGCGTTCTCTGCTGCTGTTGTTCATCGGAGTTTACTTACCTCTACAGATTTTTGGGTTGTTGGCTGTGAAGGTATGGGAGAGTGAAGGTGGTTTTCCGTGGGATGAACCTATCTTGGTAGCGATTCACCAATCATCACGAGCACAACTAGATGTGTTTGCCGCAAAACTCACTCTTGCTGGTTCTTCTCGGACTGTGATACCCATTGTCTCTGTCATCGGTTTGGGATTTTTACTCAAGAGACGTTGGCGAACGCTGACATATATACTGACAGCAGCGTTGGGAAGCATCATCATTAACCGTACAACGAAAGAGTTCATGCATCGAATACGTCCCCACTTGTGGGAGTCACCATCTCCCGAATTGAATTTCTCCTTTCCTAGTGGGCATGCAATGACGAGTATGACACTGGTTGCAGCTTTAGTCATTTTGACTTGGGGAAGCGTTTGGTGTTGGTTGATTCTGATTGTGGGAAGCTTGTATGTCTTGGCAATTGGCTGGACACGATTGTATTTGGGAGTTCACTTTCCCAGTGATATTCTGGCTGGGTGGATGGTTTCAGTTGCTTGGGCAATTGGCGTTAGTTTGATTATCAAACCACATTTGACTCAATCAGGTGTCATCACCGAAGCTCCGCCTGTGGAAGAAACGACATTGCTTCGTCAAGAAACAGAGTAAGTTTGCATAATGTAATTGAAAATACTTTGCATTACTACTCAGATGAGCAGTATCGCAAAGCCGTGGATGAAATGATTCTGGAACAATCTCTCTGTTCGTAATCGCAGTTAATCTTTAAGAAACTGAATTTCTATGTTTGAGTCTGAAACTGTGCCATTTGAAATGGTTTAGAAATTAGATACTTTACACTTGCTCAGAACCGACTGGGAATATCTAATCCTGGCAGCACTTCAGTTCTCTGAATTTTAGCTCCCTGCAAATATGCTGGATTAAGACCTAATGCATTCAGAGTCGTCACAGCAATTTGAGTTGTGTTAACTTTATCATCTTGAACCGAACCCTTGAGGTTAGCTGGTATAGCATCGCTGCCCACAATCAACCCCACATGAGTATCGTCTTCATTCAAACCTCCATGTTCGGCTCTTTTCACCTTGGATGTGACATTTCCGACTAGAACAAAACCTGGTTTGAGTTTCACAATTACGTCAGGCGAGCGAGTATCCCTTGCCGGATTCCCAAAACCAGCTTGCCTCAACTTAGAGCCTGAGAAAACTTCTTCAATTCCAGGATTACAGCTATCCTGTACAGTACCACCACAAGTCTGGCTATTAGCCTTTAGCTCTTCTAAAACTCGAACAGTAGCCTTAGTTTGCTCCTGATCTTTTAACCAAAGCAATGACACATCATCCTGAGTTGCTTGAGCAACTTCCACACCCGCCACTGCTTTTAAGGTATTGGGTATAATTGAATCATTTACCAAGGTAGATGAGCCGAGACGTGGATTCTGACCGTGCTTGGCTGTCACAATAACCAAAGTAGAGTCGAGTAATTTGTTTTGTTTTAGCGCATTTACAATTGTACCGATGCTTGCATCAGTATGAGAAAGAGCATCTATAAATTCTGCTGAAGGGGTTTCAGTACCATTAGCAAAATCAATGCCCCCTACTTGGGCTTTTTGTGCTACACTGACTGCCTGAAAATTCATCGCAAAAATGGCAGGTACTGGAGCATCTTTTGTCCCTAAAGAATTCTTGCCATTGATTTCATTCACAATCGCATTGACTTTCAAGTCATCGTATGCTTCAGTCAATTTGTAATTGCTAGTGACACCACTAAAGGTGAGAGTGCTGGGATTTTGAGCAGTTGATTTATCTACTAATACACCGTTTTCAATCGCTACTAAAGCCGCAATCTCTGGTGAATAATAGTCGTCAACAGCATTACCATTGGGACCATTTGCAATATCATATGCCCCTGAATGTTTATCTGAAAAAGCTGTGTACAACCCTGCTCCTTTAGCAACATCAAAAATCGTATTCACCTTGACAAAGTTGTGAGGATAGACAGGTGTGCAAACTGTATTCGTACAGGCTAAGGGTAATTTCTTCGGATCGATACTCCCAATTCCATAATCTCCCCCACCACTGAGTAAGCTTGAATCCTTGTCGATACTTTCATCCAGCAAAACCTCAGTACCACGAGGAGCGCTAGCACTACCACCTGGGGAAGTCAGTTCGCGATCATAGCTGTCATCATAGTAAACTCCTGTTGTCCTGGGACTAGCACCAGTAAGGTAGGATAAGGTGCCTGGAAAGGAATCTGAGGGTGAGGAGGTAAAAGCGTTAGTATAGGTGACGCCTGTTTTTTCTAAGCTTATAATGTTAGGTAAGTCAGACTGAAGTGTTGCATCAGCAATATCTGCGCCATGCAACCCATCGATAGAGAGAATCAGTACGTGCTGGTAGCGATTTCTGTTTGCAGCATTCGTAGATTGGCTGGAAATCGCTACACTTGCAGATGCACTACACAACAAAGTCAGGGCGATCGCCCATTTATATCTATTGATCATGATGTTTTTATTAACTTTAAATTACAAGAAACACGACCAAGTAAATTAATCCGTAGGCTTTTAACTCCTGCGGTTCAGCAAAGTACTTTTCAATGAGTAGTCCGATTTGGTCTACTCGGCACTGCAATAATTTACTAGTACTAGGTTAAGGAAAAAGTATGAAAAGATTAAGAATAAAGGGTAAGTAGGTGGGCGGAAATAAACCGAAAATAGTTTGTTGCTATTAAGAGCGCTAAGAGGAAACTTCCCGAAAAGTCTGCTCTAGAGAGTACTCTCTAGAGCGAGCTTTTCCCCGAAACGTGCTTTCAGACTTTGCTCCAAATTCCTCTTCGTCAGCAAACAAGGCTTCAGGACTTTGAGTGGTGAGTTTTGCACACTCAACTCAAGAATTGACGTGCCAGGAAAAAGCTAGAAATTGATTTGGCATCGACTGGCTCACCTTCCTTAATGGCTTTTTCCAACTGTTCGGGAGTGAACAGAACTATTTCAATATCTTCATCCTCATCTTGTTGGAGTGGCACCTCCAGCTTTTCCAAATCTTGAGCTATGTAAGCATAGATAATTTCATCAGAATAGCCTGGTGCGAGGAAAAACTCTCCTAATTTTTGCCATTTGTGAGCGCGATAGCCAGTTTCTTCTTGAATCTCACGTTGAATCGTTTCCAATGGTTCTTCATTTGGTTCTAATGTGCCTGCTGGAAACTCCAACACTCTTCCTTGAACGGCAAAACGATATTGACGTACGAGTACAAGTTGATTATCTGCCGTTACTGGGACTACCAAAGCGCCACCAGGGTGACGAATACATTCCCACTCTCCCTCTGCTTTATTAGGCAAACGCAAGCGATTGACTTCAAAGTTAAACTTGCGCCCTTTATAAAGCAACTTTTGTCTTAGTAGTTGTGGTAATTCTCTACCTAATGGCATAGTTTAAATTTAACGTTTATAAATATACAAATAATCACTTTTGTGCCTATCTGTAAATTTACTGATTTTTCATCAGTAAGTTTACATCAGAACAGTCCACCTTTTGAACGAGTTCTTTAATCTTATACCCACAAACTGGTTCTACCCAATCTGGGGCAATTTCTGCAAGTGGTACTAGTACAAAAGCCCGCTCTCGCATTCGCGGATGGGGAACTTGGAGGTTTGGCGTGTTGACAATTAAGTCATCAAATAATAACAAATCTAAATCTAGCGATCGCGGTCCCCAGTGTTCTAGTCGAACGCGCCCAAATTTCTTTTCAATTTGTAACAGAGTTTCTAACAGTACCTGTGGTAGCATATCAACTTGCAGTAATACACATCCATTCAAGTAATCTGGTTGTGTCGGTCCAATGGCTTTAGTTTTATACCAACGAGAACGTGCTTGTAACAAAATACCAGGTGTTTGAGCTAATGTTTCTATAGCTGCTTCTAAAGTCGCCCAAGAATTGCCCATATTACTACCTAAGGCGATCGCACTGGTCTGGTGTAATGCTTTCATCTACTTTCTTTTAAGCGTTGGGTTCGCCCTGTTATTTCTCAGATTTTCAATCAAGGATGAAAATCGCTGTTTTTACAGCAAAACTGATTTGCATTTCTTCAAAGAAAGCAACACATAGTTTTCCTGCGAATTTATTTTTGATATACTAGCGCAGACGGAGTGCGCTAAATAAAAATTTTTTTCACTGTGGCTAAGTTACTACTGCTTGGAGCAAGGAACTGACGTGGTAAAGTTTACCTCCTGGTTCAATAAAAGATCGTTTAAGTCGAGTGGCTCTGACAAGGGAAAATCGGGATTGTCGCCTGATAATCATGACCAGGAGGAATCCACAACCGAGAGCCAACCACAAACCATCATAGTGAAAGGAAAGCAGTTGCTAAGCCGACTTGGCAACGGTAAACCACTTTATCGGAATTATTGGTTTTGGTTAGGGCTTTTAGGTTTGGCTGGTGGTATTGGTATCAGTTATGCAGGTTACACTGTATGGTCAATCGACCGAAGTTTGCCAAATAAACTTGAATTAAGTACTGTTGTCCGCGAAAAAACATTAACGATTAAAGCGGCTTCTGGAATTATTTTGCAACAAACTGGACCAGTAACCGGAGAACCCCTAACACTCAATCAAATACCAGATAAATTAAGAAAAGCTTTCATTGCCTCAGAAGATAGTAGATTTGACAAACATAATGGAGTTGATGCTCAAGGGATTATTAGAGCATTTTTTAATAACTTACGATCCAAAGATGTGGTAGAGGGTGGGAGCACGATCACCCAACAGCTAGCAAGAATTCTCTTCCTAACGCAAGAACGAACAGTCTGGCGCAAGCTTAAGGAAGTTCGCCTAGCACAGAAAATGGAGCGGGAATTGAGCAAAGACCAGATTTTAGAACACTATCTTAATCTAGTGTATTTGGGTTCTGGAGCTTATGGCGTGGGAGATGCGGCTCACATCTACTTTAGTAAATCGGCAAATGAACTCACTCTGGGGGAAATCGCGACAATCGCCGGACTCGCTCCTGCCCCCAGTCGTTATTCACCGGAGGTGAATCCAGAAGCAGCCAAACAACGGCGTAATATAGTATTGCAACGGATGCAAGAAGAAGGATTCATTACACCAGCCGAACAACAAGCAGCAATGGCGGAACCAATCGCCCTTAAACATAGTTCGCCCAAGCAATTGGAAGTTGAGTATCCCTACTTTACGTCGTACATTCAGAAAGAATTACCAAAGTATGTTTCTCCAGACGTTCTGGCAGAAGGAGGTTTAACAGTAGAAACAACTCTGAACCCAACTTGGCAAAAGACAGCAGAAGAATCTGTTGCTAAAACTTTGCGAAATCAAGGTCGTTGGGAGAATTTTAAGCAAGGATCTATGGTAACTATAGATCCCCGGAATGGTGAAATTGAAGCCATGGTTGGGGGTAAGAACTTTGGGAAAAACCAATTTAATCGTGTTACCCAAGCACAACGTCAGCCAGGTTCAACGTTTAAAGGATTTGTGTATGCGACTGCGATCGCGAGTGGAATCAGTCCTTACAGAGAATATGAGGATGCACCGTTTGTGGTGGATGGGTACGAACCAAAAAACTTTAGTGAAAAGTTCCACGGTTCAATGAGCATTAGAGATGCTTTGACCAAGTCAATTAATATTATTGCGGTCAAGGTACTAATTAGTGTTGGATTTAATCCCACTATCAAACTCGCGCACGATATGGGAATTAAATCCGAACTCAAGCCTACCTATTCCTTAGCACTCGGCTCAAATGAAGTGAATCTGCTGGAATTAACCAGTGCTTACGGTAGTTTTGCGACTAATGGATTGCACGTCGAGCCTCACGGCATCAAACGTATCCTCAACCGTTGGGGTAAAGTGATTTGGTCTGCTCACTTTAAGCAAACGCGAGCACTTGATGCGGAAAGTGCTGCTATTATGACCTGGATGCTACGCAACGTGGTACAAGAGGGAACTGGTGCAGCGGCGCAATTGGATAATAGACAGGTAGCTGGGAAAACTGGCACATCTGATGAAGCCCGCGATCTATGGTTTATCGGTTACGTTCCTCAGCTGGTGACAGGTGTTTGGTTAGGTAACGACAACAACAACCCTACTGATGGTAGCAGTGGCAGCGCTGCCTCTACCTGGCATCAATTTATGGAAACAGCAGTCAAAGGGATGCCTGTAGAAAAGTTTCCCTCAATACCTAAGCTAGAAGGTCGAAAAGGGACAATCAAAGCAGAATCTGTCAAACCCAAACGGATTACGTATCGATCTATTTCTTCGACTGAAAAATCGGATGATTCTAGCAAATCGGATGATGGCGAAGTCTCCCAGAGAAGGCGCAGAAGAAGCGATTCCTCAGATCAAGAGCAACAACAACAAGAAACCTCAAGATCTAGGCGGCGGCGCTACTCTGAACAACAAAATGAGGAAAGCTCTACATCCCGAAGGCGTTCTCGACGGGAACGTAGTGAAGAATCGAGTTCCACAGAGTCGAATGGTGAGTCTTCTCGTTCACAGCGACGTTCGAGACGAGAAGAATCAGATTCTCCACGTGCTTCTACGTCGCATCGGCAGTCTGAATCAACAAGTCATTCTCCCTCCTCTAGTTCTCCGCCACAACAGTCTTCTTGGCGAGAGAGGCTCAAACCATCCTCTTCTGGGACAAATTCGGGGACGTAGACACTTGGGAGCAGAGACGACTTTAAATCTACTCTCCTCCATTTATCCTCCTGAAGGGGGATGTGGATATTACACTCTTTTGTATAAACAGTATGCTAAAGACATAAGGGCAAGTCCTTGCGGGACTAAAGTTCCCGTCAGAAAATCTGCTTTTTTGCGAAGTCTGCCGGATAGAAGATTCCGATAGGTTTACCTCGCGTTACAATTGTTATGACATTACTCCCAGACTGTTAAGTGCCTGAATCCACGCATTTCTAATGCATGGTATTGGCTCAACAAATTGAGTAACCCCAAAGCGGTAATGTTTGTATAAGATATTCTATAGCTCGTTAAAACGAGCGTTCATGCGAAGTCTTGGGGACGGAAGCTTCCGTCAAGAGAGCTTCGCGTGTCCTCCGTGGTTTAAAAATAAACACACGGTTTCCACATGTACCGGAGGTTTTTAGATGACTTTATTGATGGAAGCAGCAGCACAAGCCGCAGCGAAATCAGCACAGAATGCACCGCATTTCCCTGTATCAGCGACTTTAGTCTATGTCGCTGGTTTTATAGCTGCAATTACGATTGGTTCAATCGCTTGGTACAACTCTAAGCGTCCCCCCGGTGCTGAGGGTAATGCACGTCCTAGCTTTGTACCAAAAGTTGAGAAGGAAGAAACTCCGGGTCTTGGAGATCCGAAGCCCTAATCAGTGCGGAGTCCTGAGTTCTGAGTCTTGAGTTCAAAAACTTTTGAATTTTGTTTTATAATCAACTTAAATTGTAGAAAGAAAAATCTTTACTCAGGACTCAGGCGTTTGGTCAGTTCTGAATATTTACCCAGCGATGGTAAAGCTTTTGAATACGCTTGAGAATAGGATTGAACTTGTGTTGGACTGAATCATTCTCATGAGATAATTGTTGTAGTTCGTTGATGAGCTTTGCTTCTTCGCTCGCCACATCACCATCACTGTAGATCAAGCCACCGATCGCTTCAATGAGAGTTTGGGTATCTTCAGTACTAGGGTGCTCGCCGAGATATCGCTTCACAGAGTCATGGCACTGCTGTGGTTGCACGGTTGTTAGTTCATCTAGCAGATGTTGGATTTCTGGATCTTCTGCTACACCTTTTTCTTGAGCTACTTTGCGAAGATATTCCCGTTCTTCTGGTTGAATTTCACCATCGAGCCAAGCGGCCCCAATCAAAATTTTGATTAAATCTTTCACACTATGAGAATGGCTCACCATTTTAGTATCCTCTGGTAGATTTATCTTTCTTCATTGGAGGAATACTAATAACGCAACATGCTAGTCATACAGTTATAGTTGTTGATGGGTAATGGAAAAAGAATTGTCTTTCCTCTTCCCCAGCCAGAGTAAGTGTCTAACTAGCAACTTGAGTTAATAGCTAATCAGCTCCATTGAAAATCTTACACCTAAATAGTACGGGAGCGTGGTAGCCCCGAAATACGAGTCTCAAGAAATTAAATGAATTGAGACTCGTATGTTATTTATATCGGGGCGGAAAAGCGGCGCGAGCGGTTTTAACCGCCGTGATATTTTCTGCTCAACTGCTCAACATATTCACTACGGCTTACTTTGTTTTTGACTGCTGATTCTTCTATTAATTACCAGGTTTCAGAAGTTAACCATAATCCTTTTTTTTTTCAGAAATCATACAAAAATGGTTAATTTTTTCTTCTTTTTTTGCCTTTTACTGTTGTTAGTTTAAGAATATTATTTTATACTGGATACAGTATAGCAAAGAAAGGAGGTGATTTTTAAATGCCGAAGAAACGAACGCCATCTTTCATTACGGAAATTCCTTTAAAAGTGAATAGCACTCAAGAATCTGAGTTGTTGTCAAAGTTTGAAGCCTCACGGCAGTTGTATAATGCATGTCTTGGTGAGGTAATGTACAGGATGCAGTTGGTACGGAATTCTGAGGCATTTAAAATAGCTAAAAAGATACCTAGAGCAAACTTGAAACAACGAGGTGATGCTTTCATTGCTGCACGTCAAGCTTACAGGTATTCTGATTTTGAGATCCAAGCATACGCAACTGTTACGGCAAATTCATCAAAGTGGATTGCCGATAAAATTGACTCAAATACTCAACAGACAATTGCCACTAGAGCATTCAAAGCATCGGAACGAGTCATGTTTGGACGTGCTAAAAAAGTTCGTTTCAAAATACATAGTCGCTTCCGATCAGTTGAAGGGAAAACCAATAAACAGGGGCTACGCTGGAAAGATAAACAATTATTTTGGGGTAGCCTCAAGTTACGCCCCATCATTGATGAGTCTAACGATGTCATCATGCATGGACTACATTCTCCTATTAAGTACGTTCGTTTATTGTGGAGGGAGTTAAACGGTAAACGTCGTTGGTATGCTCAACTCATTAATGAAGGACAACCATATCAAAAAGAAAAGAACTACATTTATGATGGCTTGATCGGACTTGATCTGAATATTTCTAATATTGCCTTTGTGGGAAACAAAAAAGCTGGCTTGTTACCATTTGCGGAAAAAGTTCCCACTTATGAAAAAGAAATTACTGCACTACAAAGAAAGATACAGAGATCCCAACGAATAAACAATCCTAGTAACTACGAACCTGATTTTGAAATAAAAAAAGGTCATCGCACAATTCGTAAGAAAGGGAAAATCAAAAAAGATAAGCGTCAGTGGAAGAAGTCCAGCAATTACAAAAAGGCTGTTAAAAAGAAACAAGAATTACAACGTAAAAAAGCTGCATATGCTAAAACAAAAAACCGCGAGATAATCAATGAAATCTTACGGCATGGTAAGCATATTAAAACTGAAAAGGTCAGTGTAAAATCTTGGCAGAAGCGTTACGGTAAGGCTATTTCTGCCAATTCACCAGGATTTATACAATCAGAACTTTTTCACAAAGCTGAGAAGGCTGGTGGAATTGTTCATAAGTTTTCTCCTCAAAAAACAGCACTATCTCAAACTCATTTAGATGGGAGTCGTACCAAGAAAACACTATCCCAAAGAGTTCATCATGATGCCACAGGAATCACAATGCATCGTGACTTATTCAGTGCCTATTTGAGTAGATTCGTTAATCAAAACGATGAATTGTCATTGCAGAGTGCAGCTAGTCTGTATTCGGGGTCGGAGTCGATCCTATCTGACGCATGGCAGGAGTTTTTAAACCGCGAACGAGTAAGCTCGCCTGAAAGTGGGTTGATTGCCCCAGAGCGGTTGTCAGATCAGCTGAAAAACGTTGACCAGATAGCTGTTTCTTTCTTGCGGAACGCTGCGCGAACGGATTCCGGGCAACAAGTCAACGCCAACTTTCAGCCTCAATCCGCGCATTTATAATGCGCGGTGTTGGCTCAATGATTGCTTTTCCTTAAGCGCACCATGAAAAAGCCATCCATGTCCAATCGATGAGGCCAAACTTTAATCCAACCTTGTGAAGTGGAGTACGCACTTAGCCATGAATCAAAGCGCGGAGGCTCAATTTCCCAATCCAGATTTTCCGCTAAAAATGACTCGATGACACCTTCGTTTTCTGCTGGATGCAATGTACAAGTGGCATAAACTAAAACACCACCTGGCTTGACAAAAGAAGAAATATATGCCAGTAATTCTTTTTGAAGAACCGACAGTTCTTGTACAGTTTCTCTTGACTGTCGCCAACGAGCATCAGCATGGCGATGTAGAGTTCCTAAACCAGAACACGGTGCATCTAATAATACACGGTCAGCTAAGTTTTTAAACTGGGGTAAGTTGCGGCTATCACCAGTACAAATTTGAATGGATTTTAATTTCAGCCGTTGAATATTTTCTTGAAGTTTTTTTAACCGAGATGCAGTGCGATCGCAAGCCCAGATTTTGCCTTCATCCCCCATTAATTCCGCAATGTGGGTTGTTTTACCTCCAGGTGCAGCACAGGCATCAATAATCATTTCACCTTTTTGGGGATCAAGCAAATGACTTACCAGTTGGGCACTACTATCTTGTATAGTCCACCAACCTTCATGGAAACCGGGTAATTTTTGAATTGAACCTACGTTATCACTCAAGCGTAAAGCGTGTGAGAGATGAGGAATTCGCTTAACTAAAACACCAGCAGATTGCAACGCTACTTCAACGAACGCCAAGGAAGTGCGAATTGTATTTACCCGGATGTCAATCGTCGGCGTTTTGTTCATCCACTGACAAAGTTGTTCTGTTTCTGCAAAACCGAGTTGTTCTACCCACACTTGAATAATCCAGTCTGGAAAGCTATGCAAAATACCCAAGCGTTCCACTGGGTTGTCTGGGAATTTTAAGGGGAATACAAATTCTTCCTTGTCGTCTTTGCCTTGCTTATCCTGTGCAATTCTGATATATTGCCGCAATAAACCATTCACAAATCCTGTGAGTCCGGAAAAGCCGTTGTCTTTAGCAAGTTGGACGGTAGTATTGACAGCAGCGCTGGCAGGAATTCGTTCTTGATAACGTAGTTGATATAAGCCTAAATGTATGATAGTGCGGAGATCTTTTGGTTGTTGGTGCGATTTCTTTTTGCCCAGTTGATCAATCAGAATATCGAGGGTGCGTTGCCTTCTGACACTGCCATAAACTAATTCTGTCACCAAGCGGCGATCGCGATCATCAAAAGTATTTCCCATGGATAGTGTCTCTGGAGAAGATTCGCGAGCGAGTTTATCAACTTTTTGCAACACCCGATCCAAGGCTACATCAACATAAGCCCCCTTATGAACATCTCGTAGGGCAATAAACGCGAGTTGACGGGGATTTGATGGAACCATAGATTTTTGTGTAGGTTGATATTCCCACATTGAGTGCGAATGTTATCACTATCTTAGATCCCCGACTTCGTAGAAGTTGCCCTTGGAACTCGTTTTTCTTAGAAATGAGGTTAACCAAACATGACGGAACAAGGTAAAAGTTAAAAGTTAAAAGGCAAAAGAAAGAAAAAGAAAAAAGGTGTCCACTTCAAATCCCCTAATTTTAATTATAGAGATTCTCTTTTTACTTTTTGCTTTTTAAATTTCTTAAAAAGAAATAAGCGGTAAGTGTGAAGGGTTTTGCAACAGTTCTTTTGCCAATAAGAAACCAGCAATTGTCCAAGTTTGATATGTCCTTGCTTGCTTTCCTATTAGTCGCCCTTTCTTACCATCGTAATACTCCGGCCATTTATCCTCACATAAACGCGCTTGTGCAATTTCAATCGCTTTTTTGCCAAGATCTATTTTCTTAGTTTTCACAGATGCTGCTACTAACATCCACATTAAGACGGGCCAGCTTCCACCATTATGATATGACCAGGGTATATTTTTAGGGTCACATCCAGTGACAATTCTGTACTCTTCGTTTTCCAAAGCCGGAAAACTTATCTTCATTGGCATATCTCCTACCAAGTCTTCCCATCGTTCCTCAATGAGAGTCATAATCGCTTGCGACTGTTCCACAGAAGCGAGATCGGAAATAACAGCCATTAAATTTCCTAATGAAAAGAAGCGACTATCTAACTGCGATGGTCCAAGATTACCACCTAAATAACCACCTTTAATTGGCAGCCATTTGTCTAATTCATCGTAGGGAAGAGAATTTGCATATATATTGAAGATGTTGACAGCATCCTTGCCATACTCTTCTCCTTTAAAGCGATAAATAGTATTTAAGCGCTGAATATCTATCCAATAATGCTGGCGGATATGAGTAGATAAAAGAGGCAAGCGATGATCAATTGCTTCCACAATATCTTCATTGCCTCTACAAATGAGCAGTTCTCGTGCGGCACGTAATGCGGCATAAAATAGAACTTGAATTTCTAAAGGATACCCAGAAATACCCAGACGACGATCAATCATACAAGCACCATCTGGAACCAACAGCGTAGGATACATATCAAACCGAGTCGCCAGACAAAGTTCCATAATTAGCCTGATACCTTCTTGGAATTCAGGTTGATAGGCTAAAGAAAAATCTTTTTTGGCAACGACATAAGCACGCAACAAAAGCATCCACCACAAACAGGAGTCCACAGGTGTCACTCTGGCGATCGCGTGTTCACCAAAATCTGCTTCTAAATATTCCTGCCCTTGATCTAATACCACTTTAAAACTAGCTGGTATCAAACCTCTCCCAGGTTTACAAGTATCCAATTGACGTTCTTTCGGTTGTAACTTTAAGGTGACTGCTAGGAAATTGCGGACAATATCCGTTTTATCTTTAATCAGGAAAAGAAGAGCCGAAGAGACAAAATCTCTAACAAAGCACTGATCGTAGTTGAGTGCTTCTACCGAAACATCATAGGCAGCTAACGTCCCAACTGGATTCTTTTTGTAGTAGAGAATTGACTTTTCTAATGCTTCCCATGCCTGTTTTTCTGTATCTTTTTTATTTAATTGCATAGCAACAGTAACTCCATAGAAATTGTATTTTTCTGAGTGATTGAGATACGCCTTCGTTAGATGAATATTGCCTCTGCTATTTTCAGCTTAATAACCCTGATTTCTTAAATAGTTAATAGATCCCTCCCTTATCTTCTCACTCTTTCTAAACGCTGCTTTGTAGCTTGCGGGAGAGAGGGGAGGTACGACGTTCGTAGCGTCGGTACGAGCGTCAGAGCTTTCCGTAGGGATAAGTCAGGTTTATTTCCGCTACCGTGTACTAGTGATTCCAAATAGTAGGTTTATTTCCGAAACTTATGTAGTAAGTATAAATATTTTTTATTTTCCATATTTAAAAAACAGAAGTTAACCTCAACACTGCGTAGGTTTTCCTTAGACGAGATCCTTAACAAGAGCAATAACTTGATAGGCTTTATTGTTGACTCCCATTTTCTTCAGAAATGAATACCTAAATTTAATTATCCCTAACAGGAGTGTAAAATCACCTATCTTCTTGAGCTTCAAACTTGGCTTTCTTCTCTGCGAGACGCTGCGCGAAGGCACGGAGGCTTTTGTAATTCAAAAAGAAAACAGGTAATCTTACACTTCTTTTAAGATTAGTCACGAATCCTCTACAGATTGCAGTGCGTATGTGTTCATTCTTACACGTTTATCTGGTAAACTAAATTTATATACATTTGAAGTAAAGAGTCGAAAATTTGGAAAGAAAGATAACCTCTTCTTAATCAACATATTGACGATGTTTATTATTTCAGATGTAGTATGTCAAAGAATTCAAAATAAATAACCTTATAAAGGTTTATGAAGCAAATATATTATTTCTTGAGAAAAAAGAAGGATCTATGTTAAAAACTTCTCAAGTCGTTAAAACTTCATCAGTTCAACGCTTGCTCAACCTTTGGAGATTGCGTTATACACTTGATTTATCTTCTGTCTCTTTAGAGAATGCGTCTTTTTATAATTCTTTGCAACAAGCAGCTTCACCAGAGGGTAGAGCTTTAACTGCTACTAAATTGAAAGATCATGTACTAGATATAAACTGCCAAATGGCGTGGATACAAACAAAAACTTTATACGCTTACATTCCAAATATTTTAGATTTGAAAGAGGCTAAGCGAATCACTCAATTTGCCTTTCGAGTTTATCGAAAATTACTGGAAATCTATCAGCAGCAGTCTTTAAATTTTGCTTCACTCACAGTAAAACCAGAGGCGAATTCTCTTTCTATTTGGGGTATCCCAGCGATTGAGGAGTTAGCGTATGCGCTAGAACCTATATTAATGGTATTTCAAGAGCAACACTTATTATCCAAAGACTGGCGTGCTCTTGGCTTTATGACGACACAGTTGCACTTTTGCAACAAACTTATTCTTAAAAAACTGACAATTGCTGAGGAGGTATTATTTACTCCCTACTTAAAATTTGTTGAAGAGCAAGTCGCTATACCTTGGCAAAGAGTTTGTGTTGCTGCTGGCAAGCACGATGTGGATTCTCCAACTTTAATGCTGGTAGAGCAAATCTTCGCAGCTACTACGGATATTGCCCAAACAGCTTACAAACGACTTATTCAATTTTTTCCAAATTATCGTACACGTAGAGGGGTATTGACAGAAGACGCTGTAGCAAGCTCTTGCATTCGGGATTTAAGTATGTTCCAAGCCTACGTGTGGTTGTGTTTGTTAGAGGGAAGTATAACACCAGTAGAGCAAGAACTACTTCCTTTATGTGAGATGGTTGTCGAAGGTGTGGGAATCCAATGGGAAATGACAGAAAAATGGTGTCAATTATTGGCAGAGGAATTAGAAGGACGTGTAAATGTGACACAACTGGCATTGTTGCTGCCTTACACTCAAGGAATGCTACAGGTATTTATCAACGAGCGATCGCGTTTGGGTTTTCAACAACAAGCTATTGGAAACGTTGTCTGATATCATGTCCGGTAAATTAACCTATATTCCGTCTGAACCCCTCCCCGCTTTGGAGTGTGCTTTGTCTCACCTTCCCGCTTGCGGGGAGGTGTTCTTTATTATGGGTGATTTTAAGGACATCATCTAATTTGGTGTTTGTGCTGGTGCGAATACTTTTCGTACTTCCCCGTTATACAACTCCTACACTCCGATTTCCTGAATTTACTGTTGAGGCGCGCTTTGGAAGCGTCTTTACACCGTGTATAGCACTCAACTGAGAAGTAATCTAAATTTTACTGACGATAAAAAAAACCGTGGAAACTCAGTTGAGTCCACGGTTATCAGTGTAGTGTGAGGAGAGTTAATTTAGTTTCATCATAAATCCATCCCATGATGAATATGGTCTCGTAACAGTTTTTGTAACAGGATAACTTTAAAGGCATATAAGTGCTTAGTGTTACTCTCCCAATCTCCCCTTTAAACCAAAGCTCCACCACAACTAGAACCACAACCTGCAGTACAACCGTAGCAATAAGCAGCAGTTTGTATCTCGTCTATCAAGTCTAAACGTGCTTGTAACAACTTGGCGACTGTTAGGTTTTCCCCGTTACGAGTTTTCGCTGGCAAATTCATCATCTGGTTGAAGTCGCAATCATACACTAGCCCTAGATAATCAATTGAAAGTTCATCACGACACATTAATTGTTCAACAGTACCAGGATTGAAATGCGACTCTAAAAACTGTAGATACGGAGTATACAATTTTCTCCGTTCTAATTGCATTTTAGTTCTACCAACTGGTATGTTGGTGATCGTGAAGAGATTATTAAACACAATACCGAAATGTTGTAGCAAGAATGTTTTGTAATCTTGTTCTAGTTGGCTTTGCTGTGGTGTCAGGGAAAATTTTTCACTTGTGGGTAACTGTGGATTATATACCAAATCTATAATTAAATCTGCTTCTTTTCCATAACCAAGATGATTCAGCCATTGCAGCGCTTTAATTGAACTATCAAAGACACCAGTGCCGCGCATTTTATCAACATTGTCTGCCAGGTAACAAGGCAAAGAAGCAACAATCCGGACTTTGTTTTTGGCAAAATAATCTGGCAAATCACCAAACCCATCGACAAAATAAATAGTTAAATTAGATCTGACAATGACTTGTTTACCAGTTGCAATTGCTGCTTCTACCAATGGCTTAAATCCATAATTCATTTCTGGTGCGCCGCCAGTCAAATCAACAATCTGAATTTGCGGAAATTTGTAAATTAACTTAATCAACTGTTGGCAAATTTCAGGGGAAAGTTCCTCTGTACGTTTTGGCGAGGCTTCTACATGGCAATGAGAACAGGAAAGATTGCAACGCTTACCCAAGTTAACTTGCAAAACGTTGATTCCCTTTTTGGTTAAAGGTGAATTTAGCTTTTGCCGAAAAGGTGCGATCGCTGTCTGAATCATGCTTGTTTCCTAAAGTAAAGACGCTTCCAAAGCGCGTCTCTACAATGTTAACAACAACCGCCACCGTCATAGTGCCATGTAGAATCGGTAATGATAATTTTTTCTGGCATGAAGGCGGCAAGGTTAGCAGCGGTTTTATCGCAAACTGCGGCGGGAATTCCTTGTTGAAGAATATGCCCCGCGTTATCGTCAAAGAATGATTCGGCTCCAGCGTAAATTGCTGTTTTTCCGGTAAAAACACAAGCACCATCGTCGGGAATAGGAACTTTAAAAGCTACGGAATCCAGACTTTCGAGAAGTAGATGCTCTTCAAGATTGTAAGTGTGGGAGTCTAGCAGACGGTAGGGGCGACGAGCGCGAATTTCTACTTGACCAAAGCCGGCATTTATAATAAGTTCAACGTAGTCTTCATATGTGAGCGCACCTGATAAGCACATCGCCCGCAATCGCTCATCTTGTTGTAAATGTTGGGGAACTTTTCGAGTTGCAATGGGATCGCTCATCTGCAAGCGTCCCTTAGGTTTCAAAACTCGATATGCTTCTTGTAAAGCGCGGGTTAAATCTTCGGGTTCAAAGATGTTGAAGAGACAATTTTGGGCGACGACATCAACAGAAGCATCAGCGATCGGTAAATTAAAAGCGTCACCTTCTCGAATTTCTACAAAACTAATGTCAAACCAAGGGTTTTCTTTGGCAGCGATTTCCAAGTTACGTGCAGCTGCCTCCCGCATCTCGCTTACTGGATCGACGGCAATGATAGCACTGGGGCGGCGAGAAAAATAAGAGAACTGTAAAGCTTCCAAGCCACCACCGATACCAACATACAGCACGGTGGGTTCGTTAACAAGTTCGGTTGGATGAACTGTAGTACCGCAACCGTAGTTCATTTGCTGCATTTCTAAGGAAATTTCTAATCCTGGCAGTTGTAAGGGTGTGCTTTGTACACAACAAAGTCCTACTTGTGGTGTTTGGGCAACTTCGCTGTAAAATTGTGCTGCTGTTTCAAGGTAAGTCATACGATTTAAGATTGTGTGCACCTGTATAAGTAGTATTCCTTCAGTATCGCAGCATGGCTGAACAAAAGGTTATTCCCGCAGTACGTAGCCAACACTACGTACTGTTTGAAGCAGGCGCTTTTCATTGTTGGCTTCGAGTTTCAGGCGTAAGTAGCGAATGTAAACTTCAATAATGTTAGAATCGCCCATGAAGTCGTAACCCCATACTTCTTCTAGAATGCGATCGCGTGTCAAAACCTGTCGCGGATGGGCGAGCAAATATTCCAGTAAATCAAACTCTTTGGCTGTTAACTCAATTAAGCGCGTTCCCCGATACACTTCCCGCGTGCGTCGATTAAGACTCAAATCTTCAAATCGCAACAAATCCGCGTCAACTTCCTGAGTTGTGCGTAAGTGTACCCGAACCCTTGCTAATAATTCCTCAACGCTGAAGGGTTTGACGACATAATCATTAGCACCCGCGTCTAATCCTGCGACGCGATCGCTGACTTCATCCTTTGCTGTTAATAATATAATTGGTACGCGATCACCGGTACTTCGCAAGCGACGGCAAATTTCCAACCCTGACAACCCAGGTAGCATCCAATCTAAAATTAATAAGTCCGGATTGGACTCGCGTGCGGTTGTGAGTCCGGTTAAACCATCGTTTGCTACACTAACTTTATAGCCTTCATAACTCAGTTCTAATTCGACAAATCGGGCTAGCTTAACTTCATCTTCAACTAGTAAAATATGCGCTGTCATGACTCTTTATTCTGCTTAATTGTTTGACTTTAAGTAAGCATTTAGCACTTCTATATCAGCTATGAAA
>JAQYWO010000066.1 GCA_029379215.1 Rhizonema sp. PD37
GTAATAAATATTACACGGAGTATGGAAAATCATGTTATTAAAGACTGACTAGTATGCGGGTAGTTGCTTCCAGGTATGTCATTTAATGCAACTATCGATACTGAATAAAAGCATTGCTATGAAAGAGTTTGATAGACTATGTATGGTGAGTCGTATTCAACCGAAAACAGTCCGGAATCACCTTCTGGAATACAACTTGGCATGAAAAAGCCTTAGTAAATAAACTTTTTTCTGTATTTTATATAACATTTTTACTATCATCTTCGGCTAGTCTCAATATGAAGGCACTAGACAGCCGAATGTTGTTGTACAAGGAGTTCTTAGCACGATCTTGACCTTATTCTATTGCCGCTTCAATTCATGAGATGTTTGTAATGTTTTGTAAAGTTTAGTGAAGACAAAGGAAATAAAAAAGTTTTTATTCTTAGCTCTGGGGAGAGATGGCAACTCTTCGCCGAAGAATCTCAAGCAGCTTTGTAAATATTTGGGAAGGAGGCGCAGTCACCTCAATCCACTCCCCCAACACGGGATGTTGCAATCTGAGTCGCCAAGCGTGAAGTGCTTGACCGGGTAAATTTACCCCAACTGAACGACCGGAACTGTAAACGAGGTCACCAACGATGGGATGATTAATTTGGGCGCTATGGACGCGAATTTGATGGGTACGTCCAGTTTCGAGTTGGAAGTGCATTAATGTATAGTTGCCCAAACGTTCTTTGAGTTGCCAATGAGTAACAGCAGATCGTCCACCTTGTTCTACAGGGACAACTGCCATTTTCTTCCTGTCTACTGGATGGCGACCGATGGGTAAGTTAATCGTACCGCTTTCTGTTTTAGGTGCACCGTGGACGATACCAAGGTATTCTCGTCTGGCAGTTTTGGCTTGAAGTTGAGCTTGTAAGTGTTGATGAGCGAGTTCTGTTTTGGCAATGACGATCGCCCCAGTGGTATCCTTATCAAGACGATGAACAATTCCCGGACGTTGGACTCCCCCAATCCCCGGTAAATTGGGACAATGGGCTAAGATAGCATTGACCAGTGTTCCGTCTGAATGACCTGGTGCTGGATGAACGACTAACCCAGCAGGTTTGTTGAGAATCATCAGGGACTCGTCTTCGTAGAGAATGTCTAGAGGGATGTCTTGTGGTTGGAGTTCTAGAGGTTCAGCTGCTGGAATTTCTAAGCTAATGCGATCGCCTGCTTTGACAGTTGTCTTCTTAGATGTGCAAACTTCGCCGTTCAGTTGGACTGCCGCCTGTTCAATTAATTGCTGAATGCGGGAACGGGATAAATCTGGTAAATTTTGGGAAAGGTAGCGATCTAGGCGATCGGTATTGTTTTCGACTTGTAAGTTAAATTCGTTCACAGTTGGTCAGAAAGAGCTTGCAGTTAGGCAACATCTTCTTCATAGTAGCTTTTTGCTTAAGTTCGATTGCTATACGCCCTATTTATATCAAGCTGGCAATTGATAGCACAGTCAATAATTTGCTAAACTCCAACTCAAGGGAAATCAGAGAAAACAATTTAACGGTAAGGGTGTCGTGCAGTGGCTCATAGTAAACACACAGGCAATGCAGAACACATTCATCCAAGGGACTTTTCATGGTCCTTCTGGTTCACTTTGCCACTCTACCCCTTTGACAAGCGGCGAACAATTCGTACAGAAGTGGTTAAAGACACGATCTGGACTTTTGACCAGTTGCAGGGTATTTTCTACGTTGTCGTACCCATTCGCATGACAGTCGTTAAGCTGGAAGAAGGGGGTTTGCTGATTTACACGCCTGTTGCACCGACAAGAGAATGTATCCGGCTTCTGAATGAGTTGGTAGAAGAACATGGTGAAGTTAAGTATATTATTTTACCAACTATTTCGGGGCTAGAACATAAGGTCTTTGTTGGTCCTTTCGCCAGATGTTTTCCTAACGCACAGGTGTTTGTAGCTCCGCAGCAGTGGAGTTTCCCGATTAATCTCCCACTGAGTTGGCTTGGTATACCTGCCCTTCGCACTCAGCTACTTTCAGAAGATAGCAACAAAACTCCCTTTGCTAACGAATTTGACTATGCGATTCTTGGTCCGATTGAACTTGGGCCGGGACGGTTTGCGGAAGTGGCATTTTTCCACAAGCGATCGCACACTTTATTGGTGACAGATTCAATCGTTTCCATACCAGAAGAACCACCTGCGATCGTTCAATTAGATCCATACCCTTTGCTGTTCCATGCCAAGGATAATGCATATGATATCGTTGCAGACACCAAGGCAAATCGCTGTAAGGGATGGCAGAGAATCTCGCTGTTGACTTTGTACTTCCAACCCAGCGTGCTAGGGGTACGCGGATGGGGGTACGTGTTGCGCAACGCCTTGAAAGCACCAGATCGCTCACGGAAAGCCTATTTTGGATTATTTCCCTTTCAATGGAGCACAGACTGGAAGCAGTCTTTTGATGCACTGCAGGGTGACAACCGTCTGCTTGTAGCTCCGATTTTACAGACTCTCATTCTCAATCGCGCACCAAGAGAAACTATCGACTGGGCTAAAAAGGTTGCCAGTTGGGATTTCCACCGAATCGTTCCCTGCCATTTTGATTCGCCCATTAATGCACAACCATATCAGTTTTGTCAAGCATTTTCCTTTTTAGAACAGCCTTCTCCCAAGCCAGACGTTTTCAACAGCAACGGTTCTCCCTTACCTGAAGAAGATTTGAAACTATTACAGAAACTTGATGCAGGGCTAAACAAACTTGGCATCCTGCCATCGGCGAAAAATAGAGTTTGATATCTCCTCACACTATTTCACTTTAAAGTTGATACAAATAGGTAGCAGGGGAGCTCTTGAGCAGAGGATCTCTTGAGGAAAGAATTAGAAATCATCATTTGTATCATGTCTGAGCGTGAAATTGTATCAGTATTGGTTTGCACAAAGATTAACAACAGAACGATGAGGTGATGAGACTTTCAACACCAGATTCGCAAATTCAGTAGAAAGTGGAAATTAATTATGCGTTTCCTGAAAACCTTATAGAAACGTAACAAAGAGTCACGAGGGGACACCCAGAATCGCCTCTGTGCTGGACATATCAAACCGAGTTACCCCTTCCCTAAAATAAAAAAACAACATTTCCTTGACTTTTTTTGCTTCCGCTCTTCAAAGAGAGTTCAAGCACAGAGGCGTTCAGCTCTTTGCAGTGGCTTACGACTTTTTCAACTAGATTGTCAATTGCCTTGCAAGGAGCGAGTATAAAAAAAAGATGCACTCTTAATTATGCTGGTAAAATCGATAAAATCATTTTCATAACTCCTCAGAATGAACTCAGAAGATAATATTCATCATTATTTCGTTGACGAAGCAGGTGATTTAACTTTTTTTGATAAAAAAGGGAAAATTATCGTAGCACAACCAGGCATATCGAAGTTTTTTATGGTAGGTGTGGCTCAAGTTTACCAACCAGATAAAGTAATCTGCGAACTTGAAGAACTCAGAAAACAGCTTTGCAGCGATCCATGCTTTAAAGATATCCCATCAATGCAACCGTCTGCCAAGAAAACTGCGATTACTTTCCATGCTAAAGACGATCACCATGATGTCAGGCTGGAAGTCTTCAAACTCATGCAAACTTTTGAAGTAAAAATATTTGTGGCTATTCGATGCAAAAAAGACTTAGTCGCAGCAACTAAAAAAACTTACGAAGCTTTGAATAAAAAAATAAATCCAGATGATATATATGATGACCTAGTAAAGCGATTATTTAAAGATCGATTACACAAAGCTACTTCTAATCACATTGTTTTTGCCAGACGCGGTAAAACAGCACGGGAAGAAGCGCTGCAACAAGCTATTAATCAGGCAAAAAACAATTTTGAGACTAAATGGAAAATTTGCTCAGACAGTCAGACAATTGTTAAACCTGCTTACCCATCTGAATTTGCTGGCTTGCAAGTTATTGACTACTACTTATGGGCTTTACAACGGTTATATGAGCGACAGGAAGACAAGTATTTTACACCTCTTTCCAAGAAATATAGAATGATTATGGATTTAGATGATCGGCGACACAAAGGTTATGGAGAGTGGTATACCGATTCAAATCCGTTATTCCTAGATAAATTAAAGTGGTATGTGAGCTAGGTCTAAGCAGACAAGCTACCCAGACACACGGCATGAAGCCGACGTTCGCTCACAATTATATTTTATCATTATTGTATGCATTTTTGTAAATTATTTACAAAAATGCGATGGCTGCTAAGCGATAGAGACGGCTAAAACCCTTATCAGAAGAGAACTACAGCAAAATTCACAATAATATTGCAACAAACTTATTGTGGATCGTGACAGTGACAGAGACGCTTAAAACCCTTATCAGAAGAGAACTACAGCAAAAACTAAGATATTTTTATAGTAAATTACAATATTATTGCAATAAACTTTAGCACTTTTGATAGCTTATTCATAGATGCGCGATCGCTCCCAACTTCTACTCTCCAGTTTCGGACGTAGGGGCGTTTGCCTCTACCAAAGGCTTTGACAAACGCATAATAAATTTTCGGAGAGACACACTCCCAACTCAAGCGCTAGAATCCAAGCATTTATAATGCGTAGTGTTGGCTCAAAAACGATTTATCTTTTTACTTTTTACTTAACGATCCCTCTATCTCTTTTTATTCCAGGGCAGAGCATACGTCCAAGGTAGTTTTCTCACAGTGAAGGGGCACTTAATAATGCATATTGGAGATGTAGTGTTTGCTGGTGCTATACCTACATTTGTCTCAGCTAGCCGCAGAACTAAATCTACCGAAAACTTAAACTCACGTTTTCTAGTGATAAACTCGTCGAACTGTTTCTTTTGTATCTTGATGCCTGTTTTTAGTTTTATAATATTGGCAATTGGGTTTTTTGCTACATATACTCCCGTCTCTTTATCACGTTGAAAAACACTTTCAGATGCTATGACTTCTTTAAGTGTTTTTCCAGGAACAATCAGACTGGGGGTTTGGGGTACCGCTAAGTCACGAGTCAAATCTGGTGATTTCCGAATGATTCTTTTTGAGGCACCGTCAAACTCCTCCACAGCGCTGTTATCCCAATCAACGTATACTGCCAGATTCGAGGATTTATTTTCCACACTCAGTGTCAACTCTTTTGGATCTTCAATTGAGTACATTGTTTTGAGTGTAAAATTAATCGCTATCTGATCTTCAAGATTTTGTTTTTTAAGTTGTTCTGCAATGGAGGCTTTATCTAATTCAAACTTCACTTGGTCGTCAACGGACTCTACCATTCGATTAATGGTGTAAGTAACGCCAATGATATAAAGCGTCAAAATAATTAAATTATTGTTACCGTTTCTCATAATTTTAGGGTAAAAACCTCCTGTACTAGTCTTAGGGTAAGTATTCAGCCATCAGCTATCAGCATACATTAGTTGTTTTAGTCAGATTCTTCAAGCCAGGATACAGTAATTTACTTGATGTTGCTAACGGAGTAAAGACTGACATCTTAAATATTTAATCATGTGCAATATTGGAAGCATTCTCGAGCCAACCCCGTCGCCAGAAAAAGAATACCAACCCAGATGCGATCGCTGCCATCACTGCCAAACAAACAAAATACCCCCAATGCCATTTCAGTTCTGGCATATGCTCAAAATTCATCCCATAGACTCCAGCAATAAAAGTTAATGGAATAAAAATTGATGAAACTACAGTCAAAAACTTCATAATTTCATTCATTCTGTTCCCGACTGCCGAAAGATACACATCCATCAAGCCCGTTGCCAGTTCTCGGAAAGTTTCCACCATATCCATCACCTGCACGGCATGATCGTAACAATCTCGCAGATAAATCCGAACCTCCTCAGAAATGAGATCGCTGCAATCTCGAATTAAAGCATTAATCATATCCCGCTGGGGCCAGATAGCACGACGCAGTTGCAGCAATTCTCGCCGAATTTGATAAACTTGTAGTAGAGTTTGTCGGGAAGGGTTGATGAGTACTTCATCTTCTAATTGTTCAATACGCTCGCCATACTGTTCTAAAACCGGGAAAAAACCGTCAATAATCGCATCCAAAAGAGAATATGCTAAATAATCGGCTTTATGTTTGCGAATAAGACCTTTACCTTTAAGAATGCGCGATCTCACTCCTCCCAAGCAATCATATTCCGGTTCCTCTTGTACAGTCAGCAAGTAATCTTTTCCCAAAACCAAACTCACTTGTTCGCTATGAAATCCATATGTTTTATCTTTTGGGACGACCATACGAGCAATAATAACTAAATGGTCTTCATAATCCTCTATCTTGGGACGTTCTGTCACATTGACCAAATCTTCTAGAACCAGAGGATGCAAATCGAACTCTTTTCCCAAACGTCGCAAAATATCTTCACTACCTAAACCTTGCACGTCTACCCATGACACCGAGTTCGAGTTATGTATATAAGTAGCAGACTCTTCTGGTGTTGTGACTTCCTTACACATAGCATGAGTTGCATCATAATCAATCAATTCAATCTTTGGTACTGGCGCATCTGCATCAACGATCAAGGCTCCCGGTAGATCCCCTGCTTGATGATAGAAGTCCTTTGGGCGTGATTTTTTAGCTGCTAAACGGAAATAGCGAGATTTTTTAGACATGCACTTTTCCCATTGTGAAGAATAACTCAAAGGTTGTTGATTTTTGAGAGTCGCACAGGGCAAAGCCGTTTGATTTAGTAGAAGCGTCTGCTGAACGAGTTCGTCAGAGATCTGTCTCACCGCTTCAGCCAGGCTTGCTCAGTCTTCATCAGAACCCAATATGAACGGCATTCGCTTCTACAAATGATGCTTTTCCCACTCATTGATAACTCCCGTGCAGCTTATTGTCAGTAATTCGACTTGATTTAATATTACAAATATTACAAATAAAAGCAGAGGGTATTCGGGAAGAAATACTAATAAGGGAGAAGCGTTGTGGAGCCAGTGCGTTGGGGTTCCCCGCGTTGAAGCATCTGGCGTGGTTTATAGCCCAATAAAAAAGATAATGTTTTTTGCTAGACGCGTAACGCGTCTCGAAAAACGGCATCCTTATGTAAAATCTGCCGGGGGAAGCGTATCCCTTGGGCTGTAGCTTTACTTTCATCCCACGATTTTTAGCGTAGATTTCCGTAACTCATAGCAGCAAATAGGAATTAGCCATTAGCACACCATCACTCTTGAGTAATTCGCTTTCATTCTACAATGACTCTCTCTAATTCCGGAACGAGAAAAAAGTAAGGGGGCATTAATGACGATAGAGGCACCTGTGAAATCCGAGCCGACTTCATGTGAATAACCTATCTCTCACTCAAATTTCAGGGCGGCTAGGACTACGTGATTGCATCCCAGCCGCCCTCTCGTTGAAGGAAAATTTGGTGACAAGAGAATAGTTGGTATTAGTTAGTAGTTAGTTGGTATTTCAAAAGATAACTAACCACTATTAACTCACAACTATTACATCATACCCATGCCACCCATACCGCCCATGCCGCCCATGCCGCCCATGCCGCCCATGCCGCCCATGCCGCCCATGCCGCCCATATCAGGCGCACCGCCGGCGGGTTTCTTCTCGGGTTTTTCTACGACAATTGCTTCGGTAGTCAAAACCATTCCGGCAATGGAAGCAGCGTTCTGTAAGGCTGAGCGTACAACTTTGGCAGGGTCAATGATGCCAGCAGCAATTAAGTCTTCAAATTCCCCGGTAGCAGCATTGTAACCGATATTGAAGTCACTTTCACGCACACGAGCAACAATCACCGAACCTTCGACCCCAGCGTTGTCTGAGATTTGTCGCAAAGGAGCTTCAAGAGCTCGGGCGACAATATCAGCCCCAATCTTTTCTTCCCCTTGGAGGCTGTTCTTAATCTCTTGTACTTTCTTGGCCAATTCAATCAAGGTTGTTCCACCACCAGGAACGATACCTTCTTCCACAGCCGCTTTGGTCGCATTGAGGGCGTCTTCAATACGCAGTTTACGGTTTTTGAGTTCTGTTTCGGTAGGCGCACCCACTTTAATTACAGCAACGCCCCCAGCAAGCTTGGCGATGCGTTCTTGGAGTTTTTCGCGATCATAGTCCGAATCTGTGTCTTCAAGTTGTTTGCGAATTTGACCGAGACGCTTTTGTACGTCTTCCTTGCTTTCTCCGCCTGCGACAATCGTGGTGCTTTCTTTATCAATCGTGATTTTCCGGGCAGTTCCCAGCATTTCTAGCGAAGCAATATCCAGGCTTAAGCCGATTTCTTCGGAAATCATCTGTCCACCTGTCAGAATCGCAATATCTTGTAACATTGCTTTGCGGCGATCGCCAAATCCAGGTGCTTTAATCGCACAAACTGTCAGCACACCCCGCGCTTTGTTCACCACTAAAGTCGCTAAAGCTTCTCCTTCCACATCTTCAGCAATCACCAGCAAGGGTTGTCCCAAACGAGCGACTTTTTCCAACACGGGAATCAAGTCTTGGATACTGCCAATTTTCTGGTCGGTGATCAAGATGCGAGCATTTTCAAATTCTACTGTCATCCTGTCGTTGTTGGTGATGAAGTAGGGGGAAATGTAACCTCTGTCTATTTGCATCCCTTCCACGACTTCCAAATCGGTTGTGAGCGACTTAGATTCCTCAACGGTAATCACACCGTCTTTCGTCACTCTCTGCATTGCCTCAGCAAGCATATTACCCACTTCTTCGTCGTTTCCAGCAGAAACTGTAGCAACTTGGGCGATCGCACTTCCTTCCACTGGCTTAGCTACTTTGGCAATTTCATTTACCAGCGCCTCGACAGTTTTGTCAATTCCCCGCTTCAAGTTGACTGGGTTGCTTCCGGCAGCAACGTTTTTTAAGCCTTCTTTAACCAACGCCTGTGCCAAGACAGTAGCGGTGGTGGTTCCATCACCTGCCACATCTTTGGTTTTTGACGCCACTTCCTGGATCAGTCTCGCGCCAGTATTTTCTAGCGGATCTTCTAATTCAATGTCTTTGGCAACAGTGATCCCATCATTGACAATTTGAGCGGCCCCAAATTTTCTTTCTAAAAGAACATTGCGACCTTTTGGTCCCAACGTAATCTTCACAGCATCAGCTAAGGAGTTAATACCCCGCTCTAATGCCCGTCGCGATTCTTCATTAAATGAAATAATCTTAGACATATTTGAGTTCTCTTGCACTTACATAACACAATTTAGCACTCACGAGCCAAGAGTGCTAATCATTAAGTTACAGATGAATCTAAAAAATTGATTAATATACAGGTGATGCTTATGCACATTGGCAGTAATGGTTGAATCGGGAGATGAATGTAGATAGTTTGCTTAGGTCTCTCGGTATTGCTGACCCTAGCGGTTCCGGCTGGAAGGCGGTAGTATTGACGTTTCTTTTAGCTTGTGTTGTAACGTGGGGATTGATGCCGACAGTACGAAAATTCGCTTTACGAGTGGGATGGGCTGACCAACCCAACGCACGAAGGCTGAATAGAGAACCTTTACCCAATGCAGGAGGTTTGGCTATTTATGCCGGAGTCATTGCCGCAGTTGTACTTGCAAGTCTCTTACGACCAATTGAACTACAAAGCGTATTGGCTCAGGTTTTGACTATTTTACTAGGAGGTTCAATATTAGTCTTGATCGGCTTTATCGACGATCAGTTCGGTTTACCACCTTCTGTTCGTTTATCAATTCAGATACTCACAGCTCTTTTACTCTTTGCTAATGGCATTGGTATAAAAGTTACTTTTGGTTTGCCCATCGATCCCACTCTATCAGTATTACTGTCAGTCTTATGGGTCGTAGGAATTACCAATGCCATTAACTTAATGGACGGAATGGATGGTTTGGTGGGAGGAGTCGGTTTTATCACCGCGATGAGTTTGTTGGCGGTTTCAGCCCAGTTTCCCAATCATGCGGCAGCGACTTTAGTTCTAGCAGCATTAGGAGGCGGGGCGCTGGGGTTTTTACGCCATAACTTTCATCCCTCGCACATCATTATGGGAGATGCTGGTGCTTACTTTTTTGGCTATGTGTTAGCTGCTACAAGTATTTTAGGTGACCTTCAAGTGACGACCGTGTTTTCACTGATACCACCAGTATTATTTCTCATAGTACCAGTGTTAGATACAACTCAAGTTGTTGTGCGCCGACTGATGGCAGGGAAAAATCCTATGAGTACGCCTGGTAAAGATCACTTACACCACGGTTTGCTTGCTTGGGGTTTGTCTCAGCGCCATGCTGCACTCACTCTTTGGTCAATTACCTTAGTTTTTAATGTCGTGGCGATGAGAATACAAGGTATGTCCTTGATTGTGATGCTTGCCACCACTATCAGTATTGTTGCCCTTTTAGGCTTCACTGTATGGCAAAGGATACGTGCCGTTTAAAAGTTAAAAGTAAAAAGGCAAAAGTCAAAAGAACGAACTTTAGCTTTTCCTTTTTACTTCTTGATTTACGTAAAGTCTGCGGGAGAGAGTACTCTTTCCCGCGAGCTTTACGCAAGTCGGCACAATAAAACCAAACTGTGTTAAGAAAAGTAAATAAGGCTCAAATCTTTTCTCTCCCTGCTCCCTGCCCCCTGCCTTATTTCAACAATAATTATTTACGCCGACCTACTTATGCCATTACCATTCCACCATCAACGTTAAAGACTTGCCCGGTTATATAACTAGCAGCAGGATCGGCGGCGAGGAAGCGCACCATGCCGGCGACTTCCTCTGGTTGACCAAAACGACTAATCGGAATAAATTTAAGAATTTCTTCAGAATTTATATTGCTAGTCATGTCAGTGGCGATGAAGCCTGGGGCAACAGCGTTAACCGTGATGCCGCGAGAGGCAAATTCTTTAGCTATGGTTTTTGTAAAGCCAATGACGCCTGCTTTAGCGGCACTGTAGTTTGCTTGTCCGGGGTTGCCCATAAGTCCAGCAATGGAGGTAATATTGATAATCCGCCCAGAACGTTGCTTGAGCATCACTTTACTCACAGCACGAGTACACAAGAAAACACCACTGAGGTTGAGATCGATGACAGCTTGCCAATCTTCTAGCTTCATCCTTAACAGCAAAGTGTCGCGGGTAATACCTGCATTGTTGACTAAAATATCAACACGATTAAACTTTTCCATGACGCTTTTAAGCAGTGCATCCACTTGATCGGCTTGACTCACGTCTGCTTGTATTGCGATCGCACTTCCTTCCGCTTTCGTAATTAGATCGACGACTTCTTCGGCTGCATCACTCTTACTGGCATAGTTGACAACAACGTTTGCGCCAAACTTGCCTAACTCTTGTGCGATCGCCCGCCCAATTCCCCGTGATGCTCCCGTAACAATTGCTACTTGACCACGTAAAGTTTGCAAATTTTCTGGTAAGACTTCCATTGTCTTGATCTCGGTCGATTAAACTGCGCTCATAATCATACGGTGATTTGTACCTGGATATACCATAGCTACCCTCTGCCTTGCCAGAAGGAAAAAACTCAGCACGAGATTACGCAGATTGCTGTTGGCAGGATTTACTATGGAAATCGAACGATAGAAAATCGGTGCTTTGTTATATGGCTACAAAAAAGCAATTTGGCAGTTTTGAAGAAATGCTATCTGGTGCAGATGTACCAGTATTGGTAGATTTCTACGCTGACTGGTGTGGTCCTTGTAAAATGATGACTCCAATACTAGAGCAAGTCAATGCACAGCTTCAAGGTCGTCTGCGGATCGTTAAAATTGATACGGAAAAGTATCCAGAATTAGCGAGTCACTATCAAATCGAAGCCTTACCAACCCTAGTACTGTTTAAGCAGGGTAAGCCAGTGGATCGGATTGAGGGTGTGTTGCAAGCACCACAACTGGTGCAACGCCTACAAAATGTGATTTAAAGATTATGGCGAATGAGTAATTGCGAATGGGTAATGAGTTATCGATCCTCACTTTGCTTAATACAAAGCATAACTCAATTAGCAATTACCACTCACTCCGCGCATAGCCAGTAAAGCTGTTCCATAAGCAGCTTCTGTATTTACCGGAGAAATCATCGGAACTTGGAGCCTTCGTGCCCTAATCGCTGTCCAAGTGGAGTTTACTGCGCCACCCCCAGCTGTGTAAACACAAGTCAGTCGCTCTGCGCCTAAATCCTGTAGTAACTCATACCCTCTGACTTCTATACGAGCGATACTTTCCAGTAACCCATGCAAAAATTCTACAGGATTCTCTGGGCGTGGTTCCATTCGTGGTGGCAGATTGGGATCGTTAATCGGAAAGCGATCGCCTGCTTTGAGCAATGGGTAATAATCCAACTGACTGATTTGTGATGCGTCAATTTCCGCACTGAATCGTTCCAGCTCAGCATCTGAGAAAAATTGCCGCAACACTGCACCCCCAGTATTGGAAGCACCTCCAACAAGCCATTTATCTCCCAACCGATGACTGTAGATCCCGTACCTTGCATCCTCCACACGAGTACGGCTCAATAACTTCACAACAAGTGTTGATCCCAGAGAAGTGACTGCTTCACCCGACAATTTGGCACCACTGGCAATAAAAGCAGCAATACTATCTGTTGTGCCAGCACATACCAGGCAATCACGACGGAAACCAAAATCGATGGCAATTCTCGGACTTAATTCAGCAATGGGAGTACCGGGAGTTATAACTTTTGGTAGATGAACTTGTATTTGCAGCTTTTCCAACCAATCTGGGTATCTTAACTCTTCCACGTCATAACCCAGCTTTAAAGCATTATGGTAGTCACTAATCCCTAACTGCCCGTGAAGGAGAAATGCCAGCCAGTCGGCTTGGTGCATAAAGTACTTGGCTTCAACACTATTAGGCAATTGCAACATCCATAAAAGTTTAGCAAGACTGGAAGTTGCACTGATGACGGTATGATTTTCTGGCGCTATGCTTCTGAGGCGACGGGTGACCACTGCGCCTCGTGCATCATTGTACAGCAGTGGTGCATCTACAGGTTGACCAACAGCATCGCAGAGCAAGACAGTTCCAGAAGTCCCATTAATGGCGATCGCCTGAATTTCCGCTCGCAAAACTCTGGGAATTTGCTCGATTAAACTAAATAAAGCCTTTTGCCAGTATGCTCCCAAGTCAGAAGTCTCGGAAATTTGAAACGGATAACGAGCTTCTGTTTGTATAATACCTTCCTGGTCAATCATCACAGATCTTGCGCCAGAAGTACCGAAGTCGATTCCTAAAAAAAAACCATAGAGGGGTTTGCTGCGAATTAAAAATTAAAAATTTATGAATAAAGCAAGAGAACAAAATCTGCTCTTGACAATGAAAATTGTTATTGCTAATACATCCATCATCTAGTAAAACCAACTCACCTAAGAATTGTTTTCTGCTGATTGGCGAAGCTTATATAATTGTAACAAAGTATTCCAATATCCCGGCAAAACGGTGAAAAGTAGTAGAAGTGTTCAAAATATATTGAGACTTAGAGGTAGCGAACAATGTCAATATCAGATGGTCAAGTTTACATTGCTCTAATGGTGGCGCTGATTCCTGGGTTCCTTGCTTGGCGGTTAGCAACAGAACTTTACAAGTAAGCCGACGCGCTTAAACTCATCTCCCGGATTTTATTCCGGGAGATTTTATTTCGGGTATTTAATCTGAATTCTGGTAATTAGAATATTCGTTAATTATACTTGTATTTTATAATACTTAATAATTTAAGTGTAGCAAGAGAGGAAAAATGCAGTAATATGGCAGCTAAATAAGTTTATTAACTGCGTAGAGGAACTGTTTGTCGGTGTGTTACTTGTTAATACTCCTGAGCAAACGTAAGTGTGACTGTGTAGCAACTTACTCCCTTACTGGGATAAGATTGTCTATAATTTCTACTAATCTGCCAAGGCAACTTTCAGAGGTTAATAGCAGCAAGATAAAGAAGGCAGAAAAGGTTCAGATAAGGATTTATACGTCACCTGAACGTAAACCTCCAACAGTGGCGGGAAGCTTAAACCCGATTTGAACTTTGGCATTAGGGCATACCTTGAAACTTTTTATTACATAGTTGCCCTCTGCCTGCTGCTTTGCCCGAAGGGCGATAAATTTTTTTCTCCCCTGCTTCCTCTGATCGCCCCTGCCTAAGAACTACTTGCCTTAACCCGGCAATTTTGGGTTGGTAGATTACTAGCCACCCCTACCCGGAGAAAAGTTCTGTAAGGAACGGGAACGCCAAGAAAGACAGCTTACTTTGCGTTCGTCGCTATTTCGCCCAATGTCTCCCCTTGTGAGAAATAAGACAAGGGAGATCGCTGACGCTCGTTCGCGTTCGCGAAGCGTCTCGAAGAGAAGCGTCTCGAAGAGAAGCGTCTCCCCTTGGGAGAAGACTCGAAGATCGCTGCGAAGATCGCTAACGCGAATGCTCAGCACTGCACAGAACACCGTTGCCTGCCAAAGGAAACCAATCAGCACAGTTTTCCACCAGCCCTGTCTACGTACATTTTTTTGTACCTAGCGGCAAGCGAACACTTGTGCTATAAGACACCTTCTTCCAAGCGCCGAACGCGATTTTTTAAATAGGCAGTCTTTCAGTTGACAGTTAGCAGACAGCAATCAACATCCCTTATTTTACCCCAGGGTTATACTACCAGGTTTTGTGAGAGGTATTTTTACTTTTTATTTATAGTACAAAAATACCATAAAAGGTGCCAACCGTACAAGAATTTTTCTCCCGTTTTTTTTGAAACGAGGTTTTCAGGAAAATTTTTAATAAGAGCGAGAATATTATCAGTACTATGAACGCGATTCAACCGTCTAAGCCTCCGGTACAACCGAGACAAAAACGCCGGGTTACTCCTCGACCAAAGCGGCATCTGCGCCAACGCTCTTACCAAGTAATGGCACTAGAGACAACAGCCAAAATAGGTGTTAACCTGGTGATCTCAGCAGCAGCAGCATCTACCTTGGCGCAACTCCTGCCTTACCATTGGTTACAACAAGAAAAGTTACGAGAAATTCGTACAGAAGTCAAGCTAATGGAAGGTCGTGTTAATGGATTGTACGCAGAATTTAACCGTGACTTCGATCCGCGTCAAGCAAAAAGTATTATGCAGGAACAAGGCTACCGATTTGATCCCAATCAGCGCCAAGTCGTTTTCCCAAAGGATACGACAGCAGTTGAAAGACCGTAGCTAAATTGATTCCGACTTGTATTTAAGTACAGTTCGGCAGAAATAACCAGACAGTGAGAGATAAGTTACAATCTAATTTAAATATAGATATTTCTCTCCTGTCTATCTTTCTGCTCTTGGAATTGTGTTGAGTATCCTTTTAGGGATGGAGGGAGACTTGCTCGCTACCGTTGATCCCGAGTAGAGCCATAAGAATGTGGATAGGAAAGGTTTCTATCAGCACACTGAGCTTTTTTTGCTATCGATTTAACTGTACGGACACAGCAGATCGTTTAACCAATTTTCGACTTGTAAACGCAAGCGCCAACCCGGAACGTCTTTTTGACGATTATGTAAAGGTAGTTGCTGGAGGGAGCGGCGGTAATTGGCGATCGCGCAATTCCAGTCACCCCACATATGATAGGTTCTGCCTTGCTCAGCTAAAATATGACCTTCTAGTTGCCCAAAAAGTAGTGATACCTCAAAATTCTCAATAGCTTCCTCGTATTGCCCCAAATCACGCAAGGTAATGCCCTTGTTAATCCATGCTCGTACATGGCGTGGATTTAAGTCTATAGCTCGCTCGTAATCCACGAGGGCTGCTTTCAATTCCCCGCAAGCTGCGTAGTAATTTGCTCGATTGTTGTAAGCACTAGCTAAGCTAGGATTAAGTTCCAGAGCAGTGTTATAGTCGCAAAAAGCTTTGTACGTTTCACCACTTTGAAAATAAATCAACCCTCTGTTGTTATAATCTATAGCATTATGAGGGTGGCGATAAATCAGCTGGCTTAAAAGTGCGATCGCTTCTGTAAAATCTCCTTGTTGAGCTGACCTTAAAGCATCAGAGCGCAAGCTACTGTCTTCTAAAGCAACATTGCCGCTACTGTATGTTTTCTGTTGAGGTTTGCTTGTTTTATCTACAGCTAATTGGTAACGGTACTTATTATCGTCACCAGAGGCAAAAAATGAGTGACTTTTCATATCATCCTGCTTGAGCTGCTGCTCTATGAGATAAACTTATATTTTTTTCTGGCTGGTGACTTTCCCTCTGTGTCACTTGTTAAGGTGTCTGTAGTTGAGTACTTGAGTGTGAGTGTAAAGGTTGAATATTGTACTCAGATAACCGTTTCGAGGGCATATACTTGGGTCACTACGGAATGTTTTATTAGTTTATACCATTAGTGTCCGAATATGTATCAGTGTTTGTACTGACTTAAGGCATCTTTGACTCAACGTAGCGTTGAATTTCAATGCTTAATACACCGTTCTCAAGTCGAATTCCAGAAAAAGTTATCTGAATGTGTGGATTTTGCTTGGGAGTTGGAGTCGTGACGTCAGTCGTCAGGAGTCAGAATGAGCGCATGAATTTTGTACGAGTGGTGGATGTATTCTTTCTTGTTAAAGTTGCAAGGAAGCCAGCGCTTTAGAAGCGGGGATTTCTCCTCCCCTTAAACTTTCCAGCACCGGATGCACAGATTTATTTCACAGATAAAACACAAGAAAGCATGTACCTCTTTGGCAATAGGGTTCAGGGAAGTAGGGGAGGAAAGAGTTAGTAGAAAATTAGTTTTTTCTTTCCCCCCCTGCCTCTCTACTTCCCCTGCTCCCCTGCCTGCCTCAACAGATAAATTCCTTCCTTAAACCGTATTCCCCCTGCCTGCCTTAACGAATCAATTCGCCATTCCGAACCTATTCCATCCACAAGCTACTTTTTGATCGCCTTTGATTCACAAACTTGCTAAAATGCCACAAGGAATGCAGACTTTTCTGGATAGATCACTGTCAAAGTTTGATAAGATTTTCTTATGACAATTGCCAATTCTGATACTAATGCTCTCGATATCACACCGGATGATTATATAGTTATAGGCTTAGCAACTTGCTTTGTCAAAGAAGACGGAGAAGTGCATCAAGTTGAGGTTATTGAACCTATTCCCTCTGCATCTCTAGAAGCTCTTGTTAAAGGAATTCCGACATCTTACAAATTTGCCAAGGCAACAACGTTAGGATCTGTGCTTAACGGTAGCGATCCCCAAATGCCATCTGGGTTCCCAGAGTTGGCTCAGTTTGCTGATGAATTTGCACAACGGGCGATCGCTGCAGCTCGTACCTACAAGCGTCGTGTACAAGCCCAATCCCTGATCCCTCTGGGTACAACCTACAGTGATTTCACCTATTCTATAGAACGCAAACGAGTGCTAAACCTCAAACGAGTTGTTACCAAGGAAGATAACGTTAAACAACACTCTCACACTCACAAGGTTTTATAAGGGCGGTTTGTGTGAGTCAAAAAGTGCGGAGCCTAACGGTTTCTAGTAGCAAAAATACAAGTAACTGATGAGATTTCTTCCGTATAATCACTTACGTAAAAAAGAAACTTACCCCGCATTTGCCTGTATTCACGCGAATGATTGCTACCCCCCGTAGCATTCGTGTAAGATTACCTCATGTTCGGTTGAATACTTATAATAATGTTTGCAGTTGCGCTTTATTGCTCTCAAACTGTTAAGAGCGCTAAAGCGCAACTACGAACCTATTTTTTTTAACCTTCTTTCTCTGTGTGCTTGGCTTCTTCTGGTGCGAGACACTGCGCGTTCGTCGCTATTTCGTGGTGTCAGCCAAGGCGGTTTATCTAACCGATATTCTTCTGGTGGTTCGGCACTAATCAATCGGTCATGATATCATAACTTTACTATCAACTTGCCGAAGCACTCATAATTGGCATGAGACGGTCATATGTTGCTTCGATAATTTAGCAAATATTTCGTTGATTGCTGCATAAGTCACTCTTAGTTTTATCTATAGAATTAAATAGAAGAATTTTTTCTATCTCATTCAATGGCATATTTTGTTCATTTTGTCAATGCATTAGGTTCTCGCAGTTCCCCTAAGCTTTCTGATGAGTAATAACACGCATGTCAAAACAATTTTGCTTCTAGCGGCGAATCCCAGAAATACTTCTCAGTTACAACTGGATCAAGAGGTGCGGGAGATTGATGAGGGATTGCGACGAGCTTCTAAACGGGAACATTTCAAGTTAGAGCAGAAGTGGGCAGTGCGTCGAAGAGATTTTTACCGTGCCATCTTGGATACTCAGCCCCACATTGTTCATTTTTGCGGACATAGTGCTGGGCAAGATGGGATTGTTTTGGAGGATGAGACAGGGCAGATAGAGTTTCTGCAAGCAGATGCACTTTCGGGTTTGTTTAAGTTGTTCGCCACAGAAAAAGTTGAATGTGTGCTGCTGAACGCTTGCTACTCAGAAGTGCAAGCAAATGCCATTAGCCAACACATCAATTATGTGATTGGCATGAATCAGGAGATTGGGGATCAAGCAGCGATTAATTTTGCGGTAGCGTTTTACGATGCATTAGGAGCTGGGAAAGAAATTGAATTTGCTTTTGAGCTTGGCAAATCACAGATGATTGGTTTGAAGGAACACCAGACTCCAGTACTTAAGAAAAAACAGCTAATCAATTTATTCGCTCATCAAGTTGAGCCTAATGTCAAGGCACGTCAGCGCATTTTTATCAGCTACAAACGTGATGCCGAGCCAGATGAAGCTGTCGCCTTGCAAGTTTATCAAGCCCTGGAGCAACAGCATGAAGTCTTTATCGACCAGAAAATGCTGGTAGGGACTCGTTGGGCTAAACTCATAGAAGAAGAAATTTGTCAAGCAGATTTCCTTATTGTCTTGCTTTCGGCTCGCTCGGTGAATAGTGAGATGGTGGAGCAGGAAATCCGCATAGCGCATACCACAGCGCAATTGCAGTCTGGGCGTCCCGTTATTCTCCCAGTGCGTTTAGGATATCGAGAGCCGTTTCAGTACCCCCTAAGTGCCTACCTTAATCATATCAATTGGGCTTTCTGGGAAAGTGCTCTGGATACGCCACGCTTGATAGAAGAGTTGAGACAAGCTGTGTCTGGCGGTGAATTGAGTATTGGCGAGCAACTCAAGGCTAATCTACTCCAGAAAAGGGAAGCGGTACAATTACCTCAGCCGTTTCCTTCGGCACAACCAGTTTCGCTGGAAATGCCAGAAGGGACGATGGACAGTGAATCAGCTTTTTACGTGGAACGACCATCGGATGCGATCGCTTTGAAGACAATTGTACAACGGGGAGTCACCATTACAATTAAGGGACCGAGGCAAGTCGGTAAAAGTTCGCTATTAATTCGCACAATTGAGGCTGCGGTTAATACTGGTAAGCGAGTGGCCTTTTTTGATTTTCAGTTGTTTGAGAAAACAGCCTTGACAGATGCAGAGCTTTTCTTTCGTCAGTTCTGTATTTGGCTGACCGATGTGTTAGAAATGGCAGACAGAGTTGATGAGTATTGGAATACACCATTGGGGAACAGCCAACGTTGTACGCGCTACGTCGGGCGCTATATTTTGAAGGAATTGGGCAAACCCCTGGTTTTGGCAATGGATGAGGTGGATAAAGTTTTTAACGCAGATTTTCGCAGTGATTTCTTCGGGATGTTGCGGAGTTGGCATAACAGCCGTGCTACGACTCCTATTTGGAAGCAGCTTGATTTAACTCTAGTCACTTCTACTGAACCATATCAGCTGATTGACGACCTCAATCAATCTCCCTTTAATGTTGGGCAGGTGATTGAGTTAACAGATTTTACACCTGAGCAGGTACGGGATCTGAATCACCGTCACGGTTTGCCACTCAACTCCAACGAGGAACGGCAATTGATTGCTTTGTTGGGTGGACATCCCTATTTAATAAGGCGATCGCTTTACTTAATCGCGAGTAAGCGAATCACCACTGCTGAGTTATTCGCCAATGCTACGACAGATCGCGGTCCCTTTGGGGATCATTTGCGTCACCACCTTTCGCTACTGCATAACAAAACAGAATTGATTCAAAGTCTGCTGCAAATCATTCGTCAGAATACTTGTTCTGATAAACACATCTTTTGGCGTCTACGAGGTGCAGGCTTGGTGCGTGAGGAAGGACGAGTCATTTTGCCGCGCTGCCAGCTTTACGCCGACTATTTCTGGGAGAACCTTCGTGGATGACGCAAACATTTACACTGTTGGTGGCACTGTGCAGGCGGGTGGAGGCATTTACATTTCTCGCCAAGCCGATGAGGATCTGCTGATACTCTGTCGGCAGAGAGTTTTTGCTTATGTTCTTACCCCACGTCAAATGGGTAAATCGAGTTTGATGGTGCGTACTGCTGAAAAACTGGCAGAAGAAGACATTCAGTCGATTATGATTGATTTGACTCAGTTAGGCGTACAACTAACTGCCGAACAATGGTATCTCGGGTTACTCACGATTATAGAAGGAACACTGAATCTGGATACAGATGTGGTGCAGTGGTGGCAAGCACACACCCATCTGGGATTAACACAACGGCTGACTTTATTTTTTCAAAAGGTTTTGTTAGTTGAAGTAACAACACCAGTGGTGATTTTTGTAGACGAGATTGATACTACCCTCAGCCTGAGTTTTACAGACGACTTTTATGCGGCGATTCGCTATCTCTATGTTGCTCGTTCCTTGAAAAAGGAGTTTCGGCGTCTTTCTTTTGTGTTGATTGGTGTAGCTACTCCGGGTGATTTGATCCGCGATCCCAAACGGACGCCATTCAATATTGGACAGCGTGTGGATCTGATTGATTTTACCTTTGAGGAGGCAAAACCGCTTGCTGACGGACTAGGGCTGCCAAAGGATGAAGCGCAACAAGTGCTGAGGTGGGTACTAAAGTGGACAGGAGGACACCCCTATTTGACGCAGCGTCTTTGTAGTATTATAAGTGAGCAGGGTAAGAGTCGTTGGTCTAAAGCTGATGTTGACCATTTGGTTAGTAGTACATTTTTAGGAGCAATGAGCGAGCAAGATAATAACTTGCAGTTCGTGCGTGATATGCTGACTAAACGCGCACCAGACTTAGAAGGAGTTTTGACAACTTATCGAGAGATTCGTCGAGGTAAACGTTCCGTTTCTGATGAGGAGCAATCTTTAATTAAGTCCCACCTGAAATTGTCGGGTGTTGTGCGCCAAGAGAACGCTAGGTTGTGTGTACGCAATCCAATCTACGAAAAAGTATTTGATGACAAGTGGCTCAAAAATATTCTGCCAGTTCCCTTCAAGAAGTTGACGGTTCAGAGAGTTCTTTTTACTAGTTTGATTGTCACATTATCGACTCTGGGTATTCGGCAGTTAGGGGTATTAGAGTTTCTGGAGCTAAAGGCTTTCGACCAGATGATGCAAATGCGTGGCGATTTGAATGCAGATCCTCGCATCTTAGTTGTTGGAGTCAGTGAAAAAGATTTGCAAAAATTGCAGCAGTGGCCTTTATCTGGGAAAACTCTTGATCGTTTGTTCAGCAAATTAGAGCAATATCAACCGCGAGTGATTGGTTTGGATATTTTTCGGGACTTACGAGTCGAGCCGGGTCATGATCAGCTATTGAAACATTTACAACAGAGCGATCGCATTATTTCTGTCTGTAAGTATTCTGATTCTGTTAATTCCCCCACGCCACCGCCCAAGGGAGTAGAACCAGAGCAAGTGGGATTTAGTGATATCGTCACGGACACAGATGATATTGTTCGTCGAAATCTCCTGTTGCTCAACCCTGAATCTGCTTCACCTTGTACAACTTCTTACTCTCTTGGTTTACAAGTCGTATTGCACTACCTGGGAAACGTGCAACCAAAATTTTCTTCTGCTCACGGAGAATTTCAAATTGGTTCTACTATATTTAAACCGCTACGGAGTGACTCTGGAGGTTATAGAAAAGTAGATGCACATGGTTTCCAAATCCTGCTCAATTACCGCTCTGCTCACCAAGCTGTTCGACAGGTTAATGTCACCGACGTGCTGGAAAATCAAATTGCTCCAGCTTGGGTAAAAGACAAAATCGTCCTCATTGGCTCAACTGCACCCAGTATTAAAGATCTTTTTAACACACCTTATAGTGCTAATCAGCAGGATAACCAAAAAATGCCTGGAGTTGTCCTGCAAGCTCAAATGGCTAGTCAAATTCTCAGTGCTGTCGTTAACAAACAACGTCTGTTTTGGTTTTGGCCTGTGTGGGAAGAGTTTTTGTGGACTTGGGGCTGGGCTGTGGTAGGAAGCTTCATGGCATGGCGTATTCGCAATCTATGGCTGTTGGGTTTGGCACAAGGATCTGCATTTGGGATTTTATACGGACTTAGCTTTGCTCTTTTCTATCAAAGCTGTTGGATACAGCTCATTCCGCCTACAATTGTCTTGGTATCTACAAGCGTTAGTGTCATGGCATCCCACATTTCTATGCAAAAACAGCAGCGACTCAAAATCAGCAACTTGCTAATTGATAAGCTGGAAATAAGTTGTACTCTGAGGGGTGAACAGATGACAGACGTGATAGTGCGATTAATCACTATGTATATTGAACAGAATATACCGCCTACGAACAGTACCGACGGACGATCTAAGAAGTCCAAAAACTAGTGGTGTGCGTTGGGTTCTTGACCTATCAATATAAAATAGTGAAACTGGGGAACTTAAATCTAGATGATTTACTAGGACGGGGCTGCAATTTAGTGCATGAATATTTGAAAACGAATCCTAACAGTAAAAGCGATAGACATTTGTGCGATGATATTAGGGGAGTAAGATGAAATGGTTGGTATCGTTATAGCAGTCCAACAAAATTCCCTACTTCTTAAAGAAACCAGAAATCTGAACAGACGCGATTTTCATAAATCAAATAGGATCGCCATATAATTTTTCAATTGTCAATTACTGTAGTATTAGATAATGAAGATTCTTGTTCTGGCTCAGAGTCATCATCCAGCATTACCAAGATGGATATTTGGATTGATAACTCCCCAGATGCAGCTGCCGCGACTAGTTTTGGAGATAATGACAAGCCACCTTGGTCTTCTTCTCGAATCGTGCTAATGTACAAATCCGTATTACAGTTAGTCCGCTCCAGTACTGCCAGACTTGACGGCATTTTCTCTAGCTTAGTAGCAGCTTGTAGCATCTGACTGTCTCTTTCTTCTTTTGTGTCGTCAGAGTCAAACTTAGCAAGTTCAAGTATCTACACATCAACGGGTTGGACTCGCTTTTTGGAAATGCGATCGCCACGCCGCAGAAATTTCGTAGGTGTAACCTCTAGAGTTTGTGTCAATTCCTCTAAAGAAGGGAGATTACCTCCCAGCCGCAAAGACATTTGGACTGTACTCACCTCACGCAACCTCTGTTACTTCTTTGAAATAAACTCATCGATTAGATACATTATCTATCCAGGTATTCTTCTGCTAAATCAAGCAGTTCACTATAAGTAAAATTAACATCTCCTTCTCTGTTCTCACTGCGCTTGATATTTTCAATATAAATCAACCGATAACCAGCACTTTTGCCCTTTTTAATATCACTGTTACGAACTCGCACTTTGAAAACTGTATAGCCAGTTTCAACAAGTGTGATCGCCTACAAAGTTGCCTGCTTGAAGTTGTTCGATGATTGGCTGAATATCCAAACGAATTTGACGATACTTTTTGGCAAGAGCGCGTAGTCTGCGCTCTCAATTCATCTGTGAACTTAACTTCAATTAAAGATAACTCATCATTCGGCATCAATTCCATCCCATAGTTGAGAGACGGGTTTGGTTTTACCTGCTTTTGCTTCCCTAAATGACTTGCGAAGGCTGTCTAACACAGATTCTTTTGATTCATCATCTTCATCTATCTCTTTTTCTAAAAACAACATAATAACCCGAACACGGCTGTGCTTCTCGACTACCAAGGGTTCATCTAAGGATAGTTGACCTTTGTCATCAACAGTGCCCATCACCTCTTGTGCTTTCATATTTTACTCTTCTTGAACCATATCTGTTTTTCTACTTTATACATCAGAGCGAACCGTTCGCTAATCTCTTCCGTTCCATTGATTGCAGCAACCTTCTCACTGTTATTGTCTCTCAGATTTCAGCATTTAATAAAAGCATGTTAAGAGTCTGAGTGAGTTGAGATTACGTAAAAGCAGGCTGTCTAGCAATTCAGATTGCTTGGTTCGTTTACGCCGCGCTGTACTCTTACTACAACTTATAATCATCTCAAAATTCCAACCTGTACCTACCGCAATGGTCTCACAGTTGACTTTTGACGACTTGACATGATATTTTGTAAATAATGGGAAAGGTGTGTGCAGGCGAATCCACCTCTCCTACAGTAAAAACAAAAAACAAACGATGAAGTGAGCTTTTTACTCCAAAACTGTAGACGAAGTTCGTTTTTGAATTAAAAAATTGGTAATGGAAGTTCTAAAATTTACGAGCAAGATAGATGAATCAGGATATTTGAATCTTAATATTGCAACGCAGTTAGCTGGTGGGGAAGTGGACATTGTTGTTGTTTTGAATCCAGTTTCGTCACAAGAGAAGCAAAAATCCAGCTATGATTTCTCTGACTTGGTTGGGCGGTTAACTTGGCAGGGAGATCCACTTCTTATGCAAAGGACTCTACGGGATGAGTGGTAATCGCTACGTATTGGATACAAATGCGATTGTAGCTCTACTTCAAGGGAATTCTCAACTGACTCAATTACTTAACGATGCGGATTGGATTGGAATTTCAGTTATTAGCCAAATTGAATTTCTGACTTTTTCTGAGTTGAGTCAAGATGATCGGCAGCTTTTTCAACTGTTTCTTCAGCGAGTGGAGATTATTGATCTAGTGGCGAGTGATATTGTGTTAATAGAGAAAATCATTGAAGTTCGCCTGCAATATAGGTTAAAACTACCAGATGCTATTATTGCAGCAATGGCAATCCAAAATTTAGCAAGTTTGGTGAGTGCTGATCAAGAGTTTGCGAAGGTAACAATGTTAACGGTAATTAATTGGTAGCAAGGATTGAAATGCCCTTTTTATTCACGAAAAACTTGCGAATAATGTGTTTTTGCCAAATAGGGTGCTACCAATTAATGAAGATTCTCTAGCGATAATTTGTGAATTGCAAAGCGACGGGTAAGTCTTCTTTTTTTAAGCGCTGGATAACAGTTTGCAATTCATCCTTATCTTTAGCGCTGACACGCACTACATCCCCTTGAATTGAAGGCTGTATCTTTTTAAATTCGTCGCGAATTAACTTGGAAATTTGCTTAGCGATTTCCTGGCTGATGCCTTTTTTGAGTTTAATTTCTTGACGCACACGATTACCGCTTGCTGAGTCAATTTGACCAAAGTCAAATATTTTCTGAGAGAGATTCCGCTTAGCCGCTTTTTCTCGAAGAATATCGTGTACTGACTCTAAGGTAAACTCGCTATCAGTATTAACAGTTATACCTTCTTCACCTAATTCAACAGTCGTTTTCGTATCTTTTAGATCATAGCGGCTTTTAATTTCTCTCTCAGTTTGGTCAACAGCATTAACTAATTCTTGCCGATCAAAATCGCTAACAATGTCAAATGAATAAGTAGAAGCCATAAAGAATATGGGAATGGGGAATAAATGCCAGGTAATTGGTAATTGGATATTGGATATTGGGGAGCGGTAATTAAGCATTAGTTATCAGATAAGAGAATTATCTTTACTACTACCGATTACCGATTACCCATTCCAATTCCATTCCTTAATTACTATTAGCTTGGATGAGACTAAGGACAAAAAGAGTTGTAGATCCGAGAGTGCAAATGACGAACATTAAAGAACGCAAAACAGGTATATTCAAAATATAAAAAACCGAGTGCAGTAATCTCGCGGTAACAAAAGCGATCGCCGCCCCTACAGCTAAGGGTGAATTCACACCAGTGACATATGCCATCATTGCGGCTGCGGCAAAAACCATAAACGTTTCAAACGAGTGTTGGTGTGCCCAGGTGGCTCTTTGGGCATATGGTGGCAATTTGTCAAACATAGCACGGGGAGCGGACATATCATAGCCGCAACTTACGCGAGCATAACCTACCACCAAAAATGGTACGTAGATTAAGGCAGCAGCTGCAACAATTGAGTACAACAAAATAATCATTATCTGCGATCATGAATTGGTAGCTATTAGTCATTAGTCAAATACCAAGCACAAATGACGAAGGACAAATAACTAATCAAAGTAGAACAATGTCACCACTTTTCTTTGTTCTTCTGCATCTTTACCTGTTTGCAACAGGGTACGACTATCGTGAAATGCAAAGCATATAAGTTGCTGACACCGGGAGACGATCTCCTTATTGCACAAGTAACTTGCTTCAGCAAGGGACATGTGATCGTTAGCGGGGTTTTCCACTAAATGCATCACTTGTTCCAGTTGTTGACGCGATTCGTTGGGCTGGCGTTCTAGGCTTTGCGGTAGAATCACCGTTAGCAAATTCGCATCCGCACGCATTGCTCCTTTGATAGCAGCTGAATTAGTACCAGCAGCACCAGAGGTGATAACCCGGTTCCCCGATAAAACCAGGGCGTAAGTCATCATCTCTATCAGATTCTGATGGGTAATCGGGACATGACGGGAACCCAGCAAGGCGATTCGCTTAGAACCCAATTGCTGGATCGTCGCCAGTTCTTGCGCTAATGTATCGACGTTGTTAATAAGGTCTATTGACTGGCTCAAAGACGGACATTATCAGATTAAACGACCTAGATATCTTAACAGATGAGTGTCTGACTTTTCACATGTTGGGAAAAGTCAATAAGAAAGGCAGAGGGCAGAAGGTATAAGACAATACAATAGAGGCTTGAACCCCCATTGATTGAAGACCACATACGGAAGGTATGCTGGGGCACAGAGACGCGAAGCTCGCCGGGGGAAGCTTCCCCCGGCAGACTTCGCAATTTGGACTCATGCTGGGCAGATGTCAGAGTTTTTAAATTAGTATAAAAAGTTATATCTTTCCTTCTGCCCTCTGCCCTCTGCCTTCTGCCTTGCAAGGGAGGGCTAGTCAATTGGGAAAAAGGGCATCAGTCATTGCTTATTCGAGAAGAACAGGATCATGTTAAGGCATAGCAACGGCTGGATTTAAACCGAGTTGAGATAACAAGCGGTTGAGATCAAAGTGTTCAGCCATTAAATGGCGAATACATTGGACTTTAATTGGTTCTTGAACCCGCACTTGCTCAAAAGAGCGCTCAATAATTTCTACCGTAGTCAATGTATCTAAATCGACTGATAGAATGGGGATTTCTAGTTCCTCAGCGCGGTTGAGGATAAAAGTGGGAGGCGGTAGTTGCCCTGTGAGGATTAAGCATTGGGTAGAAGTTTCTAAAGCCGCTTGCTGAATTTCTACACGATCCCCTCCTGTCACCACTGCCATATTGTGGCGTTTGCGGAAATATTTCACTGCCGCGTTGACGTTCATTGCTCCAATTGCTAAACTTTCCACCATTAAATCCAAGCGATCGCTGCCTGAAAGTACTTGTGCATTTAGCTGCTCTACAAGTTCACTGACACTAACACTGCGTAACAAGTCATTTTTCGGTAACATTCCCAGTACTGGAATACCTTGCTGTTCCAAAAACGGACGGATAATAGTGTCAATAGTCTGTAATTGTTGTGCTGGGATATCGTTGATGACAATACCAATCAACCGATCCCCCAAAACCTGCTTAGCAGATAAGAATGCCTCAACTGAAAGTAGAGATTGATAGCGGGTTACTAATAAAACAGCAGCATCCACGACTTCAGCAACTTGTGGCAAAGATAAGTCAAATAGACTGCCTTCTGCCAAATTACCAGGTCCCTCCAACAACATCAAGTCTCCAGGAAACATATGTAGAGATTGAGATAGGGACTTTTGATAATCAGTTTTGTCCTCACCTTGCAGACGTTTTTGCACGGTAACTTCATTCAAAGCCAATATAATTGGTGCAAGACGGTTTTGAGGTAGTTTGAGGCTTTCTGCAATCAATTGAACATCTTTCTCAATCATTGTTCCTTGATCTTCACTCAAACGTGTACCTATTGGTTTACCATAGGCAATATCCAGTCCTACTTGCTGTAATCGATGAGACAAACCTAGAATTGTTGCAGATTTTCCACTATACGCCTCTGTCGATCCAATCAGCAAATATCTAGCAGATTTTGGCACACATGCACTCCTAATTTCAAAGGTAACTAGTTTAATCGCGCTTTCAATCATCGTCAGAAGGCAGGCATGAGTCACGGACATTTCAAAGAAGAAAAAGTTTCAGGTATGCTCTGTCTTCCTTGCCTTTGTTAAGGGTTTTCAGACACCCACTACAGCTATAGCGTCACGGTAGGGTGGAGTTTAATTCCTCATCTGAAAACAGTGACTCATAGCTGCCTCCTGGATAGAGTAGCGAATTCAATGTGTTTATAACAACTAAATCGATCTTATCTAAAAAATTTTAATTGGCGTAAAACCATTAAGTAAGGTATTAGACTTATAACTCAATACGATTCTCTTGAGCGTCATTTATTTACTACCAAATAATTTAGAGACGCGTTGCTTTGTTGCGTCTCTAAACAGCTCGTATCCCGTACTGTATTGTGTTTTAATCATCTACTCGCAGCAGCTTGCGATAAAATATTGCCGAAAAATCGAGAACGCGATAGCGTTTATAATTTTCAATCATCTCGATCAAAAAATTAATAAACTCAAAACTAACCATCATGATTTCATAACTTAACTCAGCATTGCCATCAAACTGTATTCGACAACGGGTTAAGTCTGAGGGCAGTTTAGCAGCATTCCACGTAGCGACAAAAGGAATATTCTCACTACCTTCTATTTTGCGGTGTCCCTCCAAAACACTTTTCTGATAAAGGCTAATAGCATAGGGCAAGAAGTTGCGTTTGCTACCCTGAATATACGGCAAGTAAACACTTGCTTGTTGCTGGGTAGCTGGCTGAAGTTGCTCTATAGACATAATTTAATCTTCCCTCATATAACTTGACAATATCTATCTTTTGTGATATTGCAATCTGGTATCACAAAAAATGATTGTGGCAAATCGTAATTTGTTATAAATAGTTTTCCCAAAAAATATCTATTCGCAAACGCTTTGTACGAGTTATCTTTCTAGAAATGCTGCAAAAAGAGTTAAAAAGTACGGATAAGTTGCTACTCTCGTTATAATGCCAAAGGCATTTAACAAAGAAAGGCAGAGGGCAGGAGGCAGAAGGCAGAAGGAAATTCTGCTGCCCTCTGCCCGCGACAAAAGGGAGTAAGGGTTGAAGTCCCCCACCAAAATCTTTGATTTTGGTGGCTCGCAATTAGTCAGAGTCTGAAGCTCTGACTAATCGCACCCTTCTGCCCTCTGCCCTCTGCCTTCTGCCTTCTTTAACAATCTTAGAATGTCAGACTATGGCTCCACTGGCTGCAAACTACTACTTAACCTATCGATGTAATGCACGTTGTCATTTTTGTAACATATGGGCATTAGAACCGGGAAAAGAAGCTGATTTTGAGACAATTAAGCATAATTTGCACGATTTACGCCGACTGGGGGTTAGATATGTAGACTTTACAGGTGGCGAACCTCTTCTGCGGCAAGATGTTGGACAGATTTATGCGGAAGCGAAACGTCAAGGTTTTTACACTAGCATGACGACGAATACAATTTTGTATCCGAAGAAAGCTAGCGAGATTAAAGGATTGGTTGACTTTTTAAATTTTTCTTTAGACGGTGCGGATGCGGAAACTCATGATCGCTCTCGAGGAGTCAAGATTTTTGACAACTTGGTTGAGTCAGTGGGCATTGCTAAGTCTCAAGGGGAATTCCCAGTACTAAATCACACTGTGACTGCCCAAAATTATCAGCACATTGACGAAGTGGCAGAAGTAGGAAAAAAACTAGGTGTCCGTGTATGGTTGAATCCTGCTTTCACCGCTCACGAACACTACAACTCGGGTAAAAATCCTACCCCCGAAATGGTAACGGCCATCGAAGTTACTGCAAAGAAATATAAAAATGTCGGCTACAATAGAGCAGCACTGGCTTTTATTGAAGCTGGGGGCAATGACACCAAGAATCCCCGTTGTAAAGCGGTGGAGGCTGTGATCGCTATTTCTCCAAACGACGAACTGTTGCTACCTTGTTACCACTTCGCCCAAACTGGAGTTCCAATTAATGGGCGACTGTATGAGCTGTATCGCGAGTCAGAAGAGGTGGAAAGCTATCGCCAATCTCAAGGTAAGCTAAAAGTCTGTGAGGGATGCACCGTTTGGTGTTATTTAATACCCAGTTTCTTTATGGGTGTAGACAAATACTGGTGGTTGAATCAAGTAACTTATGCCAGCGAATTCCTGGCCCGAAAACGATTCTTACAACGAGTTTGATTCGTTTGACTCCATCTTTTATGACATAAACGAGGAGTTAGAGGAAGAGGCATCAAATTCCATGTCTCTTCCATCCCGATTTCAAAAACGTAGACGAAAAGCTGCTCTAGTTTTGACTGTAGTCTGGAGTGGTACGATCGCATTGCATTTAATCTCATGGGGTTCTTTGTTCGTACTGGGACTAAGCACTATTATTGGGATTCATGCTCTAAAAATTGTGTTTGCCAAGCACAAAGGCTACCCAGAAGATATTCAAGGTGAATGGCCTTATATCTCACTTCTCGTAGCTGCAAAAAATGAAGAAGCTGTCATCAGTAATCTGGTGAAAAATCTTTGTGATTTAGAATACCCAGAGGATCGATATGACGTTTGGATCGTAGACGATAACAGCACAGACAAAACACCGCAATTATTAGCAAATCTGTCAGATGAATATCACAACCTGAAAGTGCTGCGACGAGATGCACTTTCAAGTGGTGGAAAGTCCGGAGCATTAAATCAAGTGCTACCACTTTGCAAAGGTGAGATTGTAGCAGTATTTGATGCTGATGCCCAAGTGCCACAAGATTTACTTGTGCGAGTTATACCACTCTTTCAAAGAGAAAAAGTAGGAGCAGTACAAGTACGTAAAGCGATCGCCAACGCCCAAGAAAATTTTTGGACGCAGGGGCAAATGATGGAAATGCTCGCGGATACCTATTACCAGCAACAAAGAACAGCTATTGGTGGAATTGGTGAGCTGCGTGGAAACGGCCAATTTGTCCGAAGAGAAGCACTCTTTAGTTGTGGCGGATGGAATGAGGAAACAATCACTGATGATTTGGATCTGACATTCCGCTTGCATTTAGAAAGCTGGGATATTGATTGTATGTTCTACCCAGCAGTCGAGGAAGAAGGCGTTACGAGTGCGATCGCTTTATGGCATCAGCGCAGCCGTTGGGCAGAAGGTGGGTATCAACGGTTTCTAGATTATTGGGATTTTATTCTCAAAAACCGTATGGGCACCCGGAAAACCTGGGATCTATTCATGTGGATGATAGTTATGTACATCTTACCCACAGCTCTGGTACCAGACTTGTTCATGGCGATCGCACGTCATCGTCCCCCGCTCTTAACTCCAGTTAGTAGCTTGACAGTCTCGATGTCAATGGCGGGTATGGTTGTTGGTTTAAAGCGGATTTATAAATATAAAGAACTTAAGTTTCAGACATATTTTCTGTTACTGTTCCAAATATTACGCAGCAGTTTATATATGTTGCACTGGTTATTCGTGATGAGTAGTACTACAGCTCGGATGTCAGTTCGACCAAAACGTCTGAAATGGGTAAAGACTACACATCAAGGTAGTAAGATAGATGATCAATGATAAATTTTTCATTTCCCATTTCTAATCCTCATCTGCAACTGATTCATCTATCCATTCAGGTGAATTTGTCGAAGCCGCTAAATCTTCTGCATCATCTGTAAATTTGATAATTTCTCCGTCAAAGAATTGTGCTAGACGCTGAGACGCAATTTCAACTTCATCAATCTTCAAATCATCTACTGGCGCTTGAATTGGTGATGGAGGTTGTGCTATTGAAGGAGGATTGAATGAATTTGGCTGTTTGGCTTGCTTTGTAATATTGGGAGAAGGGACAATCTGATTATTGTGAATGGGAGTAGGCGGTTGCTGAGGAGAAGCACCGTTATTCCCAACTTTTTTGCTTTCATTAACAGGTGTAGTCTTAGACTGGTTCGAGACAAAGTTTACCTTGACTTTTTGTTGGCAAACTTTGACAAAAGCGGCTTCTATATCCACCGATTTTTTGATTGCCAACTGAACCAACTTTGGTGGCATCCCCACTTGAGCAATACCATCACTGAAACTGAGTATCCTTCCGTGTTCTTTAAACAAAGCTTTGCTGGCGGGTTGTAGAAATTCCACAACCTGTTGCCAAGTTTGCTCCCATTCTAATGGAGTGGCGGAGACAGGGGGAGATGAGGGCGTTGGGGTAATGGGAGCGGATGAGGGTGTTTGAGAAATGGGGGAAATGGGAGCGGATGAGGGCGTTTGGGAAATGGGGGAAATGGGAGCGGATGAGGGCGTTTGGGTAATAGGAGTAGTCGGAGCAGATGAGGGCGTTGGGGAGATG
>JAQYWO010000067.1 GCA_029379215.1 Rhizonema sp. PD37
ATATTATTATAACCTTGAGGAATTTTATTAATTTTGTCTGTTCTTAATAAGAGAAAGCGTACTTTTGGCTGTAAAAGATAGCTAAGAGAAAAAATGTTTCCATAATTAGCTCCAAAAGCATTACTTATCAAAAGTGGGCGAGAAGCTTGATTAATAATTTTTGCAACTTGTGGATTTCCATAACTAACAATATTACTCCACCAAGTGTGTGCTTGAGAAATCACACCATAAGAAACTATGCCCCCAGCAACTATCACTGCCAATATTGTTTGCCAAATTTTGCGTCGTGATAAAATACCGTTATAAAGCTGAGTTGCTAAAGTGTAAGCAACAGCAAGTTGAATTCCTAAATAAGAAGGTATTAAATACTGATCCGAAATTGACCTGACTCCCCCAAAAATCAAATCTTGTAGTATGAAAGATACCGCAGGCAACACAATAAGTGTTACAAGAAATAACCAAACTTTTGGATGGGTTGTCCGGTACAAAAAATAAATTGAATATCCTACAAAAATAAAAATAGTCGGTGTAATTAAATAGTTTAAATTATTATCAATTCCCAAGTTAAAATCGACAAAAATTCGGCTTACGTGCAGCAGCCTAGATTGAATTAACTGTAACAAAGGGATCTTCATCGTTGTCCAAGCTGTGGAAGCTTGGAATTGCTTGAAGTTAGCTATAACAACGAAAATCCAAGGTATAAAAACTAAAAATGCCATAGACAATGCAATGAAATAAGATTTTAGTGTTTTAGTCCAGCCAAATCTTGAAATTGCAAGTACATAAATTACATGGACAATTGCGACAAATCCATTTAACAAAGATGTATAGAATCCGAACACTAAAATAGTTGTATAAATTCCCCAATTATAAATGTGGTCTCGTTGTGACTGATGTTTTGATTCGAGTCGCATAGCTCGTAGCAGTGAGGCGCTAGATAGTAATATAGTGACTACCCACAAAATATATTCTCGTGCTTCTTGAGCATATATTAGCTGAGTCGGAGAGATAGCTATAAGTGCGATTATCAGATAAGGTACAGATAATGGCACTTTAAATAATTCTCGGCACAGCCAATAAACACAGGGAAAAATTAGTAAGCTGATGAACACCGACAAACTTCTGATTGCCGTAACTGAGTTGCCAAAAATTTGTACCCAGAATCGGGCTATTACATAATAAAGCGGTGGATGTTGTGGATCTTCTATTGCCAAAGACTTTATTGTGTCACCAAAACCTTTTTCTAAATTGGGGTGCTGAAACTTGGCAAATTCTTCTTTTGTAATGACATGACCGTTAAAGATTTGCTGCTTAGCTTCGACGGCTGTGTAACCAGAAATCCGCAACAATGTATAGGTTTCATCATGCCAGTAAACTTTGTTTTCAAGATTAAAGAAGCGAAAAAATACACCCAGCACCAACAGCACCACAATTAAAAACCGCAACCAATTCGGAGCAAGTATAAGATGCCGCATAACCTGATTTCTCAAGAAGTTGAAGAAAACTATTTAATTAGAGCGATCACAATATATCTTGTAGGAATCGCTCATTCTTAGAAAAGAATAGCTAACAAAAAAGCATAGCTTAAAAAGTAAAAAGTAAAAAGAGAATTCCCATAAATAAATGCGCGTTCTCTTTGAGCAGGAAGCTAAGTGCAATTGCACTACGTGTCAAGGAAACAAATATTATTAATAGACATCTCCAGAAATTAATTATGCGTTCGTTCAAATCCTTGGTAGGGGCGAACGGCCGTGACGCTCTAAGACTCGCTAACGCTGCGCTAACGCCCCTACGTCATTTTCACTCCTATGTCTAATTATTCCATGACGAAGATTGTTCTGCTTCATACCGATTTTGTTCTTCTTTCTTTTACCTTTTAACTTTTGCCTTATTTGGTGAAGCACTCTCGCGAGCGCTACTCCCACCTGAGAAGGTTTGCGGTCGGCGCTTGGTAGAGTGTAGTGAGTTATTTTATGAGTGTCCTGAGATTTTCATTACCAGAATCTTCAAAGCCACTTCTTCTGAAACGGGCATGACCGATAAACGATGTCCCTGTCTAACCACCATTAGTTCCTTTGGGGTAAACTTCTCTTTCAGTGTTGACAGTAAGATAGTATGAGGAAAAGTTTCGACAAATTCGACGACTACTGTTTGCCAACGAGGAGATGCGGGAGTTGATTTATAGTCGTAGTATTGACTATTAGGGTCAAACTGGGACTGGTCAACAATACCTATTTTTAGGACACGCATTAGCCCGACAATACCAGGAGGATTAATGTTGGAGTGATAGAAAAAAGCTAAATCTCCTACCTGCATTTGACGAAGAAAATTGCGAGCTTGATAATTGCGAACGCCGTCCCAGATAGTCTCGCACTGCTGTTGCAAGTCAGCAATGCTATAGACTTCTGGTTCTGATTTCATCAACCAATAATTCATCGAGTCATGACGGAAAGGATCGCACCTTTAAACACAACGTACAAGCATATGCGACCTGCGGTAAAATATCAAGTCTATACCTCAATCAACTGGCTTGATGATTACTACTATACCTAACCCTGGTTCCTGCCCACTGTAGCTTCTCTCGCAGGGTCTGATAATACGAATTGTTTTCCCGCAGAATGATAAACTTTGCCCGACAATCAGCCATCCGCACATCAACACGGTGTGCGGGCCAAATCGATGTGGCTAATACTCCATCTGTCCAAAGCTTGGTACTCAAATCATAATCTCCCAAAGGCCAGATGCTGAGAACGGAACCTGGAGGTAAGACAATGGGACGACTTGAAAGACTCATCGGACAGATAGGAGTGATGGTAATGGCTTCCATACCATCGTGAATAATTGGACCGTTAGCAGAAACAGTATAACCCGTTGAACCAGTAGGTGTAGCAATAATTAATCCATCTCCTACGTATTGATCTACGACCTCACCGTCAATTTCCATCTCTAAAATTGAGGTAATCATGCGGTCAGCGGAAGCGGGTTTGACACACATTTCATTCAAAGCGAGATAGCGATCGCTCACTGGTTCTAAATTTGTGCTGTGACCCTCATGCACTGCAGCTTGCAACATCATCCGCCTTTGGACAGCATATCTATCCTCATTCAGACGATCCCAGACTCGTTCTGTATCCTGAAACTCTTCAACTGACTCACTTAAAAACCCCAGATGACCTCCCACATTTATCCCTAAAATGGGAATGCCTGCTGGAGCTAAATGTCTTGCACCAGTTAAAACAGTACCGTCCCCACCCAGCACCAAAGCCAGATCTATGGGTTGTACTGCGGAGGCTAAAAACACCGGATAAGGGTTATCTTTTGGTCCACTGGGTCCGATTAAAACCTGGCATTGACGATGTTCTAGTTGCTTAGCACAGATTTCTGCCCAGCGTTGACTTTGAGCGTCTCGCGCTTTATAAGCAATAATGACATGCTTTAGTTCCACAGAACTACCACTTGAGGAGGTTAAATTGTTCCATATCAACAGTATCACGATTACGATAGATAGCTAGCACAATCGCTAAACCTACCGCCGCCTCAGCTGCCGCTACAGTTATGACAAAAACAGTGAACACCTGGCCCTTAATTACCACTGAGTCTAGGTAGTTAGAAAAAGCCATCAAATTGAGGTTGACTGCATTGAGCAGCAACTCAATCGACATCAATACTCGCACGGCATTGCGGCTGGTAATCAAGCCATAAATACCAATACAAAATAAAGCTGCGGCTAGTAACAAAAAGTACTGAAGTTGCATAATTACTTAGTTTTTGAGTGCTAGTTGTTGATCATTAATTGTTAGTTGTTGGTTGTGAGTTAATAGTTGTTGGTTTAACTTACGACTAACCACTAACTATTCACTCCTCGTTGTTGGTTGCATTTTAGACCGCTTATTCATCACTAACCATCAACAACGAGTTGTCAATTGTGCTTTCTATTAACTACTAACCACTATCGGAGCAGGTTTGACAAGATTGTGCATTCCTGACAAATTACATAGATTAAACCCGCCCTGACATTAACAACTAACGCTGATTACTGAATATTCCGGCTAGCATCGCCAACTGATGCCAGTTCTCTAGGACGTTCTGGCAATGTTAAAACAGGTTGGCGATTGTCTGGAGATATTGTTTGCTCTGGTAAATACTCGCGACGTGCTAAAATAATCGCGCCTACCATGGATATTAACAACAAAATTGAAGCCAGTTCAAAAGGCAGTAAAAAGTCACTGAACAAATGCTGACCAATAACAATTACGGTGTCCTTAGTAGGAGCTGAACTAGACATCGACCAAGGTGTTACCAGAACCATGGTACTCAGAAGTGCAAACAATCCCAAACTCACTATACCTGTAATAGCTTTACGCACCCAAGCTGTCGGCAAGGGGATAAAATTCTCCTGCTTGTTCACCAACATAATGGCAAACAATATTAATACGTTGACCGCGCCAACATAAATGAGTAATTGTGCTGCTGCTACGAAATCAGCATTTAGCAGGAGATATAGTCCACCAATACTGATGAATACACCACCGAGCAAAAAGGCTGAATAGACAATACTGTCTAACAACACTACACCCAGTGCTGCCCCAATCATCATGACAGCTAGCATGCCAAATGAAACAAATTGTACTCCTTGGGCTAAATTCACTTTTTTGTCCTTTGGTTGGTTGTTGGTAGTTGATTGTTGATTGTTGATCGTTCTAGGCAAAATCAACAATTAACAATTAACAACTAAAATTTACTTTTCCTGCTGCACAAGGTCTTCTGGGCGATTGCCAGCACGAGGTGCATCACTTGGCACACCGTGGGGGTCCATAACGCCTTTAGGTAGGTAAACCAGTTCGCGTAAGGGAGTTACCATTGGATCATCTGTCACTTTATAAGGAAGACGACCCAGCGCTACGTTGTCATAATTCAATTCATGGCGATCGTAAGTGGAAAGTTCATACTCTTCTGTCATTGATAAACAGTTAGTAGGACAATATTCCACACAGTTACCGCAGAAGATACAGACTCCAAAGTCAATACTATAGTGGTTAAGCTTTTTCTTTTTACTGGCTTTGTCAAATGACCAATCCACTACAGGTAAGTTGATCGGGCAGACTCGAACACAGACTTCGCAGGCAATACACTTATCAAACTCAAAATGAATTCTACCCCGAAACCGCTCGCTTAGAATCAGTTTCTCGTACGGATACTGTACGGTGACTGGACGCCGTTGCATGTGGTCAAATGTAACAGCCAAACCTTGACCAATGTAGCGACCAGCTTGGACTGCTTCTTTAGCGTAATCACTAACTTGTTTGAGGAACTTTAGCATAGTATGTATTTCTACTCCTTTTGATGACAAACGGTTAGATTTTGGGAACGGGTGATTAGGAATTGCAAGATTTCTAGTTACCCATTACCCATTCCTCATTACCCTCCAAAGGCAAAGGGGAAAGCAAGTTTCAGGGCTGCGGTTAAAAGTAAATTAACTAAAGCTACTGGTAGCAAGAACTTCCATCCTAAATCTAACAATTGGTCAATGCGAACGCGTGGTACTGTCCAACGCAACAGAATTGCTAAAAAGACTAGGAAGTAGGCTTTCAACAAAGTCATGGTAATTCCTAGTGAAGCGTCTACAATCTGCAACACGGGATTTGCTTCGCTGATTCCCAACCAGCTTGCTACTAGGCTAATGGGAATCGGAAAATCCCAGCCGCCAAGGTATAAAATTGATACCAATAGTGCCGAAAGCACGAGGTTAACGTAGGAAGCTACGTAAAACAAACCAAATTTCATCCCCGAGTATTCAGTTTGATAACCTGCGACTATTTCTTCTTCAGCTTCTGGTAAGTCAAATGGCATTCGTTCGCATTCGGCAAGGGCGGATATCCAGAAGATAATAAAACCGACTGGTTGCCGCCAAACGTTCCATCCCAAAATGCCGTAGCCGGATTGCTGATTGACAATATCAATAGTGCTGAGGCTGTTAGACATCATTACAACACCCATTACAGACAGTGCGAGAGGAATCTCATAGCTGATAGACTGTGCTGCAGCTCGCAAACCACCCAGTAGGGAATATTTGTTATTGGATGCGTAGCCTGCCATCAACAAACCAATCGGTTGAATGCTCGACAAGGCAATCCACAAAAAGACTCCCATTCCTACATCGGAAATGATTAAATGCTGGCCAAAAGGCACAATCAAATAGGAAACAAATACTGGCAGCACAACGATTACAGGACCAAGGGTAAACAGCAGGTTGTCTGACTTTGCTGGTACCACATCTTCTTTAAAAACGAGTTTGAGACCATCTGCCACAGGAGCCAGCAAACCTGCCGGTCCAATGAATTCAGGACCAATCCGCTGCTGTGCTGCTGACGAAATCTTCCGTTCCAACCAAACACAGACTAGTACGCCTACCGTTGCGCCAATGAGCATCAGTGTCATCGGTAGTGGCATCCAAATTGCTTTGGCAATGTCAGCTGGCAATCCCAGTTCTATGAGGGATTTGATAAAAGTTCCTTGCAGGTCAATTCCTGAGTTCATGTTTCCGCCCTTGAAGTCATTGATGGAAGGTTAGCTAATAGCTGTTAGCTTTTAGCTTTTGGCTATTAACTGTTAGCTTTTAGTTGTTGTGGTATATTTTTTGACCATCCTATGGCGAGTTTTCCTCGCCTAGACATAGGAAAACACGTCATGCACGCTCTTCTCACCAACAACTTACAATCAACAATCAACGACCAAATACCAACTACTGTGTTAAGAAAGTCAATCCACCTACCATTATCTTTGCCTAAGTTGGGCAAAATCTAAGATAAATGACACTTCCCATGCTTAGTATATCGTTGGTTGGTTCTTTGCCTGACTTAAAAATGAAGGAGTGGAGGAGTGAGAGAGTGGAGGGAAAAAAGACGCTTACTTGGGCTACAACTCCATCTTTTCCTCTCCCTCCTTGTTCTACCGTTGGTCAATGGGTGTATAAGGAAAGTGTTGGCGACCGTTATAAACTTGGGTGGGACGAAAAATACGGTTTTCGGCGAGCTGTTCTTTCCAATGAGCTAGCCAACCAGCGACACGAGCGATCGCAAATACTGGTGTAAACAAGTCTGTGGGAATTCCCAATTTTTTATACACCAATCCCGAATAAAAGTCAACATTAGGATAAATCCCTTTGTGACCGAGTTTTTCCTCTACTATCAGCTCGAGTTCTTGGGCGATGTCGAAGTATTTGTCGTGCCCAAACTTCGCAAATAGCTGTTCTGCTAAGTTTTGCAAAATCGTGGCGCGTGGATCTTTCACCTTGTACACGCGATGCCCAAAACCCATAATCTTAGCTTTGGTTGCCAGACAATTCTCCACATACGGACGTACCTTTTCGATTGAACCAATGTCTTCCAGCATCTGAATAACTTCTTCATTAGCTCCGCCATGCAGGGTTCCTCCCAAGGTTCCCACAGCACTTGCAACCACTGCGTAGGGATCTGTCAGAGTGGAAGCCGTCACTCTAGCACTAAAGGTGGAAGCATTCATCGTATGTTCGGCATGAAGTATCAAGCAGACATCAATAATTCTCGCGGCTAATGGATCAGGCTCTTGCTCACTCAGCATATACAAAAAGTTCGCAGCATAGTCCAAATCATCACGAGGACGTACTGGATCATTGCCTTTTCGCATTAACTGGAATGCTGCTACCATTGTTGGGATTGTTGCTAACAGCCGAACAACCGCATCCCGAATGTATATGGGATTGTGCAAGTCTCGGCGTGAGTAGAATAAACCCAATGCCGCAGCAGAAGCTTGTAGGGCATCCATCGGGTGCCCACTTTCGGGAAAGCACTTCATCATATCCCGAATGCGGTATTTGATGCGTCTGTGGTGCAGAATTTCATGTTCAAACTCTGCTAGTTCTTCTTTTTTGGGTAACTCACCCCAAATCAAAAGATAAGCAGTTTCTAGAAATGTACTTTGAGAGGCCAGATCTTCAATCCGGATGCCACGATATTCTAGTATTCCGTTTTGTCCATCAACATTGCTAATACTGGATTCGGCGGCGGGAATGCCCTCCAAACCAGGCTTGAATTCGCACACCATCATGGCAACACCATTTGCTTTAGGAAAAATTTGCTTTGGTAAATTTACCAGAAATCACTATAACAGTATCCGTTCTAACATCAATTCTTTCGGAAAGGGCGAAAACTGTCAAAGCAAGTACTTGGGTGGCGTCAACCAAAACATCTGACTGCGACCCAAGGGAGATCCTTCTTCTGGTAGTTTTAATCCAATCATACCTGCTTTTTTCAAGACTAGGGCTGCTTTGGCTTGACCCCAGACAAGAATTTCTGCCCAATACCCCAAATTGGGCTCGTGTCCCACCAATGCGAGTTGAATTTGAGGCGAATATTTTTTTGGTTCCAACCAGTCTTTAACCCAACAGTGAATATCACCCTGAGGCGCAAGGTGCATGCATTCCTCTACGTGAGAAACCAGTCCGCTTGCCACAAAGATTTCAGTCGTTTGACGGGCACGTACTAAGGGACTGGTGACAATGAAATCAAACTGCAAACCCAATTTTCTCAGTTGCTGAGCAACTTTTTCGGTTTTTTGTCTTCCTTCTTTTGTCAAATGGCGTTGCTCGTCATCAATATCAGATCGCTTCTCTTCAGCTATTCCATGACGAATTAAATAAAGTTCCATTCAGAGTTATTAGTTGTTAGTACTTCAAAAGTACCACTTACCATAATCTACTCTGACTCTATGGGGTTATCCTTAGGATTCACCAGTTTCAGCAGTTTCTGCTTGATTTGGGTATCGAAAACTTCCCATTTCATTTTCGCGTAAGCAGGATTTTCGTTACCTCCAGATAAGAAGCCTATGGGAATTTCAAATCCCCCTGCACTTGTCCTACCACCGCCAAAAAAGCGTCCACTGCTATCTTGTCCAAAAGCTTCTTTAATAAACTCATCAGGATCAAGAGTCAATTTGCTGGTTCTTAAGGAGCCAATCGCCACTTCTAGTTCTTCATCTTCATCATGAACAATGCCATAAACCACGGCAGTGTGTACATTGTCTTCTGTTACAAGAAAATCTGCAGCTTGGGGGATAGCATCGCGATCATCGTATCGTAGGTAGCCAACGCCGGCTATGGAGAAGTTATTTTGCACAATCCGGTTTTTCAGCGATCGCTCGATCACGTCCATAACTCGTTTGGAGCGAGTTGCTTGTAATACCGCATTTAGCAGTTGCGAGTCGTAAAATCTACTGAGATACGCTGCTGCCATGAAATCTTCTTCCTGCGCTTGCATCAACCTGTTTGTGTCTGAACGCAAGCCATGCATTAGGGCAGTAGCACATTTCACGTGCTGAGAAATACTGCTATCTAACGTCAATAAACCTGCTTGTAAATACTGAGTAAAAATCGTGGCTGTTGCTCGTGCAGAAGGACGAATGTCAACAAACTCTGAAGTGATATCTCCCTGTAAATTGTGATGATCAACCACTACTAATAGGGGGATTTTCGCTTCTTGCAGCGCAGTGAGCAGGTGAGAAGTCGTTCCTTGGCTATCAATTAACACGAAGCCATGATATGAGGACAAATCTTTACTTTTCAAAGTTTGCGTCGTCCAGCGCTGGGCTGGTAGATTTGTCAGTCTTACCAAGGCAATATTTTCTTGATGGCTGAGAGCGCCTGCATAAATGATGTCACACTTGATATCATATTGCTGAGCAATTAATTGATAAGTCCAAGCACATGACAAAGCATCAGGATCAGGAAAATCTTGCAGGATAACGAGTTGGCGCTCTTGTCGATGTTTTGACAACAGCTGACGAAACTCTTCAGCTTTTTGATGTGCTAACAAATTACAGCGTGAACCAAGATAATTGCCTTCACTCGTCAATCCCTTAGCATACTGCTTGGATGAATTGTCAACTAACTGTCTATCCACTTCAGCATCATCTGGAGTCTGATCTGTTGTTAAGGGCAAATTTTCAAACTGAGTCAGGGAAGGTTTAAATTGCATATTATAACTTTTTTAGAACTTTAAGACTCCTGATATCCATCATTTGATTTTGGATGTTTATATTTATCCACTGTCTATATCCTTCAATCTTAAATGCGCTGATTTTAGACTGATTTTTCAGACTAATCTGGGAACTTGTACTATGGAGGAATCATCTGTTAATCAAGTCAATGAAATTGGATGTGCTAATTTTTTGCAGACGATTCTTATCAAAATTGAGTTAAAAATCCGACTGAAATCGAAAAATAGGCGAGAGTCTTAGACTTCACCTGAAACTAACTCTGAATTTTGACTCCTAGCTTATGGTTTGTTTAAGATACTAAATGGTGCTTCATTTGAGTACTCAAACGGAATTCCACTACACATTAAGATTTTCGCAAAAACACAGAGGTTTTGCACTATACCCTCCAGTGTATTTTTTTGTCAATATATTCTTTAATAGTTATTTATTATGACTCACACCTTTATATCCCAAAATTTACAATGACTTGGGAAAAAATTCAGGACAGATGCTCAGATCAGAGCGTCCTTCTATGTTAAACTGTCAAGGTCGGTCACGAGCCATGTTTGTACTTGCCAATTGGTTAGCTGAATCAAAGTCCAATAACATACTTTTGCCATTCTTGATGCATCCCGCTTTTGAGGTGTTTGCTGACCTCAAAATAAAGACTGCTGTAAGGTCGGCGCGGCGGATGCCGCAATAGCATGTGGGCTTCGTGAGGTGTGCGGTTTCCCTTCCTGACATTGCAACGCACGCAGGCTGTCACAATGTTTTCCCAACTATCGCCACCCCCGCGCGATCGCGGAATGACATGGTCTAGGGTTAACTCGTCTCCTGTATAACTACAGTATTGACAAGTATGACCGTCACGGTGCAATATATTTCGACGAGTCAGAGGTATTTCCTTGTAAGGAACGCGCACATAGTGGCGTAACCGAATGACTGTGGGAAGCGGAAACTCTGTATAGAGTAGCTTGTTATTGAATTCAACACGTTCTGCTTTGCCTTTGATCAACAACACTACAGCTCGCCGCCAGCTAGTAATGTTGAGTGGTTCATAAGAGGCATTCAGAACTAAAACCTTACCCATTGAAAAAGGCTCAAGGTATTAATTTTACATATATTAACACATAAATGGACATGAGCAATCAGTATTCAACGATATTGCTCTCTTGCGATTAGCCATTCCCTATTAAAATTTTCTTTTATTGTTCGGGAGTAACTTGTCTTGACACGAATAAAGAAACACTATGACTAAGAAGCAAAGCCCAGGTGTGAGAGGAGCTAGTTAATCATGTTAAGGCACGAGCAAAGCCCCAGTATTACGGATTATCAACAGTGCGACACTTACGCCTGGTTTTCGCAACGTGCTTGGGTGGAAGTTGATTTAGCTGCGTTGTCACACAATGTACAGCAGTTACGGCGATTCTTGTCAGCTCGTACCCAACTCATGGTTGTGGTAAAAGCTGATGCTTATGGACATGGAGTGGTGATAGTTGCCCAAACTGTTTTAAAATCGGGAGCAAGTTGGCTGGGAGTCGCAACGGTTCCAGAAGGAATTCAATTGCGAGAAGCAGGAATCAAAGCTCCAATTTTGATTTTAGGTGCGACTTATACTCTAGAGCAAATTCATGCGCTCGCTCACTGGAAGCTTCAACCAACCCTATCGAGTCCCAAGCAAGCCTTAATATTTTCCAACACTTTAGAAGCCATCAACTGTGATTCCCATTTACCAGTACATATCAAATTGGACACGGGAATGTCGAGATTGGGAACTGATTGGCAGCAGGCGGGTGAATTTGTTCAGCTTGTACAGAGATTACCTCATTTGAAAATTGCTAGCATTTATTCCCACTTAGCAACAGCAGATAGTCTCGATCCCACTGTCATGAACGAACAACATACACGATTTGAAAGTGCGATCGCTCAAATTAAAGCAATGGGAATAGAACCACCCTACTTGCACTTGGCAAATTCAGCCGCCACCCTCGCTGACAAAAGATTGCACTACGATATGGTGCGTGTCGGTTTGGCTGTTTACGGACTTTACCCGGCTCTTCATTTGCGGGAGCGCATCGATCTCAAGCCTGTTTTACAAGTGAAAGCGCGAGTAACACAAGTAAAAAATATAGCCCAAGGAACTGGTGTCAGCTACGGACATCAATTTGTAGCAGAACAAGAACTCCGCCTTGCTGTTGTCGGAATTGGTTACGCTGATGGTGTTCCTCGCAATCTTTCCCAAAAAATGCAGGCGATCATTCGAGGTGTAAGAGTGCCACAAATTGGCACAATTACCATGGATCAGTTGATGTTAGATGTGAGTGCTTTGCCTTCTTTGCAAGAGGGGGAAGTTGTAACGTTACTTGGTCAACAAGGAGACGAAAACATCTACGCTGAAGACTGGGCAACTCAACTCAATACTATTTCTTGGGAAATTCTCTGCGGGTTTAAGCATCGCTTGCCTCGCGTAGCAGTCATTTAATAGCCAGTAGCTGATTAATACGTTATGATTTTCCTCCCCACTTCATACTCCTTTCCAGGGGTTTTGACATGTCTATCTCATGTACAAGAGAAGTTATCAATTCACTATTGCTATAAGTAAATTGTTGTGATAAACTGAGCAATTGATGCGGATGTGGCGAAATTGGCAGACGCGCTAGATTTAGGTTCTAGTGCCGTAAGGCGTGAAGGTTCAAGTCCTTTCATCCGCACTTCGGTAAGTTAACTGATTAAAATGGAGATGCAAAATTTTGCGTCTTTATTTTAATATAAGCAGGTCAATACATTGAGGCAATGCGATCCGGATGGCAGCCGTTGACTTCTCTTCTCATTCTTCGGAGACGCTGCTTTGTAGCTTGCTTCTTCGTAGGGGTACGCCGATGGTCGTATCGCCCTTATAGAATCACAGCAGAGATTTTGGGATGCATATGCAGGTGAAAAAGTTATCGCTGCATCAACTGGTTGTTAGTAACAAAAGTTACTCCGATACATTTGACAAGTTTTCTTATAGTGTATAAAATAAAACTTTATTTAAGTAATAATACTATGAAAATAGGAAATCTTATTTCATGTTCATCATCACTCTAAAATAAACCGTACTATACTTAAGTAAGATTACTGAACTTAAGAAGTTTTAGTTTATTGAGCTAAAAATCAGGCTAGTTGAAGCTTACTATCAGACAAGTAGCTTTATTTAGTCTTTGCTTTTTTTTGACTTGTCATGCAACAATGTCTGATAATCTCAGTATAAGTAAGTTCATTAGTAAATGAACTTAACTTACGAGTTCATGCAAATTGTGTTGTCATTGGGGTGCTACTGTTGAGCTTCACTACATACCTGAAAATTAAACTTCGGTATTTTGTATAACTAAAATACTACTGATATGATTAATTTGACTTGTGGAAAAGCTTTGGACAAATTTAGCTTACATCTATCGAATTGAGTCGAAGTAAAAGCAAAATGAGTACAACTCCTATAGGTAGCTATAAGTTCTTTCAGAAACTACATCCCCTATCTCTTCTAGCACAACTTACTAGCAGACGTGCTACAGGGTGCTTACGAGTATTGACTTCGTTGGGATCTTGGTCACTGTATCTAGAGGAAGGCAAGCTTACTTATGCCTCCTGCTCAGAAAGATTGTTTGAGCGACTCGAGCATCAATTAGAACGCTTGAGTCAGCAAATTTCTAGTGTCAATGATACAACTCTCAAGCAGGTGCAAACAACATTTGAAACAAATAGCCAGACTCAATCTATACCACAAGCCGATTATCAAGTTATTTGCTACTTAGTAGAACGTGATTACATTACCCCTTCTCAAGCAGTCATAGTGATTGACGAACTGGCCAAAGAAGTACTGGAGTCATTTTTAACTTTAAAAGAAGGAAGCTATGAATTTAATCACGAAAGTCCTTTAAATGAACTACCACAGTTCTGTCGCTTAGACCTACGATTACTGGTTGAACACTGTCAGAAGCAACTCCGAAACAGTCAAAATACGCACTCATCAGTTCTCAGGCAAGAAACGAATCAAATGCCGACATTGACTTTGCCTCAAACTGTATCGAAAACTCAAATTAATTCGACAACAGAGTTGTCAAGACAGACAAACCTTAATAACTCTGACAACAATCGAAACAAAATTTTTGAGCAGTATAGCAGTAAAAATACTTATACAATTGCCTGTATTGACGATAGTCCAACAGTTTTAAATTCTATCAAGCAGTTTTTGGATGAAAATACTTTCTTAGTCGTTGCGATCAACGATCCAGTCAAAGCATTGATGCAAATTCTTCGCAGTAAACCAGACATAATTCTATTAGACATCGAAATGCCGAATTTAGATGGTTACGAGTTATGTTCCCTCTTACGGAGACATTCAGCTTTTAAAAATACACCGATCATCATGGTAACAGGCAGAACAGGATTTCTAGACAGAGCTAAAGCTAAAATTGTGAGGTCATCGGGTTATCTAGCCAAACCTTTTACACAATCAGATTTATTAAAAATACTGTTTAAACATCTGAATCCTTAGTTAAATATGATAGAACTCAGCACTCATAACTCAGAACTTAGTAGTCAGTTTAAGAAAAGGCTCTTAGGGAGATCCATAAAAATAACGGTTCAGCTGTCAAACTAAAACGAGATTCGTAGTCGCGCTCGTCTGCCGCACAGAATCTTCCAATAGGCTAAGGAAGCGCGAAGCTATCTTGACGGTTGCAGACGCCCCCAAGACTTCGCCTAATATCGGTGACATACGGCTGGATATTTACGGATGGTAAGTACCTTAGAGATACTAGCACCTGAAAGGTGATGCTAAAAATGTCTCAGTCACCAGGGAGTCGGAAAAGTGGAGTTACACGCTGCCTCACCATTATTTATTTATTTATGGAAAAAATAAAAAGAAGCATTTTATGAAAGCGCATTGCCGAAATGTTCAATTTACAGGGATGTATTCTGTGTTCTTCTGAAAAAAGCAAGAGCAAAAAATCCATAAATTAGAGCAATATTTATTAAGTAAGGAGAATTAAAAGTGAGTATTACTTTGCTTGGCACAATTTTGATTGTAGAAGACTCACCTAGTGAATTGGAACTCATGAGCTACTACTTGAAAGAAAGCGGGTACAATGTCATTAAAGCTACTGGTGCAAAAGAAGCATTAGAAAAAGCCTTATCAGAACAACCTGATCTGATAGTGACTGATGTGGTGATGCCAGGAATGAGCGGATTTGAGTTGTGTCGATCTTTGAAAAGAAATCCAGCCACTAGAAAAGTCCCAATTGTCATTTGTAGTTCTAAAGATCAGGAAATTGATCGCTTATGGGCATTGAGGCAAGGTGCTGATGCCTACGTAACCAAGCCTTTTACTCGCGAACAGCTTCTGCGTGCTATTAAATCGGTGACAATTTGAGTGGAATGATGAACAGTTCAAAAATTACGTTGATAAAAAACCAAAACCCGAATCACTTAGAAGATGGCTATTTAAAGTTTCATCTTAACAAACAAACATCTGCTCTTTTATCAATGAAGCATACGCAAGAAGCAATTGTTATGCCAGTTGAATCTGTCACCTCAATGCCAAACATGCCTAGTAGCATATTGGGATTAATGAATTGGCGGAGTCATATAATTTGGCTTGCCGATCTTTCCAGAATTTTTAATCTAGAATACCAGGATCATAGACTCGGCCAGTACAACGTCATTATTATCAGGGTGGAATCTATGCTTTTAGGCTTAGTCGTGCAAGAGATCGTAGGTACAACTAAGTTTATAACCGATGATATTCATTCTCCTGTAGGTCATATTGCTTCTAGTTTGGTTCCTTATTTACGGGGCTGTGTTATTCAAGACAAAGAAATATTGTTGGTGTTGGATGCTCAAGCTATTATGCAATCTTCTATGCTTCGTAATGATTAGGGTAAGCATTCAGCCCTTAGTTGTAAGTTATCTGCCGTGCATTATTTGTCAGTCGGGAGGCGGGAGAGATCTCAATTATACATTCGAGACTGAGTCGTTTGTTAACTCTTGAAGTGCCAACTGGATTTTTAGTTTTATTATTCGCAATATCCACAGGAATTCATTCATGTACAATCAAACCGATGCAGCTAAGAGTCGCGATGCTCAAAATGAGACATCGCCTACATCTCCACCAATTGTCACAGATGGTATCGTCAACCTCTCGGAACCAAGTCCTGAAAATGTTCCTCATTCTGCCCTAAATCTTGCATTCAGAGGCTTTAGGCGGCTGAGCTTGGGTACTAAAGCAACAATATTTGCGATCGCATTCGGAACAATACCCGTCTTGGCGATCGGAACACTCGCTTATCACGTTGCTAGTCAATCTATTGTCAATAGAATATCTGAAATTCAACAGTCTGAATCCAAAGGTTTAGCAGATAAAGTCAATCGCTTCACGATGGAACGGTATAGCGATATTCAAGTTTTGTCAGGAATGCCAATTTTCACTTATAGCAAACTTAGAGAAAGTACTGACTCTACCCAAAAACAAGTTATACTGAACAAATTTGTCGATACTTATAAAGTTTATGACAGCATTACTCTGTTGGATTTAAACGGGAATGTCACCGCCTCCTCAAGAGGAGTCCCTGTTGCCAACCAAAGTAGTCGCGATTACTTTCAAGAAGTCAAACAAAAAAACAGTCCTGTCATCAGTCAGCCTCAAATATCTTCAACCACGAAGCAAAGTAGCATTTTCATTCTGTCACCAGTAAAAGATTCAGAGAAAGGTAATACAGTAGGAATAATCCTAGCTAGTATGCCCGTGCAAAAAATAGAAGAAATCGTTAAAAATTACACAGAGCATGAGCAGAAATATTATCTAGTTGATGCTTCCGGAAAATTTTTTCTGGCAACTGACAAAAATAAAGTCGGTAAAGACGCCAAACAATATTTTCCTAAGCTGGATAGACTGGAAACAACGAAAGAATCTTCTTTCGTCGCTATTGAGGAAATTAACAATCGAGAGGATTTGGTAAGCTACGCAAGTAATACATTACAAGGTTTACCTGCTTTAAAATGGCGAGTCATTGTGACAACAGATACAGCAACTGCGTTTGAGCCACAAAGACAATTGCTACTGACAGTCGCACTAGGAACGGGACTGACAGCATTAATCGTAGCCCTTCTATCAGCTTGGTTGGCGAAACGTGCCACAAAACCAATTCTTCAAGCGACACAAGCGGTAGCAAAACTTGGTCAAGGAGAACTCGATACCCGTCTTGATATAGAATCAGAAGATGAAATAGGTGTACTGAGTGCTAATATTAACCAAATGGCTAGGCAGTTGCAAATGCTAGTTAGAGAGCAAGAGCTAGACGCTGAAGGCGCTAAGTTACTGACAAACATTACCCTGCGGATTCGGAGAAATCTCAAAACACAAGATGTTTGTGACACAGCAGTCAAAGAAGTGCGCCAAGCTCTGAAAACAGACCGTGTGGTAATTTATCTATTTAATCAGGAAATTTGGGACGGAAGCATCATTGCTGAATCAGTGACTGCTGGTTTGCCGAAAATGCTAGGAGAGCAAATCGACGATCCCTGTTTTCGAGAACGCTATATAGAAACTTACAGAGATGGTAGAGTACGGGCGATCGCCAATATTCGTCAAGATCCAAGTCTAAAAAATGCAGATTGCTACATTAGAATGTTGGAGAAATACGGAGTTAAAGCTAATTTGGTTGTACCAATCACCATCTCTGAAGAACTTGTGGCTTTAATGATTGCTCATAATTGTCACAGTTCCCGCAATTGGCAACAAGCCGAAATTGATTTATTTAAACAGTTAGCAACTCAAGTCGGTTATGCTTTAGAGCAAGCAAAGCTTTTAGAAGAGTTAGAAAAAGCCAAGAACACAGCCGTAAAATCAACAGAAGAAGAACGGTACGAAAAAGAAGTGCTGCAAATGCAACTTCTGGAATTACTTGGTGAAGTAGAAGGAGCAGCAAGTGGCGACTTGACGGTTCATGCTGAAGTAACGGCTGGGGAAATCGGCACAGTTGCCGACTTTTTCAACTCTATCGTCGAAAATTTGCGCTTGATTGTTATTTCTGTCAAACAAGCTGCCACTCACGTCAATCAAGCGATTGGCTCTAATGAAGGAGCAATTCGCAATCTTGCTTCAGAAACATTGAGTCAAGCTACTGAAATCAACCACACTCTGGATGCGGTTGATCGCATGACACAATCAATGGCAGCAGTCGCGCATAGCGCACAAAGCGCAGCAACAGTTGTTCAGGATGCTTCGCTAACAGCGATCAAGAGCGGCAAAGCAATGGATCTCACAGTGCAAAATATTTTGCACTTGCGCGAAACAGTTGGTGAAACAGCCAAGAAAGTCAAGCGTTTAGGAGAATCAACTCAACAAATTTCACGCGTTGTAGCATTGATTAATCAGATTTCGATGCAGACAAACCTACTCGCCATCAACGCTGGTATAGAAGCGGCACGCGCAGGTGAAGAAGGTCAAGGTTTTGCTGTCGTTGCAGAAGAAGTTGGTGAATTGGCCGCGCGAAGTGCCGCAGCAACCAAAGAAATTGAACAAATTGTCGAAAACATCCAACGCGAAACTAGCGAAGTGGTTATAGCGATGGAACTGGGAACGACTCAAGTCGTTGAAGGAACGAGAATCGTCGAAGATGCTAAGCAAAATCTCAATCAGATTTTAGAGGTATCGCGTCAGATAGACTCTTTAGTACAATCTATTTCCAACGCAACAACTTCTCAGGTAGAAACATCGCAAACAGTCAGCTCTTTGATGAAAGAAATCGCTGCTACCTCCCAACGCACTATTCACTCCTCAAAAACAGTCTCGGAATCTTTACAACAAACTGTAGAGATTTCCAAACAGTTGCAAGCGAGTGTTGATACATTTAAGGTGAATTAGTCATTTGTCATGAGTCTTTTTTCATTTGTCCTTATTTATGACCAATGACCAACAACCAATGACCAATGACCAATGACCTTTTGATCAATGACTAATAGCAAAAACTATGTCACAAGACAAAGAATTTGAAATCCAAATGCAGTTTCTGGAAGAAGCAGCTGATTACCTCAATACCTTGGAAGGGGTGTTGTTAGAAATCGATGCCAGTAACCGCATCACTCCAGAAAAAATTAATGCCGCCCTCCGCGCAGCTCATTCGATAAAAGGTGGTGCGGGGATGATGGGATTTCGCTATCTCAGTGATTTGGCGCACCGTCTTGAAGATTCCTTTAAAGTTTTGAAAACCAGGAAAAACTCTGTAGAAATTGACACGGAGTTACAGAGTTTACTGTTATCTGGTGTAGATTGGTTGCGTCAGATAGTGGACTTGCTCAAGGAATGCAATGTAATAGACGAACAATGGCTGGCAACCTTTTGTTACCCCATATTTGAAGAACTGCACGAGCGTTTGGGTGAACCAAGTCCTGAGGACTTCACAACGATGCTGTTACCAGAAGAAGGGCAAGACATCGTCCCCTTGTTGTTTGAAACAGAAGTGGAAGGGTGTTTGCAGCATCTGGAATCTGTATTGGCAAGTAGCCAGCCTAACTTACAAGAAGAAGTTGCCACTATGGCAGTTGAATTGGGTGGCTTGGGTGAAATGCTTCAGTTATCAGCTTTTACCGAGCTTTGTCAATCCATAACCACAGCAATTTTATCAGCTCCTGCCTGGCAAGTGGAAGAAATTGCCCGTGCAGCAATAGAGGCTTGGCGGCGATCGCAGGCTTTGGTGATGACCAAACAACTTGATAGTTTGCCGAATTCAATTGATCTTGAACTTGTAGAAGTTGGGACAACTTATCAACAAGACGAAAACTATGTAACTTCACGAGTTTTAGAAACAGATTTTATACTAACCGACGAAACATCGGAACATGATCAATCGCAGGAAATCATTGCTGCTGATTTTGAAGCTTTGGAAGCTGCCTTTGCAGAAGAACTTCCCCAAGACATCAATTTGCCTACTGCCGCTACAATCGTTTCTCGAGAATTTAGGCAGACAGATTACAAATTTGCCGAACAAAAAGCTGAAACATCTGTTGCAGGTAACAAAAATGAATCTCAGGAAAATACAGTCCGAGTTCCTAGCAAGCAACTCGAGCAAATTAATGACTTATTCGGCGAAGTCATTGTCCAGAGGAATGGGCTGAACCTGCAGCTCGAAAGATTACGTAAACTTGCGCGAAATCTCAATCAAAGAGTTCAAATTCTAGAGCGAGAAAATCGTCAACTACGGACAGCATACGACAAAATAGCGACTCACGGCGTTGGGTCATACAGTGCCCCATCACTCGAGTTTGCAGGTGATGATGGGAACCCAAGACAATTTGTCGAAAATAAATTTGATTCTTTAGAGATGGATAGCTATAACGAATTAAACTCGCTATCCCAAGAAGTGATGGAAACCATCGTTCAAGTACAAGAAGTCACTACCGATCTTCAACTGAGCCTGGATGATACGGATCAAATTGCGAGAAAACTTAACAAAACATCTAAGCAGTTACAGAGAAAGCTTACCCGAGTACGGATGCGTCCGCTATCCGATTTGGTTGATCGCTTTCCCAGAGCTTTACGCGATATGAGTGTTGAGTATGGCAAAAATGTACAATTAAAAGTTGAGGGTGCTGGTACCCTCATAGAACGGAGTATCTTGGAGGCTTTAAATGAGCCTTTAATGCACCTGCTCAGAAATGCTTTCGATCACGGGATTGAAGATGCAACCACTCGGCGCGATCAAGGTAAGCCGGAGCAAGGATTAATTGAAATTAAAGCGACTCACCAAGGTAATCGCACAATTATTACTGTAAGAGACGATGGTCGTGGGATTTCTCTAGATGGAATTCGGACAAAAGCGCTTGCTATGGGGTTGGAATCGACTCTGCTTGCTCAAGCTACCGATGAAGAAGTGTTGTCACTGATTTTTGAACCAGGCTTTAGTACAACAGAACAGGTAACGACATTATCCGGTCGCGGGATCGGTATGGATGTGGTTCGTAGTAAACTCAAACTTGTCCGAGGAGATGTAAAAGTTGATACAACTTTGGGAATGGGAACAACGTTTACGCTATCAGTGCCGTTTACACTCTCAGTCACAAGAGTTCTGTTAGTAGAAAGTAATAGAATGCTGTTGGCATTCCCTACAGACGTTGTTTCAGAAATTTCCTTACTTCAAAATGAGTTGATTTCATTAATTGCTGGTAGCAGCGAATTCCTAAATTGGAAAGGTTCTATGTTACCATTAGTTCGTCTTGAACGCTACTTAGAGTTTAATTGCCCTCGTTACGACAACCCAACTCTAGAAACTCCTCCTGCTATTAATTCTCAAAGTGTCTTGTTCATTAACCAAGGTCATCAATCAGTCGCCGTACAGGTAGATCGTTGTTGGGGAGAACAGGAAGTGGCTATCCGCCATGTTGAGGGAAATATCCCTCTGCCTGCAGGTTTCAGCAACAGTACAATTTTAGGTGATGGTCGTGTTGTTGCATTAGTTAACGTCAACGAATTACTGTATTGGATTGCCAGTCATGATCTCACACCTAGAATCAATCAACTCCCAACAACAAGGTTAAAGTCAGTTTTTATCACACCAAGTAATGAAAAACCAGCAATATCTTTAACAAACCAGAGAGGCACTATTTTAATCGTTGACGACTCGATTAATGTCCGGCGTTTCTTAGCTCTAACTCTCGAAAAAGGAGGGTTTCAAGTAGAACAAGCTAAAGATGGTCAAGACGCTCTAGAAAAACTTCAGAGTGGTTTAAAAGTCCAAGCTGTGATTTGTGACATTGAAATGCCGCGCATTGATGGTTATGGCTTTTTGGGTCGAGTGAAATCAAACGATGATTTTAGAAATATACCAGTTGCTATGCTGACTTCTCGTAGCAGTGATAAACATCGGCAACTTGCAATGCAATTAGGTGCACGAGCTTATTTCTCTAAACCTTATAATGAGCAAGAATTACTTAAAACGATGGAAACTATCATTTTTCCTGTAGCAGGAGCAAGCAAAAATTAAATTTTATATAAGCAAATTAGGGTTTGATCTTTCATTTATGTATAAGCTCTTAGTTCGTTGAGACATCTTTCAGAAAGACGAGTGTAAACATACAGCAGAATACATTCGTCAGGAGTCAGGAGTCAGAAGCAAAAAGAGCTTAGAGTCTGGCTTTTAGCTCTCAATGTTGTACTTCATTTGCTTGCAATGTGCTGTATTTTTTTGGCAGGATGATTATCATCCCATATCACGCCTAACAATAGGCAAGAAAGTCGCTTTCTTTGTCAGGGGAGTAGATGACATTATCTCTTAGAGGTTTACTCTGATCCTCTGTAAAATATGTTGAAATGAATGCTTGTACTCGATAGGAAAGGAGAGTCAATGGAAATCTGCATGGTCTCGTTTTCTGAGAATATTGTGCAGACGTTGATGAATTTGCTTCATCTTATATGTCAAGATTTGGGCTGTAGCGCTCCCTGACATTCTGGCAGTGCTATCACGTAGTTAATAAACAACATGAGCGACATTGATGATCGCTATTACTCCCGAAACGCCAGAACTGAACACTAGTATAAAAGAATGCCCCAAAATTTCTGATAAGTCAATAAGGAAATAGGTAATCTCACTCGAGAGCAAGAGGAATAAGAGAAAATATGCTGCACTCATCAGATTTTGTCCTCAATAAATTGACCAAACTTGCCTAGACTTACTTTTATTGTATTTAGTTGGTATTGGGAATTTTACATTGAAGGTGGTTTGCAAATCGAGAACTACGGCAAACTCAGGATTTTATTACCAACTAAAGTCGTCTGTTAAGACCACTCTTGGTGCGATCGCCAACTGACATGATGGCAACTCACCACTTTCCCGCTTTGCGATTAGTGATGGGTTATTGACTCCTTGACATTCTGAGCGATGTTGAGTAGCATTTACAATCTCTTAGCAAAATAATGCTCATACTTTATGATAGCTTGGTATAGAGAACAGTTTTTTACTGAATAATTACTATAGTGACAAACAATTTATGATACCAAAAAGGTAGCAACAGTATACTCTTTGCTTGATCTAACTTTATATTCTCTCAATGAGCAATATCTTTCTTTAGATATGTGCATCTTAGAAAAAGAAACATATAATAACAGTTATCAAATCTGATTCATTACTCATTTACAGACTCTTGTAACCTAATTTACCTTGAAGAAAGTTTTCCTAATTACTTATTCCGTTGGCGAAGCAAGTGATCTGGAAAGCGAAGCCAAGCTTTAAGAGCAGTGGGGTTCAATGATAACAATGATTAATCGAGCGGATTGAGTATAAAGCAGCAAAAAGTTTATGACGGGCTGATGTAGCAAATGCTACTCAAAAAACTTAAAAGTAACGTTTCATATCAAAAATTGTGTATATGTCAAGAACCCCTAATAATTTTAGGGAAATTTCTTTAATCCGAGAATATTCGTAGTATAATTGACATGTCCGGAACATTTTCAAAATGTTTCTATCTAGGTACGAGGAATTAAATGGGGACACCCTCTAAGTAAAAAGTAGAAGGTGTCCTCTAAATAACTTATTCGGAATGAACATGAATACATTCGTTCGTTGGCTAAGTGCATTCACTATCCAGGTGTCTGCGCTTACTGCTATGTGTTGCGTTGCAATAGCTGTTGAGACTCCGACTGTTCCCCAACAGCAGATAACTTCTAGGATTTGCTCTTCCAATGATAAAGTAGAAGATATGTTGCCCCCACCAGTGGGTGAGCAAAGAAATTCTCCACTTTCATACTTAGCACAGCAAGGCTTTACACAGAACAAAGACGGTTCTTGGGCTTGTTATATTAGCGATCCTTACAAGAAAGGGAGCTACTTCACTCTCTTCAAGGTTCAACAAATTGATGGAAAGCTTATAGCCAGTTCGTTCCTTGAGAACGGCAGTTTGATTTCGGGGCAAGACAACCGCAGCTTGGACTTGTTTATGATACTTGTCAGTAATTATACAAAAGCACAAGAAGGTACGCGTCTAAGTATCCACAAGTATTTAGAATCCTTTATTTCCTTAGTGAAGCAAGGAAAAGTCCCGACCTCACTGCGTGGATATCTTTTTGATCAAAAAAGTCGTGGACTTGTTTTATACCACGAGCTTCCACAAGGACAAATTAAAGGTACAGCAATCACAATCAACATCAGTATGTCTTAAGCAATTTAATTTACTGTTTTAGAAAAATTATGTTATAGGCAAAATAAAACGAGGGAGATAAGGCAGACAAGAAAGAATCTACTCTCCCAATTCATTTAAATATTTACAAAACACTTTACCTAAAAAATTTTTGGAGGTTTATCTTGTTAAAATTCTGGCTCAAAAGAATTGTAGTTGCTTTTTCCTTTAGTACAGCAATGATGACTGTGTGTCAGTCTGCTTCAGCCCAATTAAATGTTGGACGCTATGGTATCCAACCAGGACTTGAGTCAGAGTATCTTCAATACCAGCTTTCAGGGCGTAATGTTAGTCAAATACGAGGTATTTCTTCATGTAGCATAGGATTTGGTCTTAGTTGCGACAAAACTGGCGCAGTACTCCAGCAATTAGTTGAGTCTAATAATGGAGCTAACTATCACAATCTACTCATACAAGCTGCGGGTGGGAATACAAACTTCAACAATTTTGCCTCTTTCTACGGTAATAATCCTAATTTGTCTTCTGTACCTTATGCCTCTTTTTGGCAACAAGACTCTCCATCAATTGTGGACGGATACCGATATCTTTTAGGAAATTCCTTAAGTTCGACTCCTGTTGAAGGTGTAGGACTTGTCACCAAAAACTTTTATTGGTCACCTTTATCGGGAGGTAATAACTCACTTAGCCTTCGTAACGGATTGCTAGACTTAAAATATTCCTATGGACGTCTCCTCCTTGAGGAGGCTGCAAAAATTCCTAACATTCAGCAACAAATTCAGTCTTTGGGTTTAGCGCCAGATGTGACAAAGTATTATTTAAATAACCTGTCTAATGGGTTGCAAGCGTTAAACGGGTCAAATGAGGCACAACTTAAAGACAGCATTCTCAAGCTACTCTCCTTTCCATATTCGCCAAATGGCGGAGAGTATGGACGTCCGAATCTTGGGATTCCAAAAGATTTCGATCACATTGTCGGGGCACCTCTCCCAGGAGATTCTTTTGCAGGAACTAGTCCAGTCTTATTAGAACCAGACGCGATCGCTTTAGATGGCCCTTCCATCCCAGCCGGAGACGTCTTCGTACAACCAGCCTCTGGCGGTGGTTTCCCAACAGGTTGGCTTCTTGGCGGTGGTGCTCTTGCCTTACTTCTTTTTCTTCTACTAAACGGCGGTGGCTCATCACGTAACGGAGGAAGTTCCTCTCAACCAGGTGGTGTTATAGGTGGTACCGGAGGTGGAATTGGCGGTGGAACTGGTGGTGGTACTGGTGGAACTGGTGGAACTGGCGGTGGTACAAATATATGCGATACAGGTAACGGTTCTTCCGGTCCAGGTCATTTTATGGGTGTTCCGTGTGATACTAGTGGTCATACTATTGTAGTGAGGACTGTACCAGAGCCATCAGTTGTACAAGCTCTGCTATTGCTGATTGTTCTCATGTGTATGCTTACTCACAAACATCGGCGATCGCAAACTATTGGTTAAGTCTCACTAACTTTAATCTTAATTTTTTTGTTACTTAACACTCGGGTAACACCGCAAACTCTTATCTTTAACTTCCCTATTATTGAATCCAATTTGGTTAAGTTTAGCTAACTGTAAGTGATCGCAGATAGTATTGAGTTACTTTTAACGTAAAGTTTGATGATATACACTTAACTCGCAACGACTTTTTTAGAATTACTAAGATAGTAGTGCCATAAAATTCTGGCAGCAATCGCCCGCCACGGTCGCCAGTTTTCTGCAATTGCTTCGAGTTCCGCTGGTGTTGGACGAGCCTCCAGCCCTTTCAGCTTTTGTAAGGCGATCGCCACTGCAAGATCGCCTTTGGGAAACACATCAGGTCGAAGAAGAGCCATTAGCAAGTAAATATCAACTGTCCAATCTCCAATCCCTTTGATGCGCTTTAGTTCAGTCCGGATCGTAGTTTCATCCATTCTCTCCAATTTGGTGAGATCCAGCTGACCGATGGCGATCGCCTGAGCTAGATCACGGCAGTATAAAATCTTTTGCCGACTAAACCCTACCATCTTCAATTGAAGATCTTCAACTGTCAGAAAATTCTCTGGTGTTAGCGGTACAACAACATCACACAGCCGTTTAAATGTAGCCTTTGCTGCAGCTAATGAAACTTGCTGTTCGAGAATTATCTGGAGGAGAGTGGCAAAACCTGTTTCTCTAACCCATATTGGTGGAGATCCCAGTGTTTTCAAAACATGAGCAAAATCACTGTCGCGGTCGGCAAGTACCGTCAAACCACGGTCAAGACTTTCTTGTGTAAGTAATTCTACTTTGTTTGACATGAGTACAGCAAATAGCTTTTTATTTGTCAGTTGGGTTTTTCTTCTGATTGTTTTGCTTCGTATGCAAGTAGTTTTTGTTTGCGTTCAATTCCCCAGTGATAACCGCCAAGACTACCATTACTTCGTACTACACGATGACACGGAACAATCAGCGCTATTCGATTAGCACCACAAGCGTTACCAACTGCACGTACCGCTTGTGGCTTACCTAGATCACGGGCAATCTCAGTATAAGTGCGCGTTTCACCATAAGGAATTTTTTGCAAAGCCTGCCAAACTTGTTTTTGAAATGCTGTCCCCTGTATATCAAGCGGTAGCTCAAGATCTGGCAGATTTCCTACAATTAGGTCGAGGATTGCTTGCACCCACTCTTTGTATGTATGGTCATCACGGAAAATGTCCGCTCGAGCAAACTCCAGAATCAAAGTACGTTCGAGAACATCTGCTTTATCACCTAGTTTAACAGCGCAGATCCCTTTCTCCGTTGTTGCTACAAGCAAATATCCCAGTGGACTTGGGACGATAGTGTAGGCAATACGCATTGTGGTTCCCTTACCCTGGTAAATCTTGGGTGTCATTCCCAATTGCTGGGGAGCCTTCTCATACAGTCGGCTACTTGATCCATAACCTGTATTGTACAACGCATCAGCAATTTCTTCTCCTCCTTGGAGACACTGCTTCAATCTTCCTGCACGCAAGGCATCAGCATATTGAAAGGGGGATACACCAATTATTTGCTTGAATAACCTTTGTAGGTAAGTTGGACTCATCCCAATATGAGAACCTAATTCCAAGAGCGTTGGGATGCGATCAACTTGTGCTTCAATGTATTGACAAGCTGCCATAATTTTGTTTTTAGTCGTATTAAGAACTGTTTCCGACTGTGGCTGACACCGCTTACAAGGTCGGAACCCAGCCGCTTCAGCGGATTGTGCCGACTCGAAGAAACAAACTTGGTTCCGATTCGGTCTTCGACTGGGGCAAGTCGGTCGGCAGTAAATACCTGTAGAACGGACACCGTAAAAAAACTTTCCTTCAAAACTACAGTCGCGATCGCTCACTGCTTGCCAAAGAGTTTCCTGTTGCATTTGATACTTTAAACTTAGTAAGTCAACTCCGATTGCCTGTGAAATGCGAGTGATCGCTTCTTTCATAAAAAAGAAAGATCTTTCACATAACACAGATAGTGTCAACAAAAGTATTTACTTCGAAAGATCCATCTTTGTATTTTGCATTGATTACTGGAGCCTTTTTCTAAGTAACACTAGATTAGGCTGATAATACAGATCTGTTCTATCCGATTGTTGCGATTAAAGTTGGTTAGTAAGCTGTTCTGCATTTAAATTTGATTTTCGGAAAATTTTCCAACTGGACCTGCATAATCTTTGAAGTTAGACATATATAATTGAAACCTACATATAAGTAGCAGGTATAAAATCAAAAAAAGGAAACTATGCACTATCGAGTTTCTACTTTGATATCTTTAGCATTAGCAATTTTTGCTTTTGAACCAAAAATCTTGGCGGAACAGGTGAAGCCTTCTGCTACATCTATGTTGAGAACTCAGATTCTCATCTCACAGAATTACCAACGTATACTTAAACTACAGGCTGATTCAGGACCAGATCGAAGAGGGCTTTGGCGATTCTACAAACCAAATAACGTGTCAGAAGACGCCATGAGAGCGCAAGGTTGTGAATATGTTAGTAGTGACGGAGCGCAATGGCGTTGTCCTCGTTCCACTATTGGGGTAGTAGTGGGTGATGGTCGTTCGCCTTATTATGGAAATGGACGTTACGATCAACGTTCTCCTGATTACGATAACGGACGTTATGATCAACGTTCTCCTGATTATAATAACGGACGTTACGATCAACGTTCTCCTGATTATAATAACGGACGTTATGATCGACGTTCACCTGAGTACGGACAAGCAAGACGTAGACTGCGGGCAGAGTCGGGACCAGATAACAATGGGCGTTGGCGATTTTATAAGCCAAGTGATGTCTCGGATGATAGTATGCACGCACAAGGTTGCAGTCATGTTAGCACCAGCCCACCAGATTGGCGTTGTCCTAACCCCACTATCAGAGTGGAAGTCAATGGTAGATGATCATAAAAAAAACGTAGCTAGGGAAGAAAGGAGTTGATGTAGGGGCGTCCACCGATACTGCCTTATTTCTAAGGTAAGGCTTTGCGCCTCTAACAGGGACTTCAACGAACACATTATTAAATTGTTGAAGATGTCTATTGTTTACTTATTCCCATCAATGAGCGAATAATTACTCATAGCGAGATTCAAAATTCGTAAGCACTGTTGCTCACGAATTAATTTTTTTGTGGATAAAAATAAAATTATTCATTTTTTAAAATCCCTAGACTCATAATTCCTGTAAGTTGGTAGTATAGGAATCCTACTTGAATCTTGCTCAGTATACTTAAAAGAAAAGCTTTGTACGTCAAGCTTCTAAGCCGCCTAGTTGTTCAAAAATCCAAATTTCAAGTAGCAGCACGCTGTCAGTGCTAGCAAAAATTAAGAGTCAATCCCAGACGCCTCTTCAAGACGCAGCAGCAGTTAACTCTACTAGAAACGCATTGCTTGGAACGCTTAAGAAAACACAACTTCCGGTGACTACTGGCACAGGGGGACAGACAAAATACAATAGATTTAAGTTCAATTCACGTAAAGACCATTGGGTTGATGCAGCATGTGTTGGCGATGTTAAACAATTGTTTTTCTTAACCAGACAACCATTGCAAATTAAAGCAACTGGGTGGGGCAATCGCCAAATGGCAATAACCGATAAATTTGGTTTCCCCAGAAGCCATAGAGAATGCATTAAATTTCATTATGGCTTTCAAACAGGAGACATAGTCAAAGCCTCATTGCCTAAGGGGAAGTTTGTTGGCGTTCACGTTGGGCGAATCTGTGTACGCAAAACAGGAGTTTTTGATTTAAAGACCAACCTCGGCAAAGTCAGCCCTGTAAACCACAAGTATTGTCAAGCTATCCATCGAAATGACGGGTATCGTTACAGTTTTACCGCTTAATCCACCTTTGTCCACAGAACCAATGATTAGAGGCTTACTGATCGCAATAATGAAGCAGATGATCCCATATTAAGCAATCTTGACAATTCTGATTTTGATGAACTAGGGCTGTTTGCTGTAGACATTGGCGGCGGATTGACAGAAATTGAGGTAGGGGCGATCGCTCGCTTTCGTCAACGCGGTGGTGGTATGCTTGTAGCGCGTGACCATCAAGACTTAGGATCTTGTCTGTGCGATTTAGATGATATTGGTAGTGCAAACCACTTCCACAGTAAAAATGAAGACCCGGATGAATCTCGACGCTGCATTGACGATCCCTACACTACCAACATTTCTTGGCCTAATTACCATTCACAGAAGCAATGGCGACTATCAAATAATTACTCCAAAAAAACCCGTTCATGAGCTTTTACACAAGGTAGGTACATCTGGTTAAGCAATAGAATTTTTCAAGAGCGCATCCTCACGAAGGTGGTGTGGGAGTCCCCTCTAATGCAGAGAATGCGCGAGTCATTGCTACTGGTAAAAGCAAAATTAGCGATCGCTCTTTTAACCTTGCCGTTGTCTTTAGAAGTACCGAAGATGTAAAGGGACGTGCTGTAACTGAATCAACCTTCCACCATTTCGCCGATTATAACTGGGATGTTGAAAAAAACTGTCCCAGCTTTGTTCAGGAATCGCCTGGTGATGGGATGAAAAACGAGCCACGCGCTTTATAAGATATCAAAACTTATGTCCGTAACCTAGCCTTGTGGCTGGCTCGAAAAACTGATGAGGAGATATTGTGATGAGCAATTCTCTCACATCATAATGTATAAGATAAGACGTTTTATTGAATACATCATTTATGTAATACCAATTCTCTATGAAGCTGCACATTATCGTTCCTCCTAATATTACCTTATTAATATGAAGTATTGTAGGCAGTGAAGTCCTTTATCAGCATATTCATATAGAAACGGTATCAGAGGCTTATATCTTGCACCATCATCTTGTTACGAACATCAAATACCAAAAGGGTTATGATTTCTTAAGGTGGGTACTGTCTACTTGAGCGTTCCACTCGAAGGTGCAAGATGCAGTCAAGGTCCTTGTAGAATGTATACTATTCTAAATATTATAGCAAAATTATATGTCAAATAAAGAACCTTGGCTGGCTGTAAATTTATCAAAGATTTTTCCTGGGTTAGGGCAGATATATTCAGGTAAAAAACTCAAAGGATATTTAATTATATTTTTTTATTTCATTTTATCTGTACTTGGATTCTGGCAAATATTTAGTATAGAAGGTAACATTTTTATTGGCGTCGGAATTTTAATAACGACTATGTTACTTTGGTTTGTCAATCTTTTCGATGCTTATATTAGTGCGAAAAGTAATAATACTAAAGAATTTGAAGTTTTTCGCCAGCAGAGTAAAGACCCTTGGCTGGCTATGTTCCTTTCACAAATATTTTTAGGAATTGGTCACTTTTATATCAAGCAATGGTTTTTAGGTTTAATCTTTTTCGTTTCGCTGATAATTATTGCAAATACATCATCATTATTTTACCCAATTATACTAGCTTTTGTCGCCTATCTTTCATACGTCTTTTCGCCAATTCATCGAGAAAAAAACTTCAATTTTGCAATATTGACTGCTCTTTTGATAGCAATATCAAATTTATCTTCATTTGTATTGGCAACGTATATAATTGAAGCCCGTTGGATGCCTTCTGCTAGTATGGAACCCACTCTACACGGTTCCCCAAATAAGTTAGAGGCAGACAAAATTTTTGTTGATAAGTTTAGTTACAGATTTTTTGAACCAAAACGTGGAGATATTATCGTCTTTTTACCTACTGAAGAATTGCAAAAAGAAAAATACAAAGAAGCCATCATTAAACGTATAGTTGGTTTACCAGGTGAAAAAGTAGAACTGAGAGGCGACAGAGTTTATATCAATAACAATTTGTTCAATGAACCGTATCTTACCGCTACTCAAGGAACACTCATTGATGTTTGCACATCAGGTAAGCAACCACCTTACTTGTCCCAACCTCAGACAATACCACTTAATTCATATCTGGTGCTGGGTGACAACCGTAACAACAGCTACGATAGTCGATGCTGGGGTGCTGTACCCCGCGATCTCATTGTTGGCAAAGCTTACAAAAGATTTTTTCCTTTCAAGCGAGTTGCTTCTCTAAAATGAGGATACAGAAGACAGGAGTCAGAATGAGCGCATGAATTCTATACGATTCGTAGTTGAATAAAGGGGTTTAATACCTACACAAAATTTTTAATTTTGTGGTATTCAATTAGTGGCAGGTTTGAATCCTCCACTAATTGATTTTGACTACTGACGAATGATTTTTGACTTTTTCTTCATCCTATCTTCTGTCTCCTGAATTCTCTAAAAAAAAGTCAAAAAATTAAAAAGATTATCTTTGTTTTGTGTTCAAAAATTGAAGTATACCTTTAAATAAGGTAACTGTCAACAAATATAAATG
>JAQYWO010000497.1 GCA_029379215.1 Rhizonema sp. PD37
AAACATATAAGTATTTTAGCGGTCGCTCTTTGGAGAAAAACTTTTTGGTTTACTGTATATTGTGTTAGCTACCAATGCTCCAAAGTGAGTTTGTAGTGAATGTTGATATAGAAAGTTTTTATGTTCGATCTAATACTGATAAAATATGTAATAATTAATACAATAAATATCAGTCTTCTCAGTCGATAGGGGGATGGAGCTAAGCTCATAAGTATCTAATCTTGAAATCAGATACATTTAAAAAGCAAACTTATTCTCTGACAAAATGATCACGCTAAAAAAAATAGTCATTTGATTCACTTAGGGTTTCAATAAGGGAGTTTGTTATGGCTAGTGCTGAACAATTGCAGGCATGGCAACAACGGGCACAGCAATTGTGTATTGATAGTATAGGGATTGCAACTACTGCTGCGGTTCATTTCAAGTCATCTATATTTATTGCTAACTTGATGACAGTGTTGCTACGTAAGTATTGGCGTTACGACGATCAAAATCCCCACAATCCCAATAGCGATCGCCTGATATTTTTAAAAGCACACACATCACCGCTACTGCAAGCCATACATAAAGTAGCAGAATTTATCTCAGATAAATTAATGTCATTACGCCAGTCGGACAGTCGATTGCAAGAGCATCCTATTCCGATCCAACCGTGAGTAGATGTGGCAATAAGTTCACTTGCTCATTGATTACTGCTCGATGTTGATATAGCTTCAGCAAGTCAGTACTGATTTGTCAATTAGGAGGTTTAATAAATGATACTTGCCAAAAACCAAAGCAAAGTTCGTTATGCCGTAGTAGGATTGGGTTGGATTGCCCAGGAAGACGTTCTACCAGCCTTTGCTCAGGCTGAAAATTCTCAATTGGTTGCCTTGATTTCTGGAGATCAAATCAAGCGTGAGGAACTTGGTAAACACTATAAGGTGAAGACATACACTTACGAAGAGTATGACGATTGTCTGAAAAGTGGCGAAGTTGATGCAGTTTATATCGCTTTACCTAACCATTTACACCGTGAATATACTATAGGAGCAGCCGATGCAGGTATACATGTACTGTGTGAGAAGCCAATGGCAGTTACCGAACAAGAGTGTGAGGAGATGACTCAGGCTTGCCTGAAGAACAAAGTAAAATTGATGATTGCTTACCGCCTGCACTTTGACAAAGCAAACATGATGGCGGTTGAGATTATAAAGTCTGGAAAAATAGGCACTCCCCGCATTTTTAATTCTGTCTTTACTCAACAAGTTGTTGAAGGTAACGTGCGGGTAGAGCCAATCTCGACAGGTGGCGGTACTGTTTACGATATGGGTGTGTATTGTATTAATGCAGCTCGTTATCTATTTCAAGACGAACCAACTGAAGTTTTTGCCTTTAGCGCTAGTAATGGGGAGAAGCGTTTCGAGGAAATTGACGAAATGACTAGTGCTATTCTGCGTTTTCCCGGAAATAGATTAGCAACATTTACTTCTAGCTTTGGTACTGCACCCGTATCTACTTTTCAAGTCGTAGGCACAAAAGGTGACGTAAGAATGGATTCAGCATACTCATATCTAGACGATATCGAGCTACAACAAACTTTTGAAAGCGACACACAAAAACAAACCTTTCCAGCATGTGATCAGTTTGCTGCAGAAATCATCTACTTTTCAGACTGTTTGCTTAATGATAAAGATCCAGAACCATCTGGAGAAGAAGGGTTAGCGGATGTTAGGATTGTCCGTGCTATTAATCAGTCAGCGCAAACGGGTAAGCCCGTGCAATTAGAAGATTTTAAGCGACAGAACAGACCGACATTGCAGCAAGTTATTCAAATTCCGGCAAGTGAACAGCCAAAATTGATTCATGCCGCAGATCCATCGGGTAAATCGTAATTACTGCCGAACCATTTCCTAAAGAAAACCTAATTTGATAAACTGCCCAAGACGCTGCCCTTGTCTTGGCAGTTTATTTAAAGCGTTAGATCAATTGCTAGATTTACCACCAGGAGCGAGCATTGAACAGGTTATGACAGTGATGGAAGGACATGTATTAGATGCAGCAGAAGTGATGGGGCGTTACGCCAGGGAGTTTCCAGATGCTTAGAGGCTCCATTTTAGCCAAGTGGAGGAGAGTTTCTTCACCAAAGGAGTCATCAAAAGTTTAAGACTGTAAGCATCAGCAGCTTTACTGATAACTTCGGCTTGGGTAGGATAGGGATGAATTGTTTTGGCGATCGCTTTCAATCCCAAATTATTGGTGATCGCTAAGGTAATTTCACTAATCATCTCTCCTGCATGACGAGCGACAATCGTGGCTCCCAAAATTTTATCAGTACCTTTTTTTACATATATTTTAGCAAATCCTTCTACTTCACCATCAATAATCGCTCTGTCTATATCTTTGAGGGCAACGTAGAAAAGATCAATAGTAATTCCACGTTTCTGAGCATCTTCCGGGTACATACCAACATGAGCCACCTCGGGATCGGTATAAGTACACCAAGGCATGATTAGAGAACTTAGCTTCTTACGTCCCAGCCCCAGAATAGAAAACAAGGCATTTTGGATCACAATCCGTGCGGCTGCTTCAGCGGCGTGAGTAAATTGCCACTTCATACAAATATCACCTACAGCAAAAATACGAGGATTTGTTGTCTGTAAGTAATCATTGACAATAACTCCAAGCATTTGATCGTACTTCACCCCTACGCCTTCAAGGTTCAAACCTTCTACGTTCGGTGATCGCCCTGCCGCCACTAAAATTTCATCTACACTAAGTGCGTTTTCCTCGCCATTTACCTCATAATAAATAACTTTTTCAGCATCTTGGCGCTCAACACGTTTGATTTGAGATTCTAAAAGCACCTGAATGCCTTCGCTTACTAATGATTTATGTACAATCTCAGCTGCGTCAGCGTCGTCTCGATTCAGTATTCGGGAACTTTTGTGTAATAAAAAGACTTGCGCTCCCAAACGCTGAAAACTCTGTGCTAGTTCACAACCAATATAACCTCCACCAATTATACCAAGTCGCTGCGGACATTGAGTTAAAGAGAAGATAGTCTCATTAGTGAGATATCCTGTCTCCTCCAAACCTTCTATTGGCAATTTAGTGGGACGTGTACCCGTGGCGATCGCTGCCTTTTTAAAGCGTAAAGTAAGTCCAGCTACCTCTACGCTATTAGGGCTAGAGAATTGCGCCTCACCAAAAAACACGTCCACGCCAAATTCCTGCTGAAAACGTTGAGCCGAATCATTGGGGCTTATTTCTGCACGTATCTGCCGCAACCGTTCCATCACTGCTTGAAAATCAATGTTGAGCCGACGAGAAGCATCAACGCCGAATTTGCCAGCAGATCGAATGTCTGCAACGGCTCGCGCTGAGCGAATCAGAGTCTTCGACGGTACACATCCCACGTTTGTGCAATCGCCACCCATGAGATGCTTTTCCACCAAAGCAACTCTTGCACCCAACATTGCTGCACCTGCCGCAGTCACCAATCCCGCAGTGCCTGCACCAATAACCACAAGGTTGTAACAAGATGCTGGTTCAGGATTAACCCAACTCGGAGGATGGAGATTATCGATCAACTGCTGGTTGTACCGATCCATTGGGGGAACGGTTATTGGTTTGATGACTGGTTTGGTCATAACTAGCCGTATTTATCGGACAACAACTTACATTCTAAAGCCAAAGAGTCAAGTATCAATTTAGTTACACCCTCACTTGGGAGTAAGAATTTCGATAAAAATACACAATATTTATT
>JAQYWO010000068.1 GCA_029379215.1 Rhizonema sp. PD37
ATAAAGTAACTTGTCTACAACCGCAACCGCAAGTTTTCAATAATAATTTAATTACCAATGAGAAACAGTTAGGTATTCAGCACTTATGGCTAGACAGTAATACCATTCAAAGTTTGCCAAATCTTTTAAGAGAAATTATTGAAAAACCAGATTTAATAATTTTCAGCAACACCAATCCCTTTTCTAATTTTATTATTACGCAGACTGCTATTCAATTGGGAATACCTTACGTTGTTGTCGAGGGTCTTGTGGAACCGGATTTGGCAGATCAATTTGATAGATACTTAAATCAACTATCTTATCATTACACTCAAGCTAAGTCAGTTATTGCAGTTTCCTTTGAGAATTTAAACTTATTGCACAAACTATTCAGACTTCCTAAATATCAGGGAGAAGTTATTTATTACGGAAGACCTTCAGAATATTTCACTGTTTGTGATTCATCTATACGAGAACGTTTGCGTCAAAATTTTAGCATCCCCTCAGATGCCGTAGTTTGTTTTACGGCTGCTCGCATAGAAACCCGCAAAGGCTACCAGTACCAGTTAGAAGTCATTAAACAGCTGATGTCTACTCCAGTGTGGCATCAACTTTACTTTATTTGGGCAGGCGCTGGAATTTTTGAGCCACAACTCGAAGCTGAACTACAAGATGCAGTTAAACAACTGGGAATAACCAACAAAGTTATTTTTTTGGGACAAAGGTCGGATGTTTCAGACTGGCTAAATGCTGCTGATATTTTTGTTTTTCCTTCTTTGTTGGAAGGAATGCCATTGTGCGTCATGGAGGCAATGGCAAAGGGATTGCCAGTAATTGCATCAGCAGTCAGTGGAATTCCAGAAGAATTAGGTGAGACTGGCATATTGCTTGCCGACCCCAAAATTGATCAGCAAATCACAGTCAAAGAATTGGTAACAGCTATTCAAGATTGGGTGGTTAATCCCCAGTTACGCCATTCTATTGGTCAAGCTTGTAAGCAAAGAGCAGAAAACATGTTTAAGGAAGAAAGGATGATTAAACAAACTGTGGATGTCATTGAAAGAGCACTCTTACCAACTGGGGATTATGTTTCACCCGGATTTGAAATCATCCAACCTGACCAATGTTTTCCAAATATGATTGTGGGAGATACAAATACTTGTCAATGGCCTTACTTGAGGCGGGATGTCCCCCATAACTGGTATGTAGACCAGCGGCAACCAACTATTGGATTCTTAAGTCGAGATGAAGCTCTAATTCTTTACAATACAGCCCTTAAATTTAAAGGCAAGAAAGCTTTAGAAATTGGTTGTTGGTTAGGTTGGTCAGCTTGTCATCTCGCTTTGACGGGAGTTGAATTAGATGTAGTTGACCCTCTCCTAGCTGTACCTGAAATCTATGAAAGTGTCAGTAATTCTCTCAGAAATGCTGGTGTCCTTGACTCAGTAAATCTTGTAGCTGGTTATAGCCCAAAAAAGGTCGAGGAGTTAGCTACACAATTAGGATATAAGTGGCCATTAATTTTCATTGATGGCGATCATGAGTCACCAGGACCGCTAAATGATGCGATCATCTGTGAACAATTGGCTGAGCCGGACGCTTTAATAATATTTCATGATTTGAATTCTCCTGATGTAGCCCAAGGCTTGGACTACTTAAAGCAAAAGGGGTGGAACACAATGGTCTACCAAACCATGCAAATTATGGGGGTTGCTTGGCGGGGGAATGTTGAGCCAGTGCAACATCAGCCCGACCCAAAAGTTCATTGGCATTTACCAGAGCATTTGCGAGATTATGATATTAGTGGTTCATCAAAGGATTCACTAACAGATGAATTTCTGGAAATTCTCAATGCTGTCCGACCATACACATTATTGAGTGAAGCACGTCTATTCTCGCTCTACTCGCTAGCAAAGCAAATTTGTTTAGATAATATTCCAGGAAACTTTGTTGAGTGTGGAGCGTATAAAGGTGGAGCAGCAGCACTGTTAGCCGTCGTAATTCAACGCTACAGTAGCCGCCCACGAATGCTATATGCATTTGATACTTTTGAGGGAATGCCCGAACCTACCGAGTTAGATCAGCACAATGGAATTGCTGCAAATCTAACTGGATTCGGATTTGGTACTTTAAAAGCACCAATTTCTGAAAATTTAAACTCGATCTGTCAATTATTAAAAGTCCAAGATATTGTTACCCCTGTGAAAGGATTATTTGCTCAGACGTTGCCTCAATATAAGTCAGTGATAGGCAGTATTGCCTTCCTACATGCTGATGGAGATTGGTATGAGTCAACAATGGATATCTTCAACACGCTTTATGAGAGCGTTGTTTTTAATGGGATTGTTCAGGTAGATGACTATGGGCATTGGGAAGGTTGTCGCAAAGCAATACATGAGTTTGAGCGCTTTAATGGTGAGCGATTTACCCTTCACCAAATTGACTATACTGGGATTTGGTTTCAAAAATTCAGAAATAATCAAACATTATCACCCACAATCTTAGTTGACGCTGTCTTTTTCCAACTCTATGAAACTGGAATTGCTCGCGTCTGGAAATCTTTGCTAGAAGAATGGGTAGACAACGGCTTTGCTCAGCATATTATTTTACTTGATCGAGCTAACACTGCTCCCAAAATTCCAGGACTAAAATATCGCACTGTACCACCTTATGACTACAATAACACAGATGCTGACCGCGAAATGCTACAGCAAGTTTGCGATGAAGAAGGTGCAGATTTATTTATCTCTAGTTATTACACTACCCCTATAACAACAACATCTGTCTTCATGGCTTATGACATGATTCCCGAAGTTATGGGATGGGATCTAAGTCATCCTATGTGGCGGGAAAAGCACTATCATATTCAACATGCAGCAGCCTATATTGCGATTTCAAAAACTACAGCTCGAGACTTGGTGAGGTTCTTCCCAGATATATCTTTAGAGTCTGTTACTGTAGCTTATTGTGGAGTTAAAAGTACTTTTTCACCAGCGAAACCTCAAGAAATAAATGCTTTTAAGACAAAGTATGGTATCACAAAACCCTACTTTCTTTTGGTAGGCGCTAATAGCCGTTACAAGAATAGCATTTTATTCTTCGAGGCATTTTCTCAGCTTGCAAGTAGCTATGGATTTGATATTGTTTGCACAGGTACTGGAGGTGTATTAGCACCTGAGTGGAGAACCTATACATCAGGTAGTGTTGTCCATATGCTGCAACTTAGTGATGAGGAATTAGTAACAGCTTATTCTGATGCTGTAGCTCTAGTTTACCCGTCTAAATATGAAGGCTTTGGGATGCCTGTAGTTGAAGCAATGGCTTGTGGTTGTCCAGTTATCACTTGTCCTAATGCCTCAATTCCAGAAGTAGCTGGCGAAGCGGCCATCTACGTAAATGATAATGATGTGGAAGAACTGGTAAATGCACTATGCGACGTACAAAAACCTGGTGTTCGGAACTCATTGATTGTTGCGGGTTTGGAACAGGCGAAACAGTTTTCTTGGTCAAAAATGGCGAAAACTGTCAGTTCAGCATTGATTGAGGCTACTCTACTACCTTTAAAACTCAAGGAGATTAATTTAATTGTTTTTCCTGATTGGTCGCAACCAGAAGAGATACTCAGTTTAGAGTTAGAACAACTGATTGGAAAACTTGCAACTCATCTTGATGGTAAACACATTACTTTACTTATCGACACAAGCAACTGTGTCGATCAATATGCAGAACTTGTGTTATCTGCTGTAAGTATGAATTTCCTATTACAGGAAGGTTTAGATGTTAGTGAGGGGCTAGAAATTTCTCTAGTTGGACAAATGTGTGATTTGCAGTGGGAAGCTTTGCTACCTCTTATTGAAGCAAGAATTATTTTAGAACATGAAAATTTACAAGCTATAATACAAGCAAAAGCAGAAAAGATTCCTTCCTATGTAAGAGAATATTCTCAACAAGCAATTTGTATTAAGCCAAATGACATAAAACTTTCTGAGACATCAGTTGAAGAATTTCTGGAAAAGACTAAGCTCATTGACAGCTTGTCCAGTCTGATCAATAAATATATAACAGAAGAGTCAGATTCACATGTACTCGAGGAATTGCGTTCATTAAGAAAAAAAATAGCTGAATTATTGTTAGATACAGAAAAAAATATATTAGAAAAACTATTCTTGAGCAGATTTGGTGAAGCTTATCAAGTACTCTTAACTAGTGGTATTCAAGATGAAAAGTTGACGGAGACAGAACAACACTTTATTCATGAAGTATTAGTACAAGTGGCTAAAGGATTTGAGAAACCAAAAGCCATTCAGTCTATTGTAGTAGTAATGCTGTACTGTCGTCCTCACTTATTTCCCTTAGCCTTCGACCTCACACATATCCCGAATTGGTTACTCAATAATTATCTTTGGTTTACATTACAATCTCCCCTTTATTTTCAAGAGAGAGGTGAGGCAGATAGATACTATCAATATATGCAGCAATGGGTAAATTACCTTCATAGTAATATTATTAGTAACTTAGATTCTAAATTATGGCACGATATAGCTAGTTATTTTACACAAACAGCTAACTTTCTTTTTTTGTACTTTAATGACAAAAATTTGAAAGATATATATATTAAGCGTGCGAATATAATGGAAAGTTTAGTAAGAGAAATTAATGATAATATTGATTACGAATTTTCTGAACGGTATCCAGAAAGAAATAAAATTTGTGTAGGAATCCTTGCAGATCATTTTGAACCATATCCAGAAACTTTTTCTACTTTATCAATATATAAGCATTTAAATAGAGATATCTTTGATGTTATTCTGTTCACCTGTCATGTAAGTAATCACCATTTAGAGAGATATTGTACTAATCATACAAATGGACTTATTCAATTGCCAGCAGACTTGGTCAGCCAAGTAGAAACAATTCGAGAAGCAAATATAGATATCCTGTTTATTTCTACTAATGTAACTATAGTTAGCTATCAAATTACTTTACTGGCCTTGCATCGACTCGCACGTATACAGGTCGTTGACGCAAATTCTCCTGTAACAACTGGTATGCGTCATATTGATTATTACATATCGAGTAAATTTTCTGAGCCTGAAGAGAATGCACAAGAACATTACACTGAAACGTTAGTCAAATTAGACGTTCCTCCTCAATGTTTCGACTTTGCGACAGAAGAACAGATTATCGCTACAACTAGTGTCAGCCGAGAAAGTTTGGGGCTTAGTAAAACTTCTGTAGTTTATGTTTCCGGAGCTAACTACTACAAAATAATTCCAGAGGTTGAAGCATGTTGGGCAAAGATAATTGCGAGCGTTCCTAATTCCATACTTTTACTTTATCCTTTTAATCCAAACTGGTCATCGTCCTATCCATCTCGTGCTTTCCAAAAACGTATAGCCACCACGTTTACTCAACATGGTATATCTCAGAATAGGTTAATTATTCTTAGGGATGTGCCAAACCGTGCTGATGTCAAAGAACGTTTAAAAGTATGTGATATCTACTTAGACTCATATCCATACTCTGGTATGACTTCGCTAATCGACCCGTTAGAAGTCGGTTTACCAACGGTGGTTATGGAAACAGAGACCTCACGTTCTAGAAAAGGCGCATCACTTCTACGAGAACTCCAAATACCTGATTTAATTACAAACTCTGAAGAAGCTTATATTCAGTTAGCTATTGCTCTCGGAAAAAATCCTAACTTGCGTCAGCAAAAAGCAGAGCAAATCAAGCAGAAAATGCAGGAAAAACCCAGATTTCTTGACAGTCGTTCTTTTTCCGCTCAAATGGGAGAACTTTTTCAAAATTTTTTTCAAAAATATCAGGATAATACTATTAAGGCTCAGTTCAAGTTAAGAGATATTAACCTAATTATTTTTCCTAATTGGAGTGAATGTGAAGATTTAATAAGTTATGAATTAGAACAATTGATTAAAGCTCTTGCAACTTATCCTGATAGTCAAAAAACTACTCTACTTATTGATACAGGTAATAAATTAAGTGAAGATGTAGATATCTTACTATCTGCTGTGATGATGAATATTTTAATGAATGAAGATTTAGATGTAACTGAAAAGTTAGAATTTACTTTATTTAAAACTTTAACAGAGATTCAACAGAAAATTCTCTTGCAAAATCTGACATTTAGAATATCTTTAAAATCCGAAAATCAACAAGCTTTAGCACAAGCAAAACTAGAAGAGATTCCCTATATTGAATTGGAAAGCTTTTTGAGCGATATAGAAAATAGGCATTTGTTCGATTTAAGTAATAAATTCTTCCAGCAGGGAAGATGGCAAGAAGCGATCGCACAATATCAAAATATACTAACAATTCAACCAGGCGAACCCGATGTTTACTGGCGTTTAAGCGAGTGCTATCGACATTTAAATTTGCTAGACGACGCTTTAAGCATTCTTCAAGAAGGGGTTAAACTTTCCCCGACTGACGGAAATTTGCATTTTTCGCTAATCATGCATTTACGACACAGAGGACAAAATCAAAAAGCACTCTCCGGTGCGATCTCTGCCTCAAATGCATTACCTGATGATTACACTTTCAAGCTCCTCAAACATTTAATCGTCCCTACAATTTACGACAATAAAGAGGAAATCAATTTTTATCGTCAGCGATTTACCCAAGGACTACAAGATTTAATCCAAGAGACATCCCTTAAAACTGCTGAAGAAAAACAGAATGCTTTGGCAGGGATAGGTCGCCTCACAAACTTTTATATATCGTATCAAGCTCAAAATGATATAGAGTTGCAACGTCAGTATGGGAAGTTAGTGCATGAAATTATGGCAACTAACTATCCTCAGTGGGTTGCTCCTTTATCAATGCCAAGTCTTAAACCAGGTAACAAAATACGTATTGGTTACGTCTCAAATTACCTGCACTCTTACAGTGGAACATTGTGGTTAACTGGTTGGCTGCGTCACTGCGATCGCGACAGCTTTGAAATCTACTGTTATTACACAGGAAACTCACCAGACGCGATTACAAAACAATTTCAAGATGACAGTAACGTTTTCTACCATATTCCTCATAACTTGGAAGCTACCTGTCAGCAGATCGTTGCCGATCAACTGCATATCCTTATTTATCCTGAGATTGGCATGGACGCGCCAACAATGCAAATGGCTGGTTTACGGCTTGCACCAGTACAATGCGTTGCTTGGGGGCATCCGGTGACAACTGGCTTGCCAACGATTGATTACTTTTTATCTAGTCAGTTAATGGAACCGGAAAATGCACAAGCACATTACTCAGAAAAACTCATTCGCTTGCCTAATATTGGTGTTTCATACCCTAAACCATATATTCCGCCAGTAATTAAAACCCGCTCGGATTACAAGCTACGTGATGATGCCGTCGTCTATTTATGTTGCCAAGCTCCCTTCAAGTACTTGCCGCAATATGATTTTATTCTTGCTGAAATCGCTCGTCGCGTTCCTCAAGCTCAATTTGTATTTCTACGAGGCGGTTTACTTCGGGAACGCTTGAACCGTGCTTTTGCCGCAGTTGGTTTGAAAAGTGAGGACTATTGTGTCTTCCTCACGATTCCAGAACGGCTTGACTATCTGATGATTAACTTGCTTTCAGATGTTTTTCTTGACACTTTCACTTGGTCTGGTGGTAATACTACTTTAGAGGCGATCGCCTGCAACCTCCCTGTCGTCACCTGTCCTGGAGAATTTATGCGCGGTCGTCACTCTGACAGCTTCCTCAAAATGCTAGGAGTGACAGACACCATCGCTCAAAATGAAGCAGAATACATCGAAATTGCTGTCAAATTAGGACTAGATCCAGCTTGGCGACGCGACATTACAAAATCTATCAGCCAGAGTCACGAACATCTCTATGAGGATAAAGCCTGTGTCGCAGGTCTTGAAGCCTTCTATAAAGCAATATGTTTCGATTAAGATAATTATATCTACCGTAAACCAATGTAGAGACATCATGATTGAAGCGTCTCTAAACCTAGAACTTGCAATGCCTGTTGTAGGAGAAAGATAAAGATGCGGTTGAAAGATTTGAACAAGACTTGGAGTAATGAACTTAAAGATCTTGAGTTTGCCGCAGGTTATCTTCACGCGACGCTGAAAGATAATGACCTTGATACCTTTTTGGTGGCACTTAGAGATATCGTACAAGCAAATGGCACAATCGCAAAAACTGCCCAACAGGCAGAGCTTGGCTCAGAAAGCCGCTTTAAAACTCTTTTTCTCGAAGGGAACCTGGAATTTTCCACTCTTCAAGCCGTCTTCAAGTCTATCGGACTTCAGTTTTCTGTAACCGCTGATTTGGGTGGGCTAGAGTAGCAGTGCTATGATGTTGTTTCTGCAAGAGGACGTAATGTCAGAACAGCATCAGTAGGCATTTTCTCTACCACTGACATGGGAACAGTGAGAACTGCTATGGAATCACCCGCAGCATTAAATACTTCCAATATATAGCCGTCTTCACCACCACTGGGATGGGTCACATAGTCAATTAACATAGCGACATCTCCACGCTTGAGGTTGTAATCTGGAATGTCACAACTAAGAGCAACATACTGATAAAGTTCAAATTTCATAGTAGTTATTCCTTCTTGGGTTTTAGGGTAATAAAGCGAAAGCTCCCGTCATTTTTTGATTGTAGCCAAACAGTGACTACTGCTAAATCGCGACCATTGACACCTCGTAGATTACCTTCTACGGTGTAAAATATTCCATATTCATTTATGTTATCTTTTTGTACTTCGTTTGTTACAGCAAGTTGTCGAATGGCTTTTAATAAATCATCTGCGTTCTCTTGTATAAATCCTGCTTGTTCTAAAAATTTTGATTTGTCGTCTTTTCTCCGGAAAACTAGTAGATATTTTGTAAGTTTTTCTTGTGGAATTACAGCATTCTCAGGTATTTTCATTTCCGCACGACTTACGCATTAACAGCAATTATCGAATATCTCACATCTTGCACCAAGAAAAACTGATTAATTTTAATCACTCAGTATGAAACCCAGTATCCTTGAAAGAGTGATGAAAGCTGAGAAAAAGAAGGTGTTTATATAGTAGATGTTTTGACGTTGCTTGGGTTTGCACGGTTAGGCGCGAGATATGAGCCTCCAACTTGCGGCGTACTGCAAGTGAAATATGAAAGAAACACATTTTCCTTTTGTGTTGGCGTTCTATCTACATTCAGTGCGAGAGCATACGGGCTACGCATTGGCATAATCTCTCTAAGTGAGCATTTGCCTTTGCAACACTAAGGAACATTTGGAAGTGCCAGTGCTGAATGAACGACAAAGAAAAGAAGCCCTAGCTAATACACGAATATAATTAGTAAACTTTAGAAAAGAAAGTCACATGAAGTCATTGCTATGACAACCAAACAAGCCATTGTTGAAGCGATTGAACAATTGCCAGAGCAGCAGCTAGAAGACGTGTTGCGGTATGTTCAACAGCTTGTACGTACCGAAAAATCAGTATCTTTCAACCCACACAGTAACAGTAGCGAGCCCCTGGCAAGCTTCATCGGTGCAGTATCTCACGGTTCCCTAGCGACCAACTTAGACGACGAACTTTATGGCGACTAAGCTTTTCATGTGGGCATGGGCTTTCTGCTGGTTTCTTAATTGTACCGGAAAGGGAGTAGTTGTTTTTGGTCGCGTAAGCATCACCGAGTAGTCAAATACCTCTGCCACATCTGCTCGTAAGCTTTTTCCATCTCACGAGTAAATTGCTTACCATTCCACAGTGGTGCAGTAGCCCTTGACTGCCTAAGTTTTCCGGCGATTTGTTGTCGTAAAGTAGCGTCTTTTCCTAAGCGAATACCCCATTCTACATATTCTTCATTCGTCCAAGCAATGCCTTCAGTTATACCAGCATTCATCATCATGGTGTAACTATTACGAGCGGCGAACTGTTGACCGACTCTTGTTACCAAAGGAATACCCATCCAGAGAGTTTCTAAAGTTGTAGTTGCACCGTTATAGGGGTAAGTGTCTAGTACCACATCAGCAATGCCTAAGTTAGCGCGATGAACTGATTCTAAAGGAACATTTGGAAGAAAACAGAGGCGCGAACGTTCTACTTCCTCTTCTTCCGCGATTTTGTAGAAAAAGCGTTTAATTGCTTCTTCCTCAGAAGACCCTTTAATCAAGAAGTAGCTGTTAGGCACTTCTTTGATAATTTTCATTTGCCACCTTGTCGTTTCTGGATGGCGTTTATATCCCCTTTGAGCGCTGAGATACACCACTGCATCAGCAGGAATATTTAACTCCTCCCGGCGTAGTGTCGGTACACCTACCTCAAAACCATCTACTGCTATGTATGTTTGAGGTAATCTCCAGATTTTCTCTGTATAATAATCTTGCACAGAATTCGGCAATACATAAGGATCGGCAATAAAGTAATCAATTGCAGGTATTCCTGATACATCCCAACCCAGCCAAGTCACTTGAATTGGTGCTGGTTTAAGTGCCATCACTTCACAGCTAATATCTAAAGTGATGCTATCAAGGTCAACTAAAATATCAATTTCATCTTGATATATCTTCTCAGCAATTTCCAAGCCATTCATGCCCAATTTGTGTGCCTGCGATGCCTGATTGACATACCACTCTTGCAACCAATCGTCTACCAGTTGATAGTTGGCAAAATAGTTATAAATTTTAAACTTTTTCCGATCATGATGCTGAAATATCCAACGAGCTAGCCATCCAACAGAATGTTGTCTAAAAGCATGAGACAAATATCCAATCTTTAAAGTTTTTGCGGAAATAACTAACCTTTTATTATCAATAATTCTTTGAGAGTACCGTTTCGCTTGTTCTTGAGCAATAGCTCGAATGTTTTTTTGAAAAATTTTTGACATTTGATTTTGAATTGTCCGAAAATCTACAGGACAATCTTTAATATGAGGTATAGCAAAAGATGGAGTCAGTAAACGAAGAGTTCTCACCTCATCTAATGGTAGTGGTTGGGCTTGAATATACTCTTGTAATAGTGATTCTAATTCCAGGCAGTAAGAGCAGACTTTCTCCCAATATCCACCCGCCATCATTAACCCACGCAGCACTAAATGAAGAGCAAAAATCTTATCAGGTAATTCTGGCGAGAGCGAATAACATAACTTAGCTGTCTCGATTCCCTGAGAATAATTATTAGAATCTTGATGAAAAGTAGCTAAATGTCTCAAAATTTCTACATTGTGGGCATCTAAGTGCAAGTACAACTCTAAAATACGGGCTGCCAGGGCAGGTTGTTTCAAGGTATGACCAATTTTCATAGCAGCAAGTAGAAGCACACTAAAGCAATCCTCAGGATTAGAGAAGTAAGGTAGACAAACTTCTACTAATTCCAAGGATGCTGGATGAAAAGGTACAGTGTTCAAAACTGCCTGCAATACTTGCGGCAATAACTCTATATTTAAATCTAAGTTTTGTTTTACCCGTAAAAGTTTAAGAACGCCACACTCACTCAACTCTATTCCTTCAAACTTTTCCAGTTCAACAGAAAGTAGAATAATTTTAAGCAAATTATTAATGTCGTCGGGATTAATTTCCCGTATATGCTGGCGAATTAGCCAAATTAGAGAATATTCTGCCAGTGTTTCACGCCGTTCTGCCTCTGTTTCCAAAACTTTAAGTAGATCAGTTGTCAAAATCTGAATCTGTTTTTCTTCAGCCTCCGCTATTGGCAACATCCAAGTCATTTGAGCTTCTGTCTCTTGCCCTTGTAAAAGCAAAAGCAATCCTAAATTCCAGTAATGGGACAAGATATTCGGTTCTGCTACTATTGCTTCTTCATATAAGTTTGCGGCTTTATTATATTCGGCTTTAACTAAATATTGATGGGCTTGTTGTTGCCAGCTAATTCTCTCGGTAATCATAAGAGATAATTACTACGTTTACTAACATTTTTTCTCGAGACTTCGCGCTTGAGACTTGATTCCCTGTAGTTCTTATTGAAAAAGGGGTTTGGGGTATCTACTTATAACTAAGCATCACTCATCGAGAAGTGTTGTATCTTGCACCTACATAAGATGATTGTGGGTAATACTCACCTTACGATGCTTGTATTTAAGATTTTGAAAACAAGTTTCTTGTAGATTACATCCAAAGAAGTAAATAAAGTGAGTAGAACAATCTACCCACTTCGCAAAAAATACCTAACTTAGCTGGATTAAGACCGCCATTACAATTTCATATCTGTTTGAAGTCTGTAAGGCTAGTTATTGCTTACCTACTAACTCACTGCTTTACTTAGCTACATTACCATAGCCAGAGGGGCAAACAGGAGGGGTTGCAACAGCAACTGATGTTCCACCACTGTCTCCACCGTTCACTCTAGCAGTTGTAGCTTCACACAACACAGCTAGGGTCGTTGCTTCACTTGTCGCAGTTATAGTTCCTATCTGTACGCCACCAATATAGGCTTTAAGGGGAGCAGTAGCAAGTAGTGGTTGTCCTTGGTTCGTGACACTGCTAATACCACTACCACCACCGTTAATAACGTACTGATAATTTGCAGTCTGTGTTGCGACACCAAGACCTAACTTGCCAAAGCTATCTTTGTCTGCAAATTGATTATTTTCAAGGTAGTAAGCTTGTTGAGTACGGTTCATAGAACCAACATAAGTTTTAGCCTCAGACTGCTTAGCTTTGTTCGCTTGGTTAAGGAAAGAAGGCAGTGCGATCGCAGACAAAATACCGATGATAATAATTACTACTAATAGTTCAATCAGTGTGAAACCTTGATCTTCTTTCTTTTTGCTGAGAATATGCTGAAGAAACTTGGCTTTTAGTTCGGTTTTCATATCTTTTTCCTTGAGTGAGTATTAAATGCTGAGTTCTATATATAACTTACCCACCTCGGATCAAATTCATATCACCTCAGAAAAAATTTTCTTTCTAAAGAAGATTGCTTATACCTATTTCAAAATGTTCGCAACACATAAACCCATCGTTAGGGCGAACAGCCGTGACGCTCGTTCGCATGATTGCGTCTCCCCTTGCGAGAAGACTCGCTAACGCCCCTACTTCACGGCTATTTTCCAGCGTGTAGAAAGGCTGGGACTAGGGAGAGGTGCAGTTCATGTTCTTTTAGGGACGCTCTAGCATAATGTAGCCGAGACTTTCTAGCCTTATTAGTAGCTTCTGCACTATATAGAAGGCTTGCTCTTCATCAGTGGGCTTTAAGGTAATGGGGTCTACAGGTCTAACTTGGTGCCAGCACTTTACCAGAGAAGTTATCGACTGCGGCTGCTCTAACAGAGGTATCAAGCAAAGCGCCATAGCACTATCTATATTGACAAATTCCTCCATTAGCGATAAATGCGGACTAAGGGAAAACGTTCTCATTTCTGTAACACAGGCTACAAGGTCTTCTCGGAATTTAGGAGTTTTTAACTGAGGATGCAAATGAACCCATGCTTCTTTCCAGTCTGAGCCAGTCCATTCTGCCACTGGCACAAACGACTCTACTTGGTTGGGATGAGCGCACCAAAAATCAAGCAAACGATGAACAGGATGTATAAGTTCAAATAGCTGCAACTGCTCTTCTATAGAAGTTTCTGGTAAACTCATTGCGACAAAAGTCGGCAAATCATCTGGATCTTTAAATAAATCCATCAAGTCCCAAGCTTGCCAGTTCACCATGCTGACGAACTCTAAGTTAGCCGCTCTTAAAGCAGTAAACATATCCGTGATCGTGTAACCTTTATCACCTTGAAACAAATAATTCATTAAAATTCTCTCTTTTCCCTCCTCTCCTTCATACCCGGAATTCCAAGTTGTAGCTTTGAGATTGACTTTTTCCTTCAAAGCTTTCATTAAATCTTGAACAATTTCTATTTCTAACTCTCCTGGATTTGAATCCATTAATCCCATCATTCTGAAAGCTTGTTGAGCGCAGAAAAATCTATAACGCTGTATTGAACTATGCAAATTACTCCGAATAATTCCATCTGGTTTCAAAACCATACTCATTGCTTTTAAAGCTAGAGTTATATCAGAAAAAAGATAAAGCAGTTCATCACAATTAATATAATCAAACTGCCAATTCGTTTTTGGTAGCTCATCAATGGATAACACAAAAAACTCAGCATTATCATATCCATGATATTCCAGTCTTTGTCGTGCTAACTTCACTGATTCTTCTGAAATATCAATGCCGATAATTTTTGCACCTGGATTAGCTTCTGCCAATATTAACGATTTGTAACCGCTCCCACAGCCAGCATCTAAAATAACTTTTCCTTTAGTTTCTAAAACTTTTTGTTTTCTTAAATAGTAAGGGGTTACCAAGTTATGAATGTAGAGGGAATTATGATCATTTTTAGGAGTGTTTTCTAAGGGAATTCTCGGATAGGGACAACTATCAAATTGCTGACGAATTTTTTCTAATAACTCAGATGCTTGACTTTGCATGGAAATGACTCCTGATATTATTTGTGTGCTTTTAGGCTATAGCAATCCTCAACGGAGGGAGTGAGAGTTGAGTTGTGTGGGCAATCCTTAAGAGAAAAGATGCAGACTATTTATAGCAGTTCTCGTTTGGATGCAATACGCTGTAGGGGCGAACGGTGAGACAGCCCTGCAGGAGGGTTTCCCTCCGTAGGGGACTGCGAATCCGAAGGGCTGTTCGCCTTCTCAAAGTGTTGTAGTTAAACCAATTGAGAAGCGCTATAAGTAAGTCGGTGCTAATAATGATGACTGGTTTGTAGTGACACTGTGTTGGCGCTGAAGCGCAACTACAAACCGAATTTAGAGGTTTTACATTTCGTTATATAGTTATGCTTTTTCATGCCAACTTACTTCTGCTTTTAGAGCTTGGAGCACACTTAATATTTACTATTCCCAAATTCTTTAAACTTCTATCGCACTTTGCCCGTAAATTTTCGGACAGACAAGTCGTAATTGTTATGAGTTGATATAACTTGTGATCACCTTACAACTGAGTGAAGTATATCTGTAGGGGCGTTCGCCTTTAGGCATTCTGTATAAGGTACGGCTGTTCTCCCTGATAATGTGGTGTACCATCACAAAAGGGCGAAATCCGCTATAACTTTAATAATTGAATTCAAATTTAGATCCAACACTTAACCGTCTACTATCAAAACGCGATCGCTTGACAAATTCTCGATAGATTGCTCCATCTGTTTATCTGCTAGCTATTTATGAGTCCGCTTCGACACTAAAAGACACATCTTCATAGAGTGCAGCGATGGAACAACGAAAATCAATGCTTGCCAAATGTACTTCTTCGTCTTTCTCATAAGGGTATAGTACCCAACGTCTTTCATCATTGCGACGAAAGCACTCAACACTGATTGTATCTTGCGCGATCAGCACATATTCTCTTAATGACTCTAAATGTCGGTAGTCAGCAAACTTCTTACCGCGATCTATCGCTTCTGTGGAGTCAGATAAGACTTCTACAATTAAACAAGGATGGCACTTATAATATTCAAACTCTCTATCCCGCGTATCACATGTTATCATTATATCAGGGTAATAGTAGCGGTTTATGATTTCAATCCGTGCTTTCATATCCAGCGCATAAACCCGACAACCAATGCTTCTGATATGGTTCCGTAGTAATGTTAATAAATTTATACTAATGGTAACATGCGCATCGCTAGCCCCTGCCATTGCGTAAACTTGTCCGTCAACGTATTCGTGCTTAAATTGACTGACTTTCTCACCTTCTATATATTCTTCTGGTGAGATGTAATATTCTTGTTTACTTGTCACCATTTCAACACCTCAGCGTTTTCGTAGTTCAATTCACATATTTTAACCAAAGAAGAATGCCAATATTGCTTAGATAACTCTAGAATATCTCCCCAGCCCCCTGATAAATTAGGAGCTTTATTATCTTTCACCCCCCTATTTAGGTAAGTCACAGTAGGTGGGGGAGGCACAGACTCACGTCGAACTTGTCTTAGCCAAGTGGTGAGCTTTCTATTAGCAATTAGCCATGAGCAACGCTTACTTTGCTAATATACCTTGCTTCACGTAAATTGGACGAATAAGTTCTCTTATACTAGGTAGTTGTTTAATAAAAATTAGAGAACCTAACATACAAACAAGGCCATCAATGATGATTGTATTAGAAACACCAATGTGATTTGCTAAGGCACCTCCTAACAAATTACCAATGGGTAGTACTCCTAAAAATGACATTGTGTATAAACTCATGACTCGTCCGCGCTTATCCTCATCCACAATTGTTTGTACAACTGTATTCCCAGCAGCAATTTGCATGATTGTGCCGAAACCAATAAATAACATTGTAAATAAAGAAAGTGGTAGAAAGCGAGATAACGCAAAACCAATTAGCCCAAGTCCTAAAATGCCGGGTGCCAAGGCAATCACTTTACCAAGTCCCAAAACTGTCTGCCGTGTTGCCAGATAAATTCCACCAGCTAATGCTCCCACTCCTGAAGCTGCCATCAAAAATCCTAAAGTTTCTGCCCCGCCAGCCAGAATTTTCTCAGCAAAAATTGGGGCAAAAATAGTATATTGCATCCCAAAGAAGCTAATTAATGCTGATAGCAACACAATGGAGCGAAGTGGTGGAAAGCCAAACACATAATCAAATCCCTCTTTAATTCTTTGCAAGGGACTGGCGTTAGTAAGTAAAACTTGTTTAGGCTTAATATGCATTGCTAATAAAGCAATAATGACAGCAATGTAGCTGACGCCATCAATTAAAAAACAATAACCCGCACCAACTTGTGCTAATATTAAACCGCCGATCGCCGGACCAATTAATCGCGCACCATTGAACATCGTCGAGTTAATGGCGATCGCATTCGTTAGATCTTCTCTATTTTCCACTAACTCAATCACAAATGCTTGTCGTGCAGGTGCATCAAAGGCATTGATAAATCCCTGAAACAAGCTTAAAACAATAATTTGCCAAATATGAATCGCCCCAGTCAATGTCAACACTGCCAGTGCTAACGACTGAATCATCGCCAGTATTTGCGTCCCAATTAAGGTACGATGCCGGGAGAAGCGATCCACAAATACTCCACCAAAGGGAGACAAAAAAAAGCTGGGAATCTGACTGGTAAATCCGACAATTCCCAGTAACAGAGCAGAGTTGGTTAAATGGTAAACTAACCAAATTGTGGCAAGTTGCGTCATCCAAGTCCCAATCAAGGAAATACCTTGTCCGGTAAAAAAGAGACGGTAGTTTCGCGACTTGAATGCTGGTAGTATCAGTCGCTTTTTTTGGTTCGCACCTGTAGGATTCATTGCAGTTTTTTTCTATAGATAGGCGCTGGCTCGGCTACACATTAAAATGAATAGTCTTGAATGAGTTCTGAGTATAGTAGTTGATGTGGTGAAAAACTTTATACCCGGCGTTAACCGAACAATCCTCATAATTAAAAATGACCGAGCCTGCGTAATTCTTGTTTAAGTTCAACTTTTACGATACTTGGTCTAAACTTAAACTTCTACCACCTAGAGGCTGAATATAATACTTCCTAGTACAGTTTTTCATTCCTCAACAGAGGACAACGGAAATAGAATTACCCTGACGCTCCTGACGCTCGTTCGCGAAGCGTCTCCCCTTGGGAGAAGACTCGCTAACGCTATCGGGTGACGCTCCTGCGTCGCTAACGCTGCGCTAACACCAGTCGCCTCTGTCGGGAAAGCCGTCATTCGCGCTGGTTCACTATCCCAAACAGCTATCAACCTTGCATCTCCGACTTTTCAATTTTTAATTCCGCGCCTGCATTACTCTAAGACTTCTCTGTTGAATCACATACATAAGACATTCAATATCCCTCTTAAAGAACACCCCTCTCCCAAGTTTGGGAGAGGGGCACTCTTTTAGGGCTATTTTTGTGTATGGAATACAATCCTACTTGACTTTCACGCTCACGATGGCAGACATTCCAGGTGTAATCCGTGATTCGTAACCTTTGATGCTTTGAAGATCGAAAACAACTTTTACGGGGATGCGCTGGACAATTTTGGTAAAGTTACCTGTGGCATTATCGGGTGGTAAGAGAGCAAACTGAGCTCCAGAACCAGGTGAAAGACTATCAACTCTACCCTTGAAAACTTGGTGGGGAAATGAATCTAGCTTAATTTCGACTTCCTCTCCTGGCTTCATGTTTTCCAACTGGGTTTCTTTGAAGTTGGCGACAACCCAATATTCGTTATTGACAATTGCTAACAGAGGTGATGCAACTTGTATGCGGTTGCCAACTTCCACTGTTTTCCGCCCCACTCGTCCGGTGGCAGGTGCAAGAATGCTGGTGTATGAAAGCTGTAACTGCGCGTCTTGCAAAGATGCTTGTGCTTGTGCGATCGCTGCTTTTGCGGCTTCATACTGACTGCGATTTGCCACTGTCTGTTGTTCGCCTGCAGTGGCTTGTTGCATGCCGCCTTTGGATGTTGCTAGTTTCGCTTTTGCCGTCACTATCCCAGATTGTGCTTGTGCCAGTTGTGACTGTGCTTTCGCAACCCCAACTTTGGCAGCAGCCAACCGTGCTTGTGCTTGTGCGACTCCTTGAACGGCAGCACTCTTTTGGGCGACAACGACATCATATGCGGCTTTGGCAGTGTCTAGTTGCTGGCGGGCAACTGCGCCTTGATTAAATAAGGAGTTGTAACGGTTGTAATCAGCTTGTGTTTTTTGTAAATTGGCATCAGCTTGTGCGACTTGTGCTTGTGCTGCGGGTATTGCCGCAAGTGCAACCTGAACATCAGCTTGCGCTGCGGGTATCCCCGCTTCCGCTTCTTTCATTGCTGCTTGTGCTGTAGAAATCGCGGAGACGGCACCACTCATATCTCCCTGTGCTTGGTTTGTCTTAGCAGTGGTTGTTTGTGCTGATAAGTTAATATTTGCTAGTGCTGCATTCGCCTGACGCTGTGCGCTCAGTAAAGATGCTTCTGCTTGCCTTACTTTGGTGGCATAATCCCGTGGATCGAGTTTCACCAATAACTGTCCTCGTTGCACCTGCTGGTTATCATTCACCAACACTTCACTGACAGTTCCTGCTATCCGAGAACTCACTTGGTGAACGTGCCCTGATACTGTGGCATCGTCTGTTTCTTGGTGGGTGGAGGCAAATTGCCACCAATGATAACCGTAAGCACCAGCAGCGATCGCCCCTACACCCAATCCCGCTAAAATCAGAGCCGTCGGTTTCTTCCGCTTGGGTGATTCTGGCAGTTCCGGTTTGACTTCAGAGGACGGTTGTACAAGGTTGACATCTGGTGCACTAACACGTTCTAGTGTCTCGGAATCGGTAATTAGTTCTTTCTCTAAAACTACAGTTTGATTATGTCCGTTGCGTTCGTTTGCAGTAGTGTTTGTGCGTTCCATGATGTTCCTCTCGCTTAATCTTTAATAATCGTTTATTTTATACACGTAGTATTATCTTTAAATAATAATTAGCATGCGTAATATTTTTATATAGGAATAAAGGGGGTGTTTTCCCCTAGTAGATTAAGTATAGCACTAACTTATGACATATTAGCAATAGCCCGATTCAGAATTTGGCAAAAATGTTCGCGCTCGGCAGAGGATACACCTTGCATCGCTTCCTCACGAAGATCCAAAGCCATCGGTGGCAAAATTTCTTCCAGTTCCTTCCCCGCATCTGTCAGCCAAATACGCCAAATGCGGCGATCTCGGGCATCTCGTTCGCGACGAATCAAACAGCGTTCTTCCATCCGATCCAGCACACCAGTTAAAGTACCTCCCACCTGTTGTAATTTTTCCCCTATTGAGGAAGTTGGTAACCCGTCTTCTTCCCATAAACAGCACAATACAACCCAGTGAAAGGGAGTAAGTCCCAGTGGTTCCAATCGTTCGGTAAACTTGCGAGCTAGGAGTTGTGAGAGCAGCTTGATTTTATAGCCAACACTATAAGGTGCCCGAACTTCCTGCCATGTCTCCAAAGCTGGAGAATTCTCAGTTATACGTGTTTGAACCATCATGTGTGAATTCTATATTATTTAGTGTACGTACTATTATTCTAACACTAATGCTTTAGTTGCGAAATAGTAGTCAGTTAATAGTAAGTTGTCAAACTGTCCCTATAACTACAAAACACTCTCTAAGGATTCCGGAAGCAGGAAAAGGAAGATTCACAGAAACAAGAGGGAAGAAGAAGCAATTTTTTCTCCCTCATCTCCCTATTATTTATATTAAGCAACAGACAAACAAAAAGAGGCAGGTTCTAAACCCGCCCCTACTATGCGCCCAACAGATGCGGCAACAGGCTTTAAACTATGAACTAAACTCACCATATCTTCTAAAGACAGGGCTTGGCGTGCGTCAGAAACGGATTTTTCTGGTTCTGGGTGACATTCAATAATCAACCCATCTGCCCCACAAGCAACAGCAGCTCTAGCCATAGGTGCCACCAGTTCTCGTTTGCCTACCGCATGAGAAGGATCGACAATCACTGGTAAGTGAGTTATTTGCTTAAGTGCTGCTACTGCCGCTAAATCAAGGACATTGCGCGTATAATTATCAAAACTGCGGATTCCTCTTTCACAGAGTATGACATCAGGATTGCCGTGGCTTAAGATATATTCTGCTGCCATAACGAATTCTTCAATTGTCGCGGCCAAGCCACGCTTTAGGAGTATTGGCTTACCTGCTTGCCCTAACGCTTTCAGCAAGTCGAAGTTTTGCATATTGCGGCTACCAACTTGAAGCATATCAGCACTCTCGGCGACCAATGGAATTTGGGAAATTGACATAACCTCAGTCACAACTGGAATACCATAACGCGATCGCACACCAGCCAAAATTTCCAGTCCGTCTCCTCCCATTCCTTGAAAAGCATAAGGAGAAGTGCGGGGTTTGTAGACACCACCGCGTAAAGCTTGAACAGGTGCTTTTAAAAGCGTTTGAGCAACTATCTCCATTTGTTGAGTACTTTCAACAGTACAAGGGCCACCAATAATTAATAGTTCTGTACCACCGCAGACGACGCTTTGAGAGATATTGACAATTGTCTGATGGTGAGGATGAGATTTAGCTGCTAGTTTGGCATTAATCATGATCAGATTCTCCTTATAGTTAAAGAATGAGAAATTCGTCAGAAAAAAGCCCAGAACCTTGTGAGTTCCGGGCTAATGGCGTTTTTGCCGTGCATAACGCTTTTTACCCGGAACGTCTTCTAGGCCAAAAGTAAAAACCATAAAACCAGCTACTGAAATAAGTCATGCGATTTTGGATGCGTGGATTTTAAATTGATCTTGCCTGAAAAAACAAAAACCGCAGAGTTTGCTCTGCGGTTCACCGGGCGGTTTCCATTAGGAAACTCGATTCACTCCCGGTGAACCACTCTAAACCAATAATAAAAATAGGAATTATTGCTAGACATTTTGCAACACTTTTCGCCTGAATACTTAATTTATACTTATGCTTTGCGAATATAACATAAGAGAACTCGCTGCGTCAAGACCCCAATTCAAATAACCCCAACACTTAAAAAAAGCGGTAAAGTCTGACAGTGGAAGCTTATTGCTTGCTATCTTGATATTTATATAACTTCATATTTATATTTATCTTACAAGTCATTAGTAATAAATACTAAAAATGTAAGCATTTAGCCCGAACGTCCATCAGCAATCAGTGTACAAAATGAATTGTGTAAACTCCAAAAGCCTCAAGCTATTCAAACTACTAAAATACGTTGATAGCTGAAGCGCTTGCCTGCTGGATGCTGAGCACAAAATTAACTTTATTATAACTCTCAAATTCACCACTATGCCCAGTTCCAAAAAAATTTTAGCTACATCTTTCGATTATCAAGGAGTTTACCCGTGCCCAGTCTGTCATGTAGGTAAGATTACAAGCATGCCATTGATGGAGGCTATGGCTTGTGAGTTCTGCCAACAGATTTTTACGATTAACTTAGAACAGCAACAAATCAAGATGCCTTCTAGACAACCTGCCTTGATTTGGCATTGGAATGGCTTTAGTTGGACAGAAGCCCATTTAGAAGGTATGGAGTTTGGGTGGGGTTATCTGTTAGCATCTGGTGCTTTTATCTTCATTCCCACTGCTTTAATTGGAATCATCGCTTACAATTTTCCACCCCATCCAGATAATGCTGTGTCGTGGATCCCATACATTTGGACCATAATAACATTTCTGTCACATTTATCAATTATTATTTGGCTATTTATTGAAATTTATCAAATTCCCGTGAGAGCATATTTGCGAGCCATGCGACAGCGCTTGCCTATGCGCTAATTGGATTGTTGAGTTTTGAGTATCGGTTCATGTGGTAGGAACATTCTTGGCGGTTCAGAAATAATCCTAAACAAATAAAAAAAGTCCCCATCTACAAGACATACATAGAATGGGGTGATGGAATTGAACTTAATGATGTTACAACCTGGTAAATCCCCCCAACCCATGCCACATTCCTTAACGCTCGCTTACCCATGTTTTAGGAGGCTAGAGTTTTTCAGGGGGGATCGATGATTAACTAAATGTTGGCATCTGCCCTACATTTCCCAGACTACTTGTGCTCATTAGACTCGGTGAAATCAGCATCAATAACATCGTCACCGCTACCAGAAGAAGAGGAGGAGGAAGAACCACCAGTACTCGCACCGGCAGAATCACCGCCACCGGCTTGTTGGTAAATATTGCTACCAACTGAGAACAGTGCTTGTTGAAGTTCTGGCATCAGCTTTTTCATACGTTCATCGTCTTCTTGAGAGACTGCATCACGTAAGTCTTTTACCAAACCTTCGATCTTAGTCTTGTCAGCAGCCGGGACTTTATCTCCCAAGTCTTGGATCTGCTTTTCTGCTTGGTATGCCAGAGAGTCAGCTTGATTCTTGCGATCAATTTTCTCGCGACGTTCTTTGTCAGTACTCGCGTTTTGTTCAGCTTCTCTAACCATCCGTTCAACGTCACTCTTGTCTAAGGTAGAAGCACCAGTAATACTGATGGATTGTTCCTTAGCAGTGCCTTTGTCCTTAGCGGTGACATTTAAGATACCGTTAGCGTCAATATCAAAAGTCACTTCAATTTGAGGTACGCCACGTGGAGCTGGAGGAATACCATCAAGGCGGAAGGTTCCCAGACTCTTGTTATCGTTTGACATCTCCCGTTCGCCTTGGAGTACGTGGATTTCCACGTTGGTTTGACCATCCACAGCAGTGGAGAACACTTCAGACTTCTTAGTAGGAATAGTGGTGTTGCGAGGAATAATTTTGGTCATCACGCCACCTAAGGTTTCCACACCTAAGGAGAGTGGTGTCACATCTAACAACAAGATACCTGTAACATCACCAGAAAGCACACCTGCTTGAATTGCTGCACCTACCGCCACAACTTCATCAGGGTTAACGCTTTGGTTTGGATCTTTACCCAATACATTCTTCACCACTTGTTGGACTGCGGGAATGCGGGTAGAACCACCAACTAACACGACTTCATCAATGTCGTTCTTTGTTAACTTAGCATCGCGTAGCGCGTTCTCTACAGGGATGCGACTGCGGTCAATTAAGTCAGCGCAGAGTTTTTCAAACTGGGTGCGTGTCAGGGTTGTATCTAAGTGCTTGGGACCATCCTGGGTAGCAGTGATAAACGGCAGGTTAATCTCTGCTTGAGTCACGCTAGAAAGTTCAATCTTCGCTTTTTCTGCGGCTTCGGTCAAACGTTGCAACGCTTGTTTGTCTTTCCGCAAATCGATGCCTTCTTGTTTTCTGAACTCTTCGGCTAAGAAATCAACGATTTTCTTATCGAAGTCATCACCACCTAAGTGGGTGTCGCCAGATGTGGCTAACACTTCAAAAACGCCATCGCCGACTTCTAAGATCGATACGTCGAAGGTACCACCACCAAGGTCAAAAACGAGGATGGTTTCGTTGCTCTTTTTGTCAAAGCCGTATGCTAAAGAAGCTGCAGTCGGTTCGTTGATGATCCGTAATACTTCAACGCCAGCAATTTTACCAGCATCTTTGGTGGCTTGCCGCTGGGAATCGTTAAAGTAGGCAGGTACGGTGATCACCGCTTGGGTGACAGGTTCACCGATGTATTTGCTGGCATCTTCAACTAACTTGCGGAGAACTTGTGCCGAAATTTCTTCTGGTGCAAACTGTTTGCTGACGATGGGACAGTCTACTTTAACGTTGCCGTTGCTGTCACGCAGAACTTTGTAAGAAACTTCTGTAGCTTCATGGGTAACTTCATCATACCGACGTCCAATGAAGCGTTTGACCGAATAAAAGGTGTTTTCGGGGTTCATGACTGCTTGGCGTTTGGCAATTTGACCTACCAAGCGATCGCCATTCTTCGCAAAAGCAACTACTGAAGGGGTTGTCCGAAAACCTTCTGCGTTAGCAATAACTGTGGGTTTTCCACCTTCCATAACTGCTACGCAGGAGTTTGTCGTACCTAAGTCAATTCCAACTACTTTTGCCATTTTAAGTTTTGGCTCCGTATAACTACAAATGAATGTGTTTGAGTATTAAGGGCTATTTTTTGAGCTAATTGGCTTGCCGCCAATTCAGCACGAATACCTTTGGTCTGGCTTTTCTCTAGAGTTTTCACTCCAGTTTATGCTGATATATATACTGGGCTTATCTAGCCAGTCCATGAAGGGTGGTTTTCCGAACCTTTGTGGGACGGTTAAGTAAGCCTCATGATTAATCTAGTTGACTCATCGATTGATTTACTTTCACTTTGTCTAATGTATGAGAATTAATACTTGGAGGAATTGGGGTGAACCGTAACATCAAAGTGGTGTTTGCCGTCTTTATTAAAGCTATTAGCGGATAGCTGATAGCTTAGTACAATAGAAAAGCTTACTACCTGATTAAAGCTATCAACCGTCAGCCGTTAGCCAATGATTTATGGTCACCCTCTCGAACAGCTTGAAAACCAAACTCTCAACACCACTCAAAATTGGCGCATTAGAGGTGAAAAGTCGTGTTCTTCAGTCGCCTTTGTCTGGGGTGACGGATCTGGTGTTTCGTCGTTTGGTACGTAGATACGCTCCAGACTCAATGATGTATACGGAGATGGTGAATGCGACAGGGTTGCACTATGTCAAACATTTACCCAAAATCATGGAGGTAGATCCTCTAGAAAGACCGATTAGCATTCAATTATTTGACTGTCGCCCGGATTTTCTTGCAGAAGCGGCAATCAAGGCGGTTGCAGAAGGAGCGGACACCGTCGATATTAATATGGGTTGTCCTGTTAATAAAATTACTAAGAATGGTGGTGGTTCTTCGTTGTTACGTCAACCGGAAGTTGCTGAGTCAATTGTCCGAGAAGTCGTCAAGGCAGTCGATGTTCCCGTGACGGTGAAAACCCGTATCGGCTGGAATGACAAAGAAATTACTATTCTCGACTTTGCTCTTCGGATGCAGGATGCGGGAGCAAAAATGATTACCGTACACGGACGTACCCGCGCTCAAGGTTACAATGGCAACGCTCGCTGGGAATGGATTGCTCGTGTCAAAGAAGTTCTTTCGATCCCAGTCATTGCTAATGGGGATATTTTCTCGGTTGAGTCCGCAGTGAAGTGTTTGGAGCAAACGAACGCGGATGGAGTTATGTGTTCTCGTGGGACTATGGGTTATCCATTTTTGGTGGGAGAAATCGACTGCTTTCTGAAAACAGGCGAACAGTTACCGCCACCAACGCCTGTTCAACGGTTGGAATGTGCCAAGTATCATTTACAGGCGTTGTATGAATATAAAGGCGATCGCGGTGTGCGTCAAGCTCGCAAACATATGACTTGGTATGCTAAAGGTTTCTCTGGTGCGGCGGATCTGCGCGGACATTTAAGTGTCATTGAATCTGTGCATCAAGGTGTAGAATTGATTGACCGCACAATTGAGCAATTAATGAATGGTTATGAAGTTGAAGAAGAGTTAGAAGTGATCGCCTTGGTGTGAACTACCCACGACTATATCCGTATTGATTAAAGAGGAAGTGGGTAGACACATCAAAAATTGGTTGATTTTTGCTAGCCTTTTGTGGCAAAGCTTTCAGGCGTTATTTGTGGATTAGTGTCAGCAGAGAGACTTTTACTCCATACAGTCCAAGCAACAATAAAGTAACCGATAGACAACAGCGAACTGTTAATGGCAATTCGCAATCCAGACATCCAGACTCTATCTGTCGAAAGTTTCTCAGCTTCTTCTTTATCCAGGCGAATTCTGCTCAGTTGTTGATCTACAAGTGTTTGTGGATCGCTTTGCTTTTCTAGAAACTGGTCTAGCTCTTGGGGATTTGCCTTAAACTTTGTGAGTAAGTCTTTCCCAACTTGGGGTACGTTGGGATCGTTAAGTAGTTGTTGATACTGCTCATCATCTTTAAGAAGTTCGGCATAGCGAGCTTTAGCTTGGCTTTTCTGCTTTTGCAAGGCATTTTTCACCTGTTCATTGCTCAGTTGTGCCTGCACTTGGTTTTCTTGCTGTTCTGCTTTTCTATTAATTTGCTCTACTGTTTGAGCGCTCACTTGGCGCACGTTGTTGAGGTGTACGGGAAATATCAGTAAGAACATCAATCCTAAAAGACTAGATAGTATAAGTGCTGGGAATCTCAAATCTACAGCCGGATGACTATCATCTTCAATAGTATCAAACCAGTATCCAGCAAATAGCATACCCAAGCCCACAAACGGCACAATTCCGCGATCGACGAGGGAAGTTACCAAGTCAATTTGCCACAACAAACTAGTTGGTTGAAAGGGAAACAACAGAAAGAAGAAATCCACCAAAAAAGAAAGGATTAAGATGACTCCAGCTACCGTAAGTACACGAGCAGCATTCGTTCTGGCCGCTAAACGATAATTCATAGTTGTTTGTCTCGTCAATAACTTTTGAAACTACGCAACTTACAGAGAAAGCTCATCAAGAGAAGGCGATCTGCAAACAGAACACAGCATTATAATTTTAGTTCTATTTGTTACAAGTGACTCCAATACGGTTTGGAGCAGCTTTTTTTCTCTTCGCTTGCTCCCTTGCATAATTTTTCTTAAGCGAAGCATATTACACTAGATTCTACAAATTGCCAGATGAGCAGCTAATTGTGTAAAAAATTATTAATTAATTTGTTCTTAGCAAATTTATCTTTACTACGTAAAAACCGCAATTTATAAAAGATAGCATGTAGCAAATATACAAAATAATACCTGATTGATTATCGTGTAATCATGACTTTCAACTTAATACTGAGTTTTAAAAGTACACTTAAATTTTACGTGCAAAGTGTATGTCAAGCAAGCCTGATCCCAGACGCTATTGTATTATTGTGCAAATTTCCATAAATTATTGAGCTTGAATGAGTGTATATTCTGTATTACGAGCCACCAATCGTAACTCATAACAGTTCTATATGAAGTTGCTGCTCTCCCCGACCCTCTTTAGAAAGGATAGTTGAGAGTGACTGTTTGGTGCAGCTCTATGAAGAAAGGGTATGAGATTGGTACAAAAAGCTTGTTATTTTTCATACTCACTAGGATGGAGACGCTAAAAATCCAAAAATGGGATTCGTGATCTTCAGCTTGTCTTACTCAAACTGGAATAACGCTGGAAAACATAATGCGAAGACTTAAACTTCAAAGTGTTTTGTTGATATTGGGTTTGTCGTTTGGCCTTTCAGTGCTAATTTCTTCTGTATTCCCATACAAAGTTTTTGGTCAAGTAGGCAGCAACATTCCTGACGAAGCAACGTTAGTTGCACAGCGAGTGACCGAAGTTAATTCGGCCTTTGTTGTTGACCCTCCAAATCAACCCCTTCGGCCAACAGAGCGTGTCGCTCGCGATACCTTTGGGGATGTGGGATTTGCTCCCCTGAGTCAGGCGTCTCAATTGGATCGATTGTTCTATCCTTCTGTTCCGCAATCAGCTCGCCAGAGCTCAGTAGAAGGATCTTCGTTCTTTACCACCCCACACACTGCTGCAGAAGGCTTAGGACCGATCGCTAACCAAACCCGATGCGCCGGCTGTCATCTCAATAGCCTAGAGTCGGTTTCGGGTGCAGGGTTGCTCACGGGTGTCTCTAACGTCAGTCGAGCTGGACGCTCAACGCCCACCAACTTCAGTTTTACGTCGGGTGATACCACGAATGGTGGTAGAGCCGCCGGTGATCGCTTAGATCCAGTCAATCCAGATGGTTCTGTTGACTTGAGTATCGTTAGTCAGGCTGACCCATCCTTGGATGCCGTCAATAACACTGGTCGAACCGGAGCCTTTACGATCTTTGGTGACTTTTCACCGTCGGAAGAAGCTGTCGATATAACCAGATCTTACGATCCGTTGGATGGTTCTACAAACCGTATCACAGGTAATGTACAGCAGTTTGGTGGTTTTGTGCAGCACACACGTCCTCCAAGTGATGAGCTTAGAGCCATAAACGCCAGTTACGATTGTAAACCAGAGGCGATCCCAAGCGTTGCGGAAGACCGAAATCTTGGTACGCTCGATCCAATTACAGGTTTGTCTGCAAGTGGATTTCGACGTGGTGTCGGTGAACGTGCAGGTCCTCCCTACATCGGACGTGGCTTGATGGAAGCTGTTCCAACCGACGACATTGTAAACGCTGCCGATCCCTCTGACTCGAGAGCCAACAATTCGTCTCTGAGAACTACTTTCTTCCAGTGTACTGGTGACTGTGTTACCGGTAATGTCAATAGGATTCCGCCCAATGTGGCTACTACTATTAGTTCAGATTCTAATACTGCCCCAGAGCCACCACCTAATGCTAAGGCCGCTGGGGTAGGGCGTTTCGGCTTACGTGCGAATGGCGTGGAGTTACTACAGTTTATCGTTGGCGGCTTGCAAGGTGAGCTTAGCCTGACGAGCTTGGCTAACAATGTCGAACTCAATGCTCCTAATCCCGCTATTGCTCCTTATAATCAGAACTGCCCAACAAATATAATAGCCGACCCCGAATTTCGCCTTAGTACCCCATTCAGTGAGCGCAATTTCTTGCGCCTGACGGCTCCCCCAGAATTCGGTCCCAATCTTTTGACCGTACTGAACGCCAAGAACCCCTCTCAGTCAATTAATGGCAACAGTAGTGTAACCAGCGTTCAAAGAGGAGCGCAGCTTTTTGGAATCGATGTTACTGCTTTTGCGAATCGGATGATCCCTGGTCGCATGCCTCGTAAGGGTGATGGCCGCGATCCCAATGCTATCAACCGAGCCGATGAGAAGGTGGGTTGCGTGAGCTGCCATACCCCAGTTCAAAGAACTGGTCGGTCACCTGCTTATAATGACCCATCCTTGGGTAATGATGTAGCCGCAGTTACAGACATTCTCAGTTATCGTTGGGCACCGATTTTCTCTGATTTGATTCTGCATGCCGGTCCAACGATTGATGCTGAGCGGGTTGCACCAACTCCACGCGATCCCATCCTTATAAGAAGAACTACGGCTGATAGCTATCAACAACCCGGCAAACGTTCTGAGCGTAGAGGTGGTGAGGGTAAGATCTTTAACACATACGATCTAACTCGTAACCTGACGGATGATATCTTCTCAAACCAGAAAGCAACTGCTAAAGGTGAAGAGTTCCGTACACCGCCTCTAATGGGGATTGGTAAGGTTGGTCCTCCATTCTTGCATGATGCTCGCGTCTTCTTGAGTACTTTGAACCGTAATATCACACCAGCAGGTACTGTGTTTAGCAATAGCGAAGTAACTAATGCACCGTTGGTTGTTCGCTCAGTAGACGATGCGCTTCGTGCGGCGATTGAACTACATGACTTGCCTGCACCCGATGACGCTAAGACTTCTAAGCTACTCGGTGGTGGATGCCCTGTTCCTCCAGGTGGCAGAGTCACTAACAAAATCGGCAATGTGATCAACTACGGCTCATCGCCTAAGGATGTTATTTGCCCAGCTTATGACAGCGATGTTTCGACAACTCGCCGAAGTGAAGCACGCGAAGTTACTGCTCGTTTCCGTGCGCTGTCACCTTCCGATCAACAAGCGATGATTGATTTCTTGAAGGAACTGTAGAGGCTCTCCGAGATCTCTAATTATCGATTGTTTGTGAATTGCAATAAAAGGACGTTCTTAAGAACGTCCTTTTTTTTTGATATTTTCGCAACGATAGACTTCGTGCGTTGTTGAGAAAGAGGATATAAGCGTCCCATTTTCCTCCATGCATAATTTATATTATGTCCGCCAATTTACCCAGATTGAAAGAACCCACTCCTTATCTGTCTCCGATTACGACAAGGAAAGACAAAAAAAGTAAGGAGCGGGGTAAGGTTCTTCTAGTACTATAGTTAATTTACCGGACATGAGATTACACTAATTTTGTCTACAGCACTTCTCTATTGGTACTGCTGATTTAAAGTATGAATTAGATTCATGCAAAAGCGAGGCAGCACGCATGAGCGTTTTCCCACGCCCAGGCGACTGCCGTCGCAAAAAGTCGTTGTTTAATCATCTCAAAAGATATTCATACTCCGATTCAGCAACGCCTTTGAATTGAGGTTTCACTCTCGTAATATTGGACGGCAAGCAGTTTTAAAAAAACCAACCGTATGAGTGTAAACCTTTACCTAACAAATTAACTCCCAGATAGCAAATCCAAACGACGACAAAGCCAAAAGCTGCTAAAATCGCAGGGCGGAGTCCTTGCCAACCGCGAGTAATGCGGGCGTGGAGGTAAACAGCAAACACCAACCAAGTCACCAACGCCCAAGTTTCCTTAGGATCCCAACTCCAGTAAGTACCCCACGCTTCGTTAGCCCAGACTCCACCAGCGATAATTCCAATCGTCAGCAAGGGAAATCCTAGTCCGATGATTCGATAACTGATGTTATCCAAAGTTTCAGCAAGACTGAGACGCTGAGGTGAAAGGGGTTCGGAATTTTGGATTGTAGATAATGGACTGTGGATTGGAGTTGAAGTCACTAAATCTAGGACTGCAGTTTGACTATTGCCATCATTAGCAAAACGTGCTGGGGCATTATTTTCTACAACAGTGGCTTGTGGTTGAGAAGTCAACTCGTTCGCTTTGTACAAGCGGTAACCGTTGCTGCGATAGCCACCCGTGCCGACAGAACTACCTTGTAGTTGGATATTCTGCCCGCGTGTGACAACTAGGAAGGCGATCGCCAGCAGCGAACCCACCATTAAAGCTGAATAACTTAACATCATTACACTGACGTGCATCATTAGCCAATTGGATTTGAGCGCAGGTACTAAGGGTTCTGAGAATTGCATCTCCGATGGCAGCGTCAGGGTGGCAAAAGCGGTAATGCTCATTGCCACAGGTGCGGTAACAACTCCTACTAAGCGACTGCGGCTCGTGTTTTCGGCAATTAAATGCACAGCAGTAATTCCCCAAGTTAAGAAAAACAGGGATTCATACAAATTGCTGAGCGGAAAATATCCTGCCTCTATCCATCTTGCCCCTAGTAAAGTAGCGATGCATAAATTAGCGATCGCCATTCCAGCAGTTCCCAAAGCCGATAAGTATGGCAAATTTGGGAATGCTGCCCCACTCCAATAAACAAGCATCGTGAGGAATAGGATACTAAAGGACGTATTGTCTAACCAATTCTGGAGTACAACTAAATTCATAAGTCCTCTGCCTAAAAAAATCTTTATTGAATGGATTCCATTCGATTAGATCTTATCTCTTTTAGGAGCATCACAAATTACGTAAGCTAAGTATTTTTAAGATAACTCAGTTATCAGAATACAGAATAAAAGAGGGAAATTCTCATAAATACATTTAGCCGATTTAAAAAAGGACGCTTT